>JBHPHB010000014.1:0-33021 GCA_042569985.1 Spirochaetota bacterium | reverse complement strand
AATAGGAATAGACCTGGGAACAACTAACTCCTGTGTATCAGTGATGACTGGCGGAGAGCCAACTGTAATACAGAACTCTGAGGGCCAGAGAACGACACCTTCAATTGTAGCATATACTGATAAGGGAGAAAGGCTTGTTGGCCAGGTTGCAAAGAATCAAATTATCACTAATCCTGAAAACACCATTAGATCTATTAAGAGGTTTATGGGTAGAAGGTTTGACGAGATAAAAGAAGAGAAAAGAATGGTTTCATATAATGTGCTTGATGACGGAAAGGGCGGGTTAAATATTAAAACCCTTGCCGGAGATTTTTCCCCCCAGGAAATATCAGCCAGGGTTTTACAGAAGATGAAGCAGACAGCAGAGGATTTTCTCGGGGAAACCATAACAAAGGCTGTTATTACCGTTCCTGCCTATTTTAACGATTCACAGAGACAGGCAACAAAGGATGCCGGAAGAATTGCCGGTTTAGAGGTTGAGAGGATTATAAATGAGCCAACAGCTGCAGCACTTGCCTACGGTCTTGATAAAGGAAAGGCCAATGAAAAGATAGCAGTATATGACCTGGGCGGAGGTACCTTTGATGTTTCAATTCTTGAGCTCGGTGACGGTGTTTTTGAGGTTAAGTCAACAAATGGTAATACCCACCTTGGTGGAGATGACTTTGACCAGAGAATTATGGAATGGCTCATGGAAGAGTTTAAGAAGCAAACGGGAATTGATGTTTCCGCTGACAAGATGGCACTGCAGCGTCTAAAAGAAGGTGCCGAGAAAGCAAAGATTGAACTTTCCAGCAAGATGCAGACCGAAATAAATATTCCCTTTCTCACTGCCGACCAAAGCGGCCCTAAACATATGGTAATTACACTGACAAGGGCAAAACTTGAGCAGTTAATAGAAGACCTTATAAACTCAACTGAAGAACCCTGCACAAGGGCACTTGATGATGCCGGGCTTACTTCCGGTGATATTGACGAGGTTATTCTGGTGGGTGGATCTACCAGGATTCCGGCGGTTCAGGAATTAGTTAAAAGGGTATTCGGCAAAGACCCGCATAAAGGAGTTAACCCCGATGAGGTTGTTGCCATAGGAGCATCAATCCAGGGTGGAGTTCTTTCCGGTGATGTGCATGATGTTTTATTACTCGATGTTACACCTCTTTCTCTAGGAATTGAAACGCTGGGCGGGGTTATGACCAAGCTTATCGAACGTAATACTACAATACCCACGAAAAAGAGCCAGATATTTTCCACTGCTTCAGATAATCAGCCTGCAGTATCAATACATGTCCTTCAGGGAGAAAGGGAACTTGCTTCTCAAAACAGGACACTTGGCAGGTTTGACCTGGTGGGTATTCCCCCTGCACCAAGAGGCGTTCCTCAAATTGAGGTTTCCTTTGATATCGACGCAAATGGAATTGTCCATGTATCGGCAAAGGATCTGGGTACAGGCAAGGAGCAGAAGATTAGGATTGAATCGTCAAGCGGCCTTTCCGACGATGAGATAAACAACATGGTAAAAGATGCTGAACTTCATGCTGATGAGGACAAAAAGGCAAAAGAGAGCATTGAAGTCAAAAATGAAGCGGATACTTTAATCTATTCACTGGAGAAGCTCATAAGGGAAAACCAGGATAAAATTGAGCAAGCAGAGAAAGATGAAATTGAAGCTGAAATTGCAAACCTGAGGCAGGCGATGGAAACCAATGATGCCGAGGCAATAAAAGAAGCAAAGGGAAAATTAGAGCAGGCATCACATAAGTTTGCCGAGAGGATATATAAGGAGTCAGCACAGCAGCAGGAAGCACAGGGTCAGGAAGGTGCCCCGGGAGATAATGATGGAGAACCCGCAGAAGGTGATACTTCCGGTGACAGTGAAGAGAAAGTATATGATGCTGATTATGAGGTTGTTGACGAAGACGAAGAGAAAAAATAAAACATTTTGTGAAAACAAAATATAAATAAGAGGGAAAACATTGTCTAAAAGAGATTATTATGAAATATTGGGAGTCTCAAAAAGCTCTGATGAGGATACAATAAAAAAAGCTTATAGGAAGCTTGCTTTAAAATATCACCCGGATAAAAATAAGGGTAATAAAGAAGCTGAGGATAAGTTCAAAGAGGCCACCGAAGCATATGAAGTGCTCCGGGAACCGAAGAAGAGGGCTTCCTATGATAAATTTGGCCACGATGGATTATCGGGATTCGGCCAGGACGGTTTCGGGCGCGGAGCCGCCGCGGATTTTTCAGATATATTCGGCGATTTTGATCTAGGTGATTTATTTGAAGGCTTTTTTGGATCTTCCTTTCGTGGAAGAACAAGGTCAAACAGGGCAAGGAGAGGACCCGATATACCGTATGATCTTTTAATAACACTTGAAGATGCTGCCTCCGGAATGGAGGCCCACATAGAGATTCCCAGGAACGAAACATGTGATTCCTGCGATGGTGCAGGTACGTCTAAGGGAACAAAGCCAACAGTTTGCCCATTGTGCAACGGTACGGGGCAGGTGAGGCAAACACAGGGTTTTTTCTCAATTACCCAGACATGCCATAAGTGCAGGGGTGCCGGGAAGATCATAAAATCTCCCTGTAAGACATGTAAGGGTTCCGGGCTTAAGGTCAAGAACAGGACTATTACAGTTAAAGTGCCTGCAGGTGTTGAATCCGGTTCCAGGCTGAAGATAACCGGTGAGGGAGAGCAGGGACAAAATGGAGGCCCCAGGGGTGACCTCTATGTTATTATACATGTTAAAAAACATGATTTTTTTGAAAGACATGGCAATGATATTATCAGCATAGTTGATGTTTCATTTCCGATGGTATGCCTGGGTGGAGAAATTGATGTTCCCACAATATCCGGTGGTAAAGCTAAAATGAAAATTCCCCAGGGCACAGAGAACGGCCAATTGTTCAGATTAAAGGGTAATGGTATTCCCTACCTGGGTTCTTACGGGAAGGGGGACCAGCTTGTTAAGATTAATATTCTGGTTCCGAAGAAACTCACCCAAAGGCAAAAAGAATTATTAAAAGAATTTTCGGACTTGTCAGGTGAAGAGGTTGGCTCCTCTAAGCGGGATTTCTATTAACCTTAACGTTTCTACAGAAGAAGTTCCACCCTTTAAGTATCTGTGATGCCGTTGTTTTGCCGACTTATGCCTTGCGAAAGTAGTAAAAGTTACAATTGGAGAAATAATATGTTACCAGTAGTTGATTATGGAAGTATCGCAATTATCATACCAAAGGTTTGTGCTGTCAGCGGAATTCTAGAGGATGAAGGTAAATTTGCCTTTGAGGTTTTTTTAAATGGTATTGAAGAGCCCATAGTTATTGGTTTTGATGAAAAAAAGGAAGCCGAAGATTCAAGAAATGAATTAGTGGCCATTATAGCCCAGTATCACTATACCGTAGAATTTGGCCCGGATTTTGATATTGATGATATTGTAGATGATTTAGATGAGGAAGATATTGACGGGAGTGATTTTGATAACGGGTCTAACAAAGAACATTAATATATTAAATTAACCATAATGACTTTGAATTCAAAGAGGGATAATGAGTAATGAATTAACAACCTCTCTGTCTCTGTGGCGGCTCCATGCCATCAACCCCAAGTGCACTTCTTTGCTGTACTCAGGGCGCTGGCATCGCCGCACTTGTGCATCCATGCACGTCGTCTCTGGGGAAATTTTATAATTTTGAGGCAGATTGTATGATAAAAAATGACATTGAATTGCTTAAAAGGGGAGTTGAGGAAATAATCCCTGAAAAAGAATTTGAAGAAAAACTAATAAAGTCTGAAAAGCAGAACAAACCGCTAGTTATCAAGTCAGGTTTTGATCCAACCGCTCCGGATATCCACCTGGGCCATACTGTACTTTTAAGAAAGATGAGACATTTTCAGGACATGGGCCACACTGTTGTTTTCCTCATAGGTGATTTTACGGGGATGATTGGCGACCCTTCGGGAAAATCTGAGACGCGCAAGCAGCTGACAAAAGAGGAAGTTTTAGAAAATGCCGAGACCTACAAAAAACAGGTCTTTAAGATCCTTGATAAGGACAAAACTGTCGTTGATTTCAATTCAAGGTGGTGCAATAAAATGAACTTTCCCGAAGTTCTTGAGCTCACTTCAAAATATAATGTGGCCAGGATGCTTGAAAGGGATGATTTTGATAAGAGATATAAATCGGGACAACAGATTACAATCCTGGAGTTTCTGTATCCACTGGTGCAGGGATATGATTCAGTGGCACTGGAAGCGGATATTGAGCTTGGCGGAACGGACCAAAAGTTTAATCTCCTTGTAGGCAGGGATATGCAGAAGGAATATGGCCAGGAGCCCCAGGTAATTATGACTGTTCCCCTGCTGGTTGGCCTTGACGGTGTTCAGAAAATGAGTAAATCCCTTGATAATTATATTGGGATTAACGAACCGCCCAGGGAAATATTCGGCAAGGTCATGTCAATTTCAGATGAGTTGATGTTTGTTTATTATGAGCTTGTAACGGATGTTCCCAGAAAGGAAGTCCAGTCTTTTAAGGATGGCATGGAATCGGGTGAAAAGCATCCAAGGGATGTTAAGGTCAGGCTGGCAATGGAGATATGCGCCCAATTTTATGATTGGGACACGGCGGAAAAAGCAAAATCTGAATTTGAGAAGATATTTGTTAGTAAGGATATTCCCGATGAAATAGAGGAATTTAAAATTCCCGGTGAAGAAAGTGCCAATGGGAAAATTTGGATAGTGAAGCTTCTTGTTTTATCAAAAATGGCAAAATCCAATGGTGAGGCCCGCAGGTTAATAAAAGGCGGTGGAGTATCCTTTGAGGGTGAAAAAATACTCAGTGAAGACTCCGAATTAGAGCTCCCTCTTGAGGGTGTCCTTAAGGTTGGGAAAAGAAGATTTATTAAAATTATTAGTTAAAAAAATTGTAACACAGACGGTGTTTATATGCCAAATGTTGATGACATAGAGATTATTGATAAGGTTATTGCCGGTGATGTTGATGCTTTTTCAGTGATAATTAAAAAGTATGAGAACATGATTTTCAGGTATGTTTATAACCAATTCAATAATTATGACGAGGCGCTTGATATAAGCCAGGATATATTTATGATGGTTTTGGAAGCATTAGAATCATTCAGGCGAGAATCTAAGTTTTCAACCTGGTTATACAGCATAATGGTAAATTATTGCAAGAATTACCGTAAAAAGAGCAGAAGATATAGAACTGTTTCACTCAGTGTTCCAAAGGGTGATCAAGAATATGAAATTCAGCTTGTTGATAAAAGAGAAAATCCCGAAGATGATGTAATATCAAGTGATACTCTCAGAATAGTTAAAGAAGAGATAAATAAACTTCCCGATGATTACAGGTCGATTTTACTGTTAAGAGATATTGAAGGATTGTCCTATAGTGAGATTTCAGATATACTGGAGATTAAGTTGTCAAATGTGAAGGTTCGAATACACAGGGGACGGGGACTATTAAAAAACAGATTATACGACAGGGGTCTTTTATGAGCAATGAACATATTTCTTTTGATAAGATGTCAGACCTTTTTGATGATATCTTTGCAGCGGAAGATAAGGAATCAATTCTCGATCACATCGATTCATGTCCGCAGTGCAAATCTGAATACAATATGTTGAGAAAAACACTTGGCTATCTTTCAATTCTCCGCAACCAGGAAATCAATCTCAAAGGTTTTTCCGGTAAAACCATTTCCGCTATCAAATTTAAAAGAAAAAGATTTATGATTTATAAAACACTGCCTGCAATTGCGGCCTTGTTTCTAATTGTCTTTGGCGTGGGTATATTCAAATATGGTATGTTTGACATATCCAACAGGGGCAATCAGATTGTGAGCAATGATAATGGTAGTGTCATAAGCGATACTGAAAAGATCATCAATATTGTCAGGGAAAACAAGGGAAGGATACTGAGAACTGACCCCTTTGTGGAAGGGGAAGTGCCTATAGAAAAATTTAATATGCTCAAAAGGGTCTTAATACATAAAGGCTTTAATAAGATCAGGTATGGTGTTGTTTCCCATTCATCATCCAACAGAAGGACCTATTCCCGTGGAACGAGGAATATTGAGGAAGTTGTTGTTACAAATAAGAACAACAAATTATACGATAACTCCGTTAATTCAAACAGTAAAAAGAAGTTTGTAAGGTTCAGGATTTTTAAGTAAAATTATAAGTTTTTTAAAAATTCATTAAGCAGCTTCGAGAAGATTTCAACATCTTTTTTAGAGAAATCCCGGGTGCATTCCTTGGTTAACTCCAGGTGGTAGTTGGAATGCTGGACGTGATATTCCTTTCCTTTTTTAGTAAGTTCAATTACATAGGACCTCCTGTCATTTGGGTTGGGGACCCTTTTAACCAGGTTTATTTTTTCAAGTTTATCTATTGTCACAGTCAACGTTCCCGTTGTTACACCCATTTTAAGAGCAAGTTCCTTCATCCTTAAATTTTTATACATGCCCAGTATTTCTATTGTATGCACCTGCGGCAGGGAAAGCCCGCTCCCCTCAACAATCGAATGTTCCCAGGAAGACAGCTTTTCATAGAATTCAATTATTTTTTCAGATAATGATTTCATAGTTCAGGTTTCCCTATTCTTTTATTAATAAGATTGATGCCGAAAGCATGACTACAAGTATTGAGCCGATATTATGAGAAATTGCACCTAAAACAGGGGTCAGCAATCCAATGGAACCTGCAATAATTGAAGCAACGTTTATGGTAAGACTAATGGCAATGTTAATTTTAATTGTACTGCTCATCTTTCTGCTCAGTTTTATCAGAAAGGGGAGGAGCTGCAGCTTATCATTCATAAGCACAACATCGGCAGTTTCAAGTGCTGCGTCCGATCCCCTGAGGCCCATGGCAATTCCCACATCGGCAGCCTTTAGGGCAGGCGCGTCATTAATGCCGTCACCCACATATACAAGTGAGCCGCCAGTGTAACTGCGTATCCTATCCATCTTTTCATGGGGCTTTAACCTGTAATCACAGGAAGAGATGCCAACGTCACAGGCAATTTTATTCACAGCTGATTCCTGGTCCCCCGACATTATGGAAACATCATTAATGCCAAGTTTTTTAATATTATTAATGGTATCTGCGGCATTTTTTCTTGGCTCATCGAAAAGTCCAATTTTCCCCACAATTTCATCATCTATTTTGACTGCAATGTATGTAATGCCGTCATCATCACAATCTGAGTCGGAGCAAACTTCAACTAATTTACCGTTGACATTGCCCTTTACTCCCACGCCGATTTCAGTTATGATGTTTTCAGCATTTAATACCTGGCATTTCATTTCTTCAGCTTTTTCGGTTATTGCCCTTGCCAGGGGGTGGAGGCTCCCATATTCGATACTTGCTGCAATACCGATTATTTCTTTTTCGCCAATTGAATCGGTTTCTATTATTTTAACAACTTTAGGCTTTCCCTCTGTGATGGTCCCGGTTTTATCAAAATAGAATCCCTTTGCTACTGCAATTTTTTCAAGAAATTCTCCTCCCTTTATCATCAATCCGGCCCTTGCTGCCCTGCCGATAGCTGCAACTGTTGAAACCGGCCCGGCAAGGAGAAAGGAGCATGGGCATCCCACGATCAATACGGTTATGGAGCGGTTAATATCTCTTGTGATTAAGTATGTAATAACTGCAATTGAAAGAATTACAGGTGTAAACCAGGCAGCATATTTATCCACTATTCTTGCACTGGGTACTTCGCTCTGTTCAGCTGATTTGATTAATTGAATGACTTTGCCAAATGTAGAATCTTCTCCAATTTTTTCTGCTTTAATTTTAACGAAGCCGTCAATATTTAAAGTACCTGCGTATACATTGCTGTTAATTTCTCTTGTCACAGGTATGGATTCACCCGTAAGTGATGATTCATCAACAGATGTTTTCCCTTCTGTTATTATTCCATCAACGGGTATTGTATCTCCTGCCCTTACAAGTACTATGTCATCAATACGTAATTCAGATATGGGTTTTTCCACTTCCGATCCCTCAACTTCAACAATTGCGGTATCCGGAGAGATTTCGATGAGGCCCTGAATATTCTTCCTGGCACTGTTGCTGACAGCTTCTTCAATAAGTGCTCCAAATACCATTATGAAGCTCACTATTGATGCTTCCAGGTAATTGCCATTAATCAGACATGCAATAATTGCAATACTCACAAGCTCGTCAACATTAACTTTTCGCTTAATAATGCCTCCAACTGCCTCTATAATTATGGGAATTCCATTAATTCCCACAGAAGTTATAAATAGTATACTTGCTATTATGGTTTTATTTAATCCAAAAATGTTAATTGAATTAAATGCTGAAATTTCAGATATCCCCACACCAACGAGGATAAAAATCCCGCCAAGTGCAATTCTTATAAAATCACTTGATTTAAATATTTCCTTGTAAACGCTTAAATCTGAATGTCTTCCAATCATAATCTCTCCTGAATCAAAATATGCTAAGCTCCAAAGGCCTTTTCTGTATCTCCTGGTAAATGACAAAATAATAAAACAGGTGCCTGAGGTCAAGTAGTTTGATAATCAAACTAAATATTTTTATTTATTTATCCTGCTTGTTTTTATAATTGGCGGTTTTCAATATTAAAAAATATATTCCCGTGTAATTTTATTCAGAATATTAAATGCTTCATGGAGTGTATCAATATGGATGTATTCATCGGGCCCGTGAATTAAAGTTATTTTTTCACGTTTTCCAATGGGGAAGAAACCATATGTATTAATCCCTGCATGGCGGAAATGCCGCGCGTCACTGTATCCCCGGGTTACCACGGGCAGTATATCTGTCCAGCCATGCTTTGCCGCGGCGGATTTGATTATTTGATATAAAGTTGATTTTGTTGAAGAAAATGAAGGTTTTATAATAATATCTCCAACTGAATTTTCAGGAAGAATCTCATTTTTGGTGAGCATTTTTATCAGTTTAAGGGGATCATGTTTGTACTTATAGTGGATATGGCACTTTCCTTTTACTTCCCTGAATGTTGAAAATAGTGAATTGATATAATCAGGTCTTGAGGGCATGTTTTTAAAGGCTCTTTCGCTTCTGAGATGGCGCATTTTTTGCAGATGAAATCGGGACCATCCTTTTATGCCTGTTTCTCTTACAACCCCTTCATTCTTTTCATTGGGAGGGAAATTTGAAATATACAGGCCCTTTTCTCCCACCTGGCAGGTTATGACAGGTCCTTTAGTTGACTCAAGGTGATAACCCCCACCTTCACCAAGAGCAAAGGAAAAGTCTTTCATTTCAAGGTTATTGTTTAAGGCCCACCATGCACCATTGTGGGCCGGTTTTTCTTCGTCCGTTGTTACTATGAGGCAAATGTCTTTTTTTGGTTTTATACCGGACTTTGCAATTAATGCAAAAATTAATGCCTCAACGGCAACAAGTGATTTGCAGTCAAGTGCACCGCGTCCGTATATTTTTTTTTCGATAATATTTCCCGAAAGGGGAGGTTGTGTCCATTTACTCTCATCCCATCCATGCGTATCGGCATGGGAAAAAAGGATTAAGCCGTCATTGCCGGGACTTTCTCCTTTTATAAATGCAACAACCGACTTGCGGCCAACCGGAGGCCCGGTAATATAATGGTCGATTCCAAGCCCTGAAAAAAAAGATGCCAGTATATTTAAGATTTTATTATCTGGTACCACTGTTCTTGAGTCGGTTTTTAAAAGTGAAATGAAAAGTTCAAGCAGGAGGGGGTTATGTGGTCCGGGATCTATCAAACCAGGTAGTTTAGGCATTATACTTATATTTTAATAACCTGGCTGAATTTCCCACAACAAATACTGATGACATGTTGTGTACAAGCGCTGCCAGTATGGGTGTAAGTATACCAATGGAGGATAAAAATATACCAACAACATTTACAAAGACAGCAAATACAATTATATTTTGTTTTACTATGAAAAGTGTCCTTTTGCCTGCTTTAAGCAGCTGGGGCACAAGCATGAGGTCGTCGGACATTAGTGATATATCGGATGATTCAACTGCAACGTCTGTGCCGATAATTCCCATTGATATTCCCACATCTGCAAGCATCAGAGCAGGAGCATCATTAACCCCATCGCCGATCATTATTACATTTTCACCCTGTTCTTTCAGGTTTTCAATAAACCTGAGCTTTTCTTCGGGTAAAAGTTCTGACTTAACTTCATCAATGCCAACCTGGTTGGCAATTGCCCTGCCCGTGACTGCATTATCACCTGTAAGCATTATTTGTCGTTTTATGCCCATTGCGCGGAGGTTATCTACAATTTTTTTTGCTTCAGGGCGCACTGTGTCGGCAATAGATATGCCGCCAATTATACTGCCGCCCTTTATAACCAGGAGAGATGTTCTTCCCATCTCCTCCTGCTCTTCAATGTATGATTTTACTTCAGTTGATGTTGCCCCTTCGAGTTCATTGAAAAATTTTGCGTTTGCTATTTCAATCGTTTCATTGTTATATGTTACCTGGACACCCTTTCCGAAATTCATTTTAAAATCTTTTGATTCGGGAATCTCCGAATGGTCAAGCTCAGCTGCCCTTTCGAGTATTGCATGGGCTAAAGGATGGCCGGAGTGTTTCTCTGCAATTGCCGCATTGAATATAACCTCAATTTTATTTAGCTCGCCAAAAGTTTTAATATTCACCACTTTTGGCTTGCCTGCAGTAATGGTGCCAGTTTTGTCATAGCATATCGTCGTGACTTTTGCCAGGTTTTCCAGAACTACTCCACCTTTAATGAGGGCCCCGTGCCTTGCGGCACTGCCCACGGTGGCAACAACTGCTGTTGGAGTGGCTAAAACCAGTGCACAGGGACATGCTATAACCAGGACTGTCATTACACGGAGCAAACGCTCATCAAGTGTGAGGTTTCCCGTTGCAAACCATACTATGACGCAGATGCCTATAATTACGGGAGTGAAATATGCTGCAAACTTATCGGCTATTCGCTGTGTCTGTCCCTTGTTATCCTGTGCCTGCTGTACTACCGAAATTATTTTTCCCAGCACTGTGTCATTGCCAAGCTTTTTAACTTCAACTTCAAGGACACCGTTTTCATTTAGCGTTCCCACGTAAACTTTATGGCCTTCGTTTTTATCAACGGGCATCGATTCTCCGGTTAAAGAGGATTCATTTACTGCGGCGTGGCCCTTTATTATCTCGCCGTCAGCGGGAATTCTTTCGCCGGGCTGGATAATTACAATATTCCCTGTTTTAATTTTAGTTAATGGGACAATTGAAATCTTGTCTCCCTCTTTTATTCTTGCAGTATCGGGGACGAGCTTTACAAGCTCACGGACGGCATTTCTTGTTTTATCAAGGGTTAAATCTTCCAGGAACTCTCCAATTATCATCATAAAAGCGACAATTGCTCCTGCCAGGTATTCGCCCACATAGGCAGACCCGATAAGGGCCAGTACGACTAAAACACCGGCTGTAATCCTGCGCTCATTTAATACTATTAAAAGTGTATTCCACGTGATAAATCCGCCGCCAATGAACATGGCAAGCATACCGATGTAATCTTCCTTTAAAAATTTAAAAACATATACATCCAGAGCCGATGCCGCAATAAGAATCAGTAAAAAACCGGGGAAGAGGAATTTCTTGAATTTACTAATTATATCGGATTTATATTTTTCAATGGACTTTAATTCAGGTTCTTCGGGAAGTATCTCGCAATCGCAATTATTCATTGGATGCTCCTAGAGAAATTTATAATAAACAAAAATTGCAGCCAAGGCAGCAATAATCAACCCTGCTATTATTTTTACGGCCTTTTCTTTGCCTGGGGGTGAATCCTTGCTGTCATGACTGTGGCTATGGTCATGGGCATGGTCATGGCTGTGATCACCAAATTTTGCTTCAAACTCTTCCTGGGTTTCGTTAATAATACCATGATCACCTTCGTGCATTTTAGCACCTCCTTAATTATACATTATCTAAAGGAATGTGGAATTTGAATATTAAAGGCCCGGTGAAAAGATAAATATTCATAAATTCCGATTTCGTAATAATTGTTTGAATTGTCTTGTCGGTCAACATTTTTTTATGAATAATTCAAAAAAATCTTGACATTGAAAAATCGTCCTGAATTTATTACAAAATCGGAATATCATAAAAGCAAACAATCCGAGATCAAATTAAACTATGAGTAGCATATTATAAATATGAAGAAAAACATGAAAAGCATTGATGGGAAAATGTTAATCATTAAAAACTTTATCGATGAATTTTACAACAAAACAGTGTTTCGAAGCGGTAAGATTTCAGATGGTGATATAAAACCCTCTCTTATCAAGTCGCTTTTTGCATTTGATGACCCCAACGAAGAGTATCCCATTGGTGAACTTGCACGGAAGGCAAGGGTTAAGACATCTACTATCACCGACATGGTAGACCGAATGGAAAGGGATAAATTTGCCTCGCGAGTCCGTGACGAGGAAGATCGCAGGGTAGTTAAGATAAAATTAACCGAAAAGGGAAAGAAAATAAGGCATAAGTTTTATTTGAAACGGAGAGATGAGTTTAGACATATGTTCAAGCAGCTTAAAGGAAAGGAGATTGACAAGTTAATACAGCACCTGGCAGATGCCACTGAAATACTGAGAAAGATTGATTGAGAAAGATATACAGTTGCGGTTAAAGTTTATAGTTTTATATAATGGATGATTTAAAATGGACGGGTTACTATCAAATACGGGTTTCTGGACACTCATGACGGCAACTTTTATTCTTGCGGTAACCCATACCGTGAACCCGGACCACTGGTTTCCCTTTGTCATGGTTGGCAGGGCAAACAAATGGAGGATCTCCTGGGTTCTTGGCCTGGCATTGATAGCGGGAATAGGGCATGTGGGAACATCAGTAATAATCGGGCTAACGGCTGTTTTTGCGGAAAAGGGTGCGTCAAAAGATGTGGCAATTTTCCTGGAAAATGCCACACCCTTTCTATTGATGGTTTTTGGTTTTGCCTATGCCCTTTACGCATATTACAAGCACAGGGTTGGCAAACACGGCCATTCTCATGGTATCTCCTTTGTTAACAAATGGCTCGGTATTGACCCACATGCCTATGACTTGCCAGATCACGAAGACCATGAAAATCACAATCATGATGATCAAAAGCATGGTCATCACCATCATAAAAGTGATCACGGCCATAATAATATGGGAGAAAAGCTTAAAAATAAAAAAGCCGGATGGGGCCTTGTTGCCATAATCGGGCTCACTCCATGTATTGCGCTGCTGCCGTTAACAATGGCCGCGGTAAAATATGGTAATTTGGCAATAATATTAGTTAATGTATCTTTTGCTGTTGCTACCCTTGCAACAATTCTGCTTCTTACATGGTTTGGCAGCCTGGGCTTATCCTGGCTGAAATTTGAATTTTTCGATGAATACGGTGATATAATTACGGGTATAATTATTGGCCTAATTGGAGCAAGCGTAAAAGTTTTTGGTTTATAGTTTAGATTATTAAAAGTTTCATTTGTACTTTTGGAGAGGTGTTTATATGAATGTAATGTCAATCGTGGGCGATTATAGCTTCAGCAAAAACCTGTCGGATGTTTCCAAAGATTTGAAAAAAAAGTTCAAGGGCAAGGTGGAGATGAAAAACTATTTCTGCCAGCGCCACCAGGTATTTACGCCGGAACTGCTTGAAGCCATGGAGAAAGACATTGCCAAAGCCGATTTGATCCTTGGAGCCATGATTTTTGATGATGTCCTTCTCAACATTCTAAAAAAACATCAGGGCCCTGATAAGACTTACATTATATTATCATCTGCTGCCCATGGAATGAAACTTACCAGGCTGGGGAAATTTGACCTTGGTAAAATGGTAGATTCATTTGCCGATTCAAAGCTTGTGAAAATAATGTCTGTTGTAAAAGGTTTAACGGGCAAGGGCAGTACCATGGAAGTACGAAAGATGCTGGAACGGGCAGATTCCATGCTTAAAGTATTGAAAAACTTCGGTAAGTTCAGAGATATATATTCATATATCCAGGCATTCAAGTATTTTCATACCGGTGGGCGTGTAAATATTCTAAATATGTTCCTGTTTTTTCTGGCTGAATACTTCGACATTGAGGCTAAGTATGCCCCCCCCACCTTGCCACCCCGTTTTTACATAGCACATCCCCGGCATGATGAGTTTTTTACATCAATTGATGAATATCTTAAATGGTATGATATACCGCAGTGGATGCCTACAAACGGTTCGGGGAAAAAGAAAAAACCAATGGTGGGAATTCTCTTCTATACACACCGTTACCAGAATGAAGATATTCGCGACCTCAATGCAACAATTGAACATCTTGAGAGCAGGGGAATCGGGGTAATACCCACAATAAGTAACGGCCCTGAGAATATGAATGCCATTAACAGTTTTTATTTTGATAATGGCAAGCCCCGGGTTGATGCGGTAATAAGCTACATGTACTTCCGCCTGGAAGGAGGGCCCCTTGGCGGAAAATACAAGGAGTTTGAAGAGTTATGCAGTAAGATGAATGTCCCTCTCATTAATTACATATGCATGCCATTTTCAAGAATCGAGGAATGGGAAGAGAGACAAGAGGGTCTGTCACCCATGGAAACAAATATGAAAGTGATTTTCCAGGAATTGGATGGGCTTATAGAAAATGTACTTGTCGCAGGAAACAAGGAGATTTCCAAAAAAGGCGAGAACATGATCAGGGTTAACATGCCCATTGAAGGCAGAATTGAGCATGCCACTGACAGGACTTATAAATGGCTCCGGCTGAAATATAAAGAAAACAAAGATAAAAAGATTGCCTTTGTCCTTTTTAATTACCCGCCGGGAAAAGAAAACATCGGTACTGCAGGTAACCTTGATGCCCTTGAGAGCCTGGTGCGCCTTTTAGACAGGATGAAGGAAGAAGGCTATACTGTTACGGGCTATCCCAGGAACAGGCATGAACTATTACGCCTCATAACCAAGAAGAATATTGTTAACCAGAGTAACTGGACATCAATTGCCAAGGTCAAAGAGAACTGCTACAAGGTTGATATATCAAAATACACTGAGTGGTTTTCGGAAATTCCCGAAGAAAACCGGAAGGAAATGGTAAAAACCTGGGGGGAGCTGCCCGGTGAAATAATGGCAGACGAGGAAAACCTGTATATACCGGGCCTTGAGTTTGGTAATGTATTCATTGGTTTTCAACCCATAAGGGGAGTCATGGGAGACCCCACAAAGACATACCATGATACGGCACTGCCGCCCCATCATCAGTACCTTGCTTTCTACAAGTGGCTGGAAAAAGAATATGATGCAGATGCAGTTGTACATTTCGGTACACACGGAACCCTGGAGTTTTTACCGGGTAAGCAGGTTGCACTGTCTGAAAAATGCTATCCCGATATAATCCTGGGTACTTTACCAAACATATATTTTTACATGTGCAGCAATCCCTCGGAGGCAATGATTGCAAAGCGGCGTGTCTATGCTGTAATTGTTAATTACATGACTCCTCCCATGATCGTTTCTGACCTCTACGGTACTTTTGCCGAGATGGAATCGGATATCCATAACTATCTTCACCTGGTAAACCAGAGTCCCCAGCGGGCCGGTGAACTCAAGGAAAAGATCGTAGATATGGCCAAACAAAACAACCTCATCGATATTGAGGCCGAAGATGCTGATATAAGCCGGTTATACAACTCAATAAATGATATGAAGGGTTCCATGATGACAAAGGGAGTCCATGTGATGGGAAAACCTCTTGAAGGCGATGAGCTTGTGGATTATGTACTTGGCGTTGTCCGGTTTGACCGGGGAGAGATGGTATCCCTTCAAAGCTGCCTTTCACGGGGATATGGAATGTCCTGGGATGAACTGAGGGAAAATCCCTCGCGAATTTTAGACGGCGGTGAAGTTGCCGGTGTCCTATGCGAAAAGATAAACACCCTGGCAAGGGATCTCCTGGTGGAAATTATCATTAAAAAGAAGGAGATTAAAGCGGCTGTTAAGAAGCTCGTTAAAAAGAAGCCCAGGAGAAAAGTAAACCAGGAGATGGAGAAAACCCTTCAGTTTGCAATTGATATCGCAGAAAACCTGAAAACAAACAAAGAAATTGATAATATGATAAGGGCACTGGATTTTGAATTTATCCGTCCCGGGCTGGGAGGAGATCCCCTGCGAAGCCCCAGTGTTGTTCCATCTGGCAGAAATTCCTTCCAATTTAATCCTGAGATTGTACCCACAGAGCTCGCATGCAAGCGGGGAGATATGATTGCAAACCAGGTAGTAGAATCCTACCAGGCAGAGAATGACGGGGTTTATCCCGAAACAGTTGCCGCAATTCTCTGGGGATTTGAAACAATGAAAACACAGGGTGAAACAATCGGTGAGATATTTCGTCTCATGGGAGTCCGCCCAAAACGGTCCACATTAAATGAGCTCTGCGGGATTGAGCCAATTCCGCTTGAGGAATTGGGAAGGCCGCGTCTTGATGTGGCAATAGAAATATGCGGGATTTTCCGGGATACCTTTCCCGTTCAGTTGCGTTATCTCGACAGGGCCGTAAGGATGATTGCTGAACTTAATGAGCCCGACGATAAAAATTATATTAGAAAACATGTGAAAGCAATACAGGCGGCCCTTGTAAAAGAGGGCATTGACAAGGTAAAGGCCGGACATCTTGCCGCTGCAAGAATTTTCGGGCCCTCCGAGTCCAATTACGGAACCGATGTGACAGACCTCATTGAATCATCAGAGTGGGAGGAGCAGTCACAGATAGCCGACATGCACCTGTCGAAAATGTCCCATATGTACGGGGATGTTTATCATGCCGAGTCAAATATCAGTGCTTTCAGGGAAGTTCTTGATACTGTTGATGTTGTCGCGCAGGTGCGGGACAATGATGAGTATGGTATAGCAGACCTGGACCATTACTATGAATTTCTCGGTGGGCTGTCATGTACCGTTGAGGCTGTGAGAAAAAGCAGGCCTTCCTCCAGGGGAAAAGGAAGTGGAAAACCTGTAATACTTGTTGCCGATTCAACAAAGGACAGGATTAAGACTTCCGATGTAAAAAAGACCCTTGATTATGAAGTACGCACCAAGCTTCTTAACCCCGAATGGATGAAGGGGCAGCTTGACAGCGGATACAAGGGAGTTAAAAACATGAGTGACCGCATGGGCCATCTCCTTGGCTGGCAGGCCACAAGCACGGGTTCCGTTGATAACTGGGTGTGGAGTGAAATGGCCGACAAGTACATGTTCAATGAAGAAGTGCGCAAACAGATGATGCAGGAGAATATATGGGCAGTGGAGGACCAGCTCCAACGGCTCATGGAGGCTTATCAGCGGGGAATGTGGGATGCCTCTGATGATGAAATAGATAAGCTCAAACAGATTTACCTGGAGCTTGAAGCGGAGATAGAGGAAAGGGAAGAATAATTGTAATACATTTTTGATTATTAGCGTTAAATAAATGGAGTGAATGGATGGAAAAAGAATTTGATAACCAGGCAAGACGGATAAATTATCCATTTTCGGCAATTGCGGGGCAGGAGAAAATGCAGCTTGCACTGCTGCTTAATGTAATAAACCCCCAGATTGGGGGTGTTCTCATCCGTGGAGAACGGGGAAGCGGTAAAACCATATCGGTAAGGGGCCTTTCAGATATACTTCCGGAAATAAAGGTTGTTAAGGGATGCAGGTTCAGCTGTGACCCAAAAAATATAAGCAAGATGTGCACTGAATGCAGGGATACCTATGAGCAGGGAAAAAAGCTTCCCGTTGAGAACAGGAAAATGAAGCTTGTGGAACTTCCCGTGGGTACCACGGAGGACCGGGTTGTGGGGACTCTTAATATTGAACGTGCCATTACCGAGGGGGTTAAGGCCCTGGAAATAGGATTACTTGCCGAGGCAAACAGGGGCATCCTTTATGTTGATAATATTAACCTTCTTGATGATCATATTATGGATGTTCTGCTGGATTCGGCGGCCATGGGTGTTAACGTAATTGAGCGGGAAGGTGTATCGGTATCGCATCCTGCAAGTTTTATTCTTGTGGGTTCAATGAATCCAGAGGAGGGTGAACTTCGCCCGCAGCTCCACGACCGGCTTTCATTCCATGTTGAAGTGAAGGGCAGCGGAATACTCCTGAGGCGCCTGAAAATAATGAAACAGTCAATAGAATTTGAGCGTGACCCAATCTACTTTAAGCAGCTATACGATGAACCGAATAATGATATTGCAAAGAAAATTATTGCGGCACAAAAAATTTTGCCCAAAGTAAAGATAAAGGAGAAGTTTCTCAGGATAGTTGCACGGATGTGCATTGAACTGGATGTGGACGGACACCGGCCAGATATTATCATAACACGGGCAGCCATGACAAAGGCAGCTTATGATGGCAGGACAACCGTTACCGAGGAAGACATGGTTTTTGCTGCGGGGCTCACCCTTGGTTTTCGAATGCGCAGGACTCCCTTTGAGGAGGCATCCCTGGGTGCATCGAAATTCCAGCAGGTACTTGACCATGCTAAGAAACTTGAAGCGGAAGATGCACGAAAAAAGAAGCTGGCACAGAAAAAGAAGACAGCGCCAAAGCTTAAATCTACGGGCAGGAAACCTGCCGTGAAAAAGGCTAAAAAATCGGGTAAAAAAGTAAAAACTGCAGGCAGGAAGGCAGCAGACAATAAAAAATAAAGATAATCGTTGTAATACATATTACGGAGAGGATAAATAACATGGCTCAAAAAACAACATTCAAAAGGGTAGTTTTTCCTTTTTCAACAATTGTTGGACAGGATATGATGAAAAAGGCACTCATGCTAAACGCAATTAATCCCCAGGTGGGGGGTGTTTTAATCCGCGGGGAAAAGGGTACGGGAAAATCAACGGCAGTGCGTGCACTGGCAGAGTTACTCCCCATGATTGAAGTTGTTAAGGGATGCCCCTTTAATTGTACACCCAGGGATATATCGGAGATGTGCCCGGAATGCAGGGAGAAAGTCCTTACAGCCCAGGAAACCGGTGAAAAACCTTTACAGGTTGAAAAGCGGAGAATTAGGGTTGTTGACCTGCCGCTGGGAACAACAGAGGACAGGCTGCTTGGAAGCCTTGATATTGAAACTGCAATTAAGGAAGGAAAGAAGTCCCTTGAGCCGGGAATTCTTGCCGATGCTAACCGCGGTATCCTCTATGTTGATGAGATTAATCTCCTTGATGACCATGTAGTTGACATACTCCTGGATAGTGCAACTTCCGGCGTGAATGTTGTTGAAAGGGAGGGAATATCTTTTGCCCACCCGTCCCGCTTTATTCTTGTGGGGACCATGAATCCCGAGGAGGGAGAGCTCAGGCCCCAATTGCTTGACCGTATTGCGCTGCATGTACCAACTGAAGCCCTGGAAGATGTGGACCAGCGTGTACAGATAACCCTTCTTCGGAACAGCTTTGAAAAGAGTCCGGAGAAATTCATCAATGAGCATGAGGCTGAAAACGAAAAGCTTCGCAGAAAAATTAAAAGGGCACAGAAAAATGTAGAAAAACTGAAGGTGGAAGAACGCACAATGATGCTTATCTGTAAAATGTGCAAGGAACTGGATGTGGAGGGACACCGTCCGGATATTATGCTGACAAAAACAGCTTTGACCCTGGCTGCCTATAATGGCAAAAAGGAAATAGGCCAGGCCGAGATTAAGGAGGCTGCAGAATTAGTGCTGCCATTCAGGGTACGGAGGAACCCCTTTGGAGATGAGGACAAGCGCGAAAATATGTTTGATGATATAATCGATCAAATTTCCGAGGAGATGGATTCTGAACCGATGATGCAGGACAACAATGACAATCCCGACATGGAGGATACCGAGGAAGCCAATGAAGTTGAGGGCAAGGTCCACGGTGTGGGAAAAACTGTTGAGGTTCCCAAGGATATAAATAAAAGAAAACGTGACCGCACTGTGCGCTCCGGATCGGGTAAGCGTATGAAAACCCTTTCAACTGGCAGAAAGGGCCGTTATCTTAAGCATAAAATACCCAAAGATGATACAGCGGATATCGCATTTGATGCCACCGTAAGGGCGTCAGCGGTACATCAAAAACAGAGAAAAAAAAACTCAAAAAACAGTCACGCAATTATAATCAAAAAAGAAGACCTCAGGGAGAAGGTCCGCCAGAGTAAAGTTTCAACTTTGATTGTACTCAGCGTTGACGCAAGCGGCTCCATGGGCGCAATGAACAGGATGGAGGCCGCAAAGGGGACTGTTTTTTCGCTGCTCATGGATGCTTACCAGAACCGTGACAGGGTGGCAATGGTAGCTTTCAGGGGAAAGGAGGGCCACGTTCTCCTGCCGCCCACGAGCGGAGTTGACCTTGCAAAAAAGCTTCTTGTTAATCTGCCCACGGGCGGTAAAACACCCCTTGCAGCGGGTATAATGAAATCCATATCTCTCATAAAGAATGAAAAGCGGAAAGACCCCACTGTTGTCCCCATGCTTGTTCTGCTTTCCGACGGCCGATCAAATATATCCATTGTGGAAGGTGCGGACCCAATGGGGGAGATCGAAAAGTTGGGGCAATTGGCACAGGAGGAAGGTATCCACAGTATTGTTGTTGATTCGGAAGTAACGAGACAGCAGAAGTTTAAGGGTTTTACTTTTGAATTTGCAAAAGATATTGCCGGGTTTTTCAATGCGAAATATTTCCGTCTTGACCAGCTCAATGAATCGACAATTGGAAATGTAATTATGATGGAAAAAACCAATCTTCTCGATGACATGAGGAGCGGTGCGGTTCAGTAAAAATTCGATATCATCAGGTATTAAAATGGAACATGCATGTTTGTGATGTACATGTTTTATCAAATAATCCTATTGGGAGCTTAACTTTATAATCGTTTATTATAGTACCCAAAAAGATACTTGACAGTAACTTAAAACTTAAGTAAGTTATTATTTTTTAATAAGGGGGGGCACATGCCTGAGTTTATCTTAACACCAACATCTATTGATAATGTTGCATGTTTCATTATAGCTACTGCAATTACGATCTACTTAATATCTTTAAAAAAGAAGAATGCATCTGACTGGTTTTTTATCCTCTATGTTCTCTTTATGAATCTTTTTTTTGTTAGGAATTTTCTTCTGTATTCTTTTAATTCTCCAGACAACATACGCTTTTTTTTCAGCGGGATGATATTTATTTATATTTCACTCTTTATGTATGTACCATGGGCATATCTCTTTCATAAAAACATATATAAAGTCGAATCGATTATATCAATTTCAGTATGCACAATTCTAATTATGGGATTATGCTATCTTATTATTACCGGCTCATATGCAAATATGCCTGTTTTCGGTTTTAGCAGGAACACCCATCTAATTAAGACAAGCAAATTTGTTGGAATGGCATCAACAGTATTTCCGGTTTTGGCTATAGTTGTTTTTATCAGGAAGCAGTATAAATTCACTGAAGAGAAAAAAAGCTGGATTAAAACATTATTTTTTCCAAAAGGCAGAGCTGCAATAGCCTGCAGAAATTTTTCATTTTTCATTTTTTTTATGATTGTTGTGACAATGGTTGGGGTTTTAATCTATACAGGCATCATTCCTCCAAAGGTTGGATTAGCCATAATGCTTCCCATCTCGTTAATATCATATTTTTTCTTTACAGTTGTTTACCTTAACAGCTTTCAGCATCGATCGTCTTTTATGGTAAAGATTGTGGGTATATCGCTGGTTCTGCTGCTGATTATAGTAAGCCAGATTGGAACAATGATAGTTCCTTATCAGGAATATTCTTATAATAATCGTAATTTAGAAGAAATACAATTCATTGAGAAAGTTATAAAAAATAATAAAGGTAAAAATGTCAGCATTGATTCTTTTTATAAAGACAGGATTTACCTTTTATCAAAAAGAATTCAATATATTGCGAAAAGACCTTTATCTGATGGATTATTTTCCCGTAATTATTCTTTTATCTTCAATAAAAATCGTAATATCTCTGCAAAATTACTGGGTATGAGGGACACAAAAAACAGGGAAAAATTAATTCAGAAGATATTAAAAAAGGAAAAAACCAAAAACATTAATATTGATAAAGCAAGGACCCAGGCAATTAAAAAAATAAAAAGTAGTGAATATAGAAAAAAAATATTAACATATAAAAAAGAGGGCAGTTATCATGATGTTTTTAATTTTGATTCGTATATGATACATTATAACTTTATCAATGATAATGTTGTTTACGAAACAGGTTACAGGTATTACGATTTTAGGCAGGAGCTTCACAAAGTATCCAGAAATATTTTAATCATATTAATAATTTCAACTATTCTGGTATTAGTAATTTTGCCGGTATTTTTTCATTACAATTTAGTTAAACGATTATATGTGCTTCTCAATGGATTAAGGGAAGTTGATAAGGGAGATCTAAAAATATCAATTCCCGTTGATATCCACGATGAATTTGGTTATGTTGCCACTTCATTTAATACCATGGTATCCTCTATTGATAGAGCCCAGACTGAGCTTAGCGACTTGAACAGAAACCTCGAGGAAAAAGTGAATGAGAGAACATATGAACTACAGTCTGCAATGGAGGAACTGGAAGCTACAAATGAGGCCCTTGTCCATACAAGGGATGAACTGTGGGGTGAGATGCAGCTTGCAAAAAAAATACAAACTGTTCTCTTACCGGAAAACCCTGAAATAGAGGGTTATGAGTTTTCAGCTAAAATGATACCTGCTGATAATGTTGGCGGGGACTATTATGATGTCATTAATGTGAACGGCATGAACTGGTTTACAATCGGAGATGTTTCAGGGCATGGTGTACCTGCGGGCCTTATTATGATGATGGTGCAAACATCAATACGTTCAACATTGGAACAGAATCCGAAACTGGAACCTTCCCAATTGCTTTCTCTTGTAAATAAAACTATAAGCAGAAATATTGCCCTCCTTAAAGAGGATAAATATATGACAATAACTGTTCTTCTCGCGTCAAAAGAGGGCAAGTTTATTTTTTCCGGGCTTCATCAGAATATATATATTTTCCGGGCAGACAGAAATAAAGTTGAATTAGTAAGAACAGATGGAACCTGGCTTGGCTTTCAGGGAGGTATTGAGGAAAAATTCCCGGATAAATCTCTGCAATTAAATCCCGGAGATACAATGCTTCTTTATACAGATGGCATTACCGAAGCATGGAAAAAGGGGACTATCAGGGATAAGAGAGATCCTGAAGTTGATATGTATGGAGATAATAAACTGGCAAAAACATTATGGATGAATGGTACAAAAAGCTGTGAAGAAATTAAAGAGGAAATTCTCGCTTCATTAGGTGATTACGCCCCTGATGATGATGTTACACTCGTTGTTTTGCGCAAGCTTTAGCTGTTTGCTTTGCTATATGCATTTACTTCATTGATAAACGAATCTGTTCCAAACAGATTACTTCCGCACACGCCCTGGGAACTGATAAGGGAAGAACTGTGGGCAACTTCACTGTAATCCGCCTGGGCATCGATTAAGTGGATAATTTTAAAACCATGTTCAGAAGCATCTCTTGCAGTAGTTTCAACACATTGGCTCGTGGCAAGGCCTGTAAATACCAGGGTTCCAACCCTATTGTTTAATAATATAGATTTAATATCAGTTGAAGTAAATGCGCTGAAGGTCGTTTTATCGATAACCAGGTCTTCAGGATCGGGTTTGATTTCATCAAGTATATCGGACTGAGGGTCATCCTCTAAGGGATAAATATTATCAAAACCCATATCTTTTCCTTCAATATATGTTTCCATGAAAAATCTATGGAGGTCCTTTCTTTCCGGATCTTTGCCGCATAATCTCAGGTAGATTATCTTTTTTGAATGCATTCTGAAAAATTCAATGGTTTTTTTTATGTTGGGAATTACCGTTTTACTGCATCTTTCGATTATGTATTCCAGGCATCCCGGACTGATATGGTTGAAGTATTTATAATAGGATGAATTATCGCAAAGATAATACTTTTGCATGTCGGTGACTACTAAAGCTGTATTATTAATTAACAATTTGATTATTTGTTTTTAGTAATATGCTCTATGGTTTCTTTAAATTCTTCGTAGAATTCCAGTAATTCATCATTTTTCCTCAACGATCTGAATTGGGGAATTTTGCCTTCCCTCAATTCCAGTAGATAATTTCTCATCACCAATATGGGACCGGAAATTTTATGGGAAAAATAAATAAATAATGCGAAGATTACAACTGTCTGAATGATTATAAGGACTATTAAAATATTTATTAAATTGTCATTGTTGTTTTTAATAACCGTACTGTTTTTAAAAATCTTTTTTTGAAAACTCAGATTATTTTTAAAGCCTTTATTTACTCTTTTAATGGCTGGATTGTTTTTTTTCTGGAGTTGCGGAGTGGAAAGAAATAAATTGATAATCGATTCCTGGTTATCAATAATGCTTTTTGTAATGGTATTGTTATTATTAATTAAATTTTTATTTTGATTTGCAAAGAATATGAGCACAGCCGTGAAGGAAATGATTATTATAAGGGGAATTACTACGGCTTTAGATATCATTCTGGTCTGAAACTTCTTATCAATAAAATATTTTTTTCTTTTTAAAGACATAATATACCTCAAAAATACAAATTGTTTTTAATATTAAAAAACCTTTTCCCTTAATTAACCCAAAAAAAACTTGAGCCCGAACTTTTAAAATAGAATACAGTAAATTATTCATACTATTATAATTAAGTCAATGATTTTTGTTATAATGACCGGGCAATATATGATGCAGTGGCGCTATATCCTGTTGAAATGAAAAATTAACAAAAACTAAGTTTTATCAACAAATTTATTGACGATTATAAAAAATTTGTTTATATTAATACTATATCGATTAGATTTAGTGTTGATAAATCATATTTTGATTAAATCATAAAAATTGAATAAAAACTCTCTATTTTGCTTTAAACATTGGAGAGGTGTATTTATAATTTATTTTCAGACCAGGGGTTTTGATATGGGCATGAAGAAATGGACTGAGCGGAGAGAGGAAGTCTATCTGTGTAATTCGGTTTTTGATAAAATATGTAAAGATGAATTACTGGAGATTGAAAAGCATGAAATACTTGCAAAGATATGTGAAATTATCGGCCCCTCCCCGGCAAATTTTTGTAAAGCTGAAGATATATTCGATAGATTAAAATATGAAATAACAAGGTACGTCCTGCATAACGAATACTGCCAGGAGAGCGGAATCCGTTCAAAGCTGGTTCTATGGCTTGACAGCAAGGTAAATCCTGAAAAAGCTGAAAAACTTTCAAGCTTTATGAGTAAATTTTTGGAAAAAATCTAACCGCTTTTATAATTGAAATCCCTTCTATTACATACATGCTGTGCTCCCTGTACGAGCTATGTTTACCGGTTGCTTTCCGAAGATTATAATGTGACATGTTTTTTTTACAATCCTAATATTGCACCTGCACTGGAATATAACAAGAGGCTTGACGAGCTGTTAAGGTATTCAAAGGAAGCAGGGTTTCCCGTTATTGCGGGAGATTATGATGCCAGGCAGTGGACCCTTTCCGCAAAGAAATACAGGCATCTTGGTGAAAGGTCTGCACGGTGTTTTGAGTGTTACAGGTACAGGCTGGAAGCAACATTCAGGGAAGCGGTAATGGCCGGTGCAGATATTGTTACTACATCACTGTCCATCAGCCCGTTAAAAGATGCAAAAATGATCAATAAAATCGGTAAAGAACTGCAGGAGGAGTTTGGCATAGAATTCATGGAAGCAGACTTTAAAAAGAAAGACGGATATAAAAAGTCTGTGGAGTTATCAAAATCCCATGGTTTTTACAGGCAGAATTATTGCGGTTGTATTTATTCAAAGATGGAGAGAGGGTAGCTCCTAGTGGCTATGCCCCGGACTGAATATGGCAACGGCAATCATTATGCCAATTCCCGCGAATATTGCAATGACATGAATTATGGAATCCCAGAATTTGCAGTGCCTGTGAAGTTCCGGGGTTAAGTTGGCCGCGGCAATATAGATAAAGTTTCCCGCTGCAAAGGGAATAATGAATTGAGTGAACCCTTCAATTTGCCCGGATAGGACAATGCCAATTACAGCCCCGAGAATTGCAGTTGCCGCAGATAGAAAATTAAAGAGTAAAGCCCTTAATTTGGAAAGCCCCGAATAGAGGAGTATGCCGAAATCTGCTATCTCCTGGGGAATCTCATGAATCATAATAGATATGGAAGCGGCAATCCCCAGGTTAATATCAACTATGAATGCTCCGGCAATAACCAGCCCATCCAGAAAATTATGCACCCCGTCACCGATTAAATTAATCGGCGCCAGGTGGTATGCATGGCTATGACCCCGTTCATCGTCCTGGCAGTCATTATGGCGCCAGTGAATAAATTTCTCCAGTATGAGGAAAGAAACAAAACCGATGAGAAAAAAGATTGCCGTTTTAAGGTTATACCCGTTTTTCATCGCTTCGGGGATAAAATGTATGAACACGCTTCCCAGCAGGGTGCCAACGGAAAGGCTCAGCAGAACGACCAGAGTCTTCTGTGGAACCGTTTTCCTTATCAAAAGCGGAACGGCAGCAAGTACTGATACAAGTGAAATAGTGATTACGCTTATAATTGCATATGTGCCTGCATTATTCATTTGTATTACCTGTTAGCTGAAATTACAATTTATTGCACTTAGAAGCCGATTAAATGTTTGTTCGACTTCTAAGTAATATTCATATTACTTGAAAAAAAATCAAGCAAAATATTTTTAACCTGGTTTATATAAAATCTGCCACAGAGGCACAGAGACACAGAGGGATTGTAAAATTTATTAAGCTTGAGAGGTTTTACTGCTGTCAAAGTTGGTTTTGAGATTTTTATTTTTTAATAATGATAATGATATCTTTTAAACTAAACCAACTACTATTTCTCTCCGTGCCTCTGTGGCAAATAATTCAATTTTTTGTGTAAAAAAAACTTGTAACAATACTTTGAGCACTTAAATTGTGGAATATAATAATATTATGACTGAAAAACTTGAAGGCCAAATAGAGCGAATTGTATTTTCCAGCGAGGAGAACGGTTTTACCATTGCCAGGGTAAAGGTGTCCGGAGAAAAGGGAACTAAGACAGTTGTGGGAAACCTCATGTCACCCTCCATCGGCGAGTTGATTAAAATGACCGGCCAATGGATAACCCATCCCACATACGGTATGCAGTTTAAGGTTGAGCATTTTGAAATGACCGTGCCCGTTACTTCATACGGCATAGAAAAGTATCTCGGCTCGGGACTTGTTAAGGGCCTGGGGCCGGTTATGGCAAAGCGCATTGTGGAATGCTTTGGCGAGGAGTCTCTTGAAATTATTGAGAATGATATCAAGAGACTTTCCGAGGTTGAAGGAATCGGCAAGAAAAGAATTGGCATGATAAAAAGTGCCTGGGATGAGCAGAAGGAAGTCCGCCAGGTCATGCTTTTTTTGCAGAGCCATAATGTAAGCTCCAACTATGCCTTTAAGATATTCAGGGCATACGGAAAATCAGCTGTTAGAATTTTAAGGGAAAACCCATATAAGCTGGCAGAGGATATTTTTGGCATTGGTTTTATTATTGCTGATAACATTGCAAAGACCATGGGAGTTGATGAAAATTCACCCGTTAGAATTAAGGCCGGCATACTTTATGTGCTGAACCAATGTGCAAATGAAGGCCATGTTTACTATCCCTATGAACCGCTCATAGTTTTAAGTAAGGAGGTACTTAATGTTGACGATAGGGACCTCATTGTAAAGTCCATAAGCGCGATTTTCGAGGAGAAGAAGATAGTCATTGAGGATATCAATGACAGTATTGATGATACCTCAGATGATTTAATTGAAAATTACAAGGCCGTTTACCAGACCGTATTTTATTACAGTGAGGTGGGAATTACGGGCAGGCTTAAAAAGCTGAAAAAGGCTTCCCACGATAAATCCCTGTTGGACCCTGCCGAACCAATTGAAAATATTGAGAAAAATCAGCATATTAAACTGGCAGATAAACAGAAAGAAGCGGTTAAGGGTGCCCTGGAAAACAAGGTCATTGTTATTACAGGCGGGCCCGGAACGGGTAAAACCACCATCATAAACGTTATTATCAAAATTTTTCATGAAATGAATATAGCGGTTATGCAGGCTGCTCCCACGGGCAGGGCTGCAAAGAGGATGCAGGAAAAAACAGGCATTGAATCAAAAACGATACACAGGCTGTTGAAATACAGTATCCAGCAAGGGGGGTTCCAGGTTAACGAGGAAAACCAGTTGAATTGTCAACTATTAATTGTTGATGAAGCATCCATGATTGATACTTTTTTGATGCATAGCCTGTTGAAGGCAATACCTGATGATGCCAGGTTAATATTGGTGGGAGATGTTAACCAGCTTCCATCGGTTGGGGCGGGAAATGTCCTGAGGGATATTATTTCATCGGGCTTTGTCCCTGTTATTGAGCTTAACGAAATTTTTCGGCAGGCACAGGAAAGCCGGATCATTACAAATGCCCACAAGATAATTAGCGGCGAAATGCCATACCTGAAGCCCTATGAAGAAAAGGATGATTTTGTTTTTATTGAAAAGGAAGATCCCCGTGAGGCCCTGGGGATTATTGTTGACCTTGTAAAAACAAGGATACCCCAGAGGTTTGGGCTGGATTCCCTCGATGAAATCCAGGTGTTAACTCCCATGCACAGGGGAGTTGTGGGAGCTGAAAATCTGAATATTGAACTTCAGAATATTCTCAACCCCGGTGATGACGGTATTATAAGGGGTGGTAAGAATTTCAGGACCAACGATAAGGTCATGCAGATAAAAAATAACTACGACAAGGATGTATTTAACGGTGATATTGGCAGGGTAAGGGGTATCGACTGTGAAGAGCAGGAGGTGGTTATCAGTTTTGAAGGCAGGGATATCATTTATGATTTTTCCGACCTTGATGAGGTGGTTTTATCATATGCAATATCCATTCACAAGTCCCAGGGTTCGGAATACCCCGCCGTAATTATACCTGTTTTCATGCAGCATTACATGCTTTTACAGAGGAACCTCATCTATACTGCAGTCACAAGGGGGCAGAAACTTGCAGTTGTTGTGGGCACAAAGAAAGCTTTTACCCTTGCAGTTAAAAACGATAAGACAAAAAGGAGATTTACCGGATTAAAATTCAGGCTTGGAGATAATTAAATATAATTGTTATTGCCATTTTTTTTATAAAATATTAGATTGATTTTCATCTTAAGAAATTCATATTTTCAAGTAAAGGGGGATAAAGATGTCAAAGATAATTATCTATGGAAAATCGGGATGACCATATACAGATGATGCAAGGTCTGCATATGGAGATAAAGCTGAATATAGGGACGTAAAATCTGATAGTAAGTTGATGGATGAGATGCTGAAATATTCCGGTGACAGGAGGGTTGTTCCCGTCATTGTTGACGGTGACAATGTAAAAGTAGGTTACGGCGGCTCCTGAGGTGTTTAAAACCTGCCGTGAGCAGGTAAATAATTAGGTGAAGGCGACAAAACGTTTTGCCGCCTTCATAAAATACTACGTACTTTTGAGGTCACATGCCCGTGCAAAATGATATAATAAAAAAATTTGTTAAGGATACCCTTGGCTGCGGTTGCAGTGACGAAGTATTTAAAAAGATTGATATAAAGAATAATGTAAATGTAAATAAAAGCCTCATAATAAATACCAGGCTTGTCATAGGGGAACGCCTCCTTATCTATTTAATTAATATTGACGATGTGGAATTTATTAAGAATAATCTGGATGAATATATAAATTCCGGCAGGGAAGAAAGGGATAAGCAGGGCCTTAACCGATTCAGGCTTGTACTGCTATCGCATAATGCCGATTCCATAGGTGAAACTGCTGAGAATATCTTTAAAGACAATGTTAAATTTGATGATAGAATTTTCCTGCATGTTTTAAAAAAGGCTGATATCACAATCTCTGAATAAGATAAAGGTACACAGGCAGCTTGCTCGTATTTTTTACTGCATAAACCTTTTTGCGGGTATCCCTTAAAGTATCCCCATCATTCAGTGATGAAAGATAAATTGAACCCTTGGGACAGGGCTTTTCAACACAGTTTTTTGCAAGCTCTTCGATTGACATGTAGTGGCCTTTGGGAAGACGGCGGCCTATTAAAAAATTTGATGTCACTTCAACCCTCTCATATATTTTGTTTATCTCTATTATCCTTTTAAACGCTTTCTTAACTTTCATGATTTCTATTGGCTTTCCAATCATATCCAGTGTTTGCTGGTCTGCCGATTCCAGGCCAATATTTATATAGGTAAGATACTCACTGTCATTGAGCATTTTAAATAGCGTATCAGGTGCACCTAAAAGGGAATCAACGCTGCCGAATAAAAAGAGGTTTGCCCCCTTCATGTTTGAATTTTTGAGGTTGAATATTTCATAGGCCTTTTTTGCCGTGTATTCAATTATGTCCTTGCACGTATGGAGTGCGTCATTTTGTCCCAGGAATATGCTGTTGTAATTCTTTATGTCATTACTGTAAAAATCTTTTAAGCCGGCCATTTGCTCCAGAATGTTTTTCTCGCTCCTTTTTTTAAAAACTCCCCCTGTCTTTACAATGCAGAAAGGGCAGTTATATAAGCATCCATCTGCTATTATTATTGGAATTACATCATAATCAACATGCCTTGAATCGGGAGGGAGAACGGTAATTTTGCCTCCCAGTATTTTATGCAGTTCCTTTGCCTTTTCAATGAGAGTTTTGTTGTTATTCCTTTTAATCAATGCCAGGTATTTATTTATTTCAGGTGGGATATTATTTATGATGTTTTTACCAAGCCTGTCTAATAAAGAACCAAGGGAACTAAAAGCCCTTTTAACCTCAACCGCTTCAAAAGGATTGTTCACAGAATGCATGTTGGGAGAATAGGAAAAACATGGGAGGTAGTACTCTCCGATTAAGGCACAAACGCTGTTGTAGCCCTCAGTTGAATAATAGGTCCAGTCATTTGAAGCGGTCCGCTTTAGCCATTCATTCCGGGGTAAGGTGACTTTTTTCCCCGAAATGAACTTTATTTCGCCATTAAGATTAAAATGATATGTATAATTTTCATCTGTTACTTCTATATATTCCCCGTATCTCACAGGATAGCTGACCTTTTTATATTTGCCCTGGCCCTTCTGATTTATCCTGATATTTATGCTGTCAGATGTGGTGTGTTCTTTCAATGCCATAATCAATTATTTATTTGCATTTATAAAGGATTTAATTTTACCAAGCTTACCTGTCCTGATTTTCCATACCTTTCCATCTTCCATGTAAATGCGGAGCCCATTGAAGAAACCTGACTTATATTTTTTGATATTATCGATCCTGATATTCATGTTTTTAGGATGAACGGGCCCCATGGCATCAACTCTCCTTTCAAAATCATCTATTTCGGTGCAGGCTTCGGCAATGCCTTCAATTTCCTTTTTCTTTTTACTATACTCGAATATTTTATTGAAGCCTTTCTCTATCTCCTTTGGGCCATCCTTAATTTCATTGATGGCTTCCTTTATTGATGGTTCACCGCCGGTCATGGCATCAAGGGGGTCAACCGTCTGTAAAACCTTCAGGATTAACCTGTTCCCGGTAATAACAAGGACTCCGCTTTGACGGACCATTCTATCTTCAGAATAGAATGCATTTTTTATAATTAAAAAATCTTTTCCATCTTTTAGTGCCATATATGCCTCCAATAATAATTGGTTCTAAAAAGTATAATATATTGAAAATAATTGTCAAGATAGATAAAAATATTTCCACGAAGGATAACTAATGACCCTGTATTATTTTCAGAATATGTTATGTGAAAATATATTGACTTACTGTATAATACATGCCAGATTTGATGAAAACATGGCCGAAAAAAAATAAAATTGGAGAGTATTATGGCTAAATTCAAATATACAATGGGAAAGAAACTGGACCTGAAAAAAGAGCAGAAGGCAACTCTTAAAAGGCCTGTTATGAAGTTTAACTTTGTACTGAAATTACTGGTCATAGCAATGAACCTGGTTTACGGCCGCAAAAGGACCATTGCCAAATTTAAGATAATCGAACTTTTTGCCAGGTACCCATATTGCGCCTGGGAAAGCGCGTCATACAGGCATGTCTCTAAACTACATACAAAGCGTAAATATGCCGAAAAGGCAGACTCCGACAGGGAAATTCATGTCATTGAGCTTGGCAGGGAGTCACAGGATAACGAGCAGTGGCATCTCATGATCATTGAAGACATTATGCGGCAGAAAGGCATAAAGCTTGGTTTTTTGCGGGGTATCCTTATCCCAAGGCTCATGACTATTGGCTATAAGATTTTTTCTGCTTCCCTGTACAGGATCAGGCCGGCCTGGTCATTCTCAATGAATGCAAGGTTTGAATCACATGCCGAACATGAGTATATGGAGATAGTTAAAGAGAACCCCCATTGGGAAACTGACAGGATTGATACAAAATACTTTGAATACTATCCCAGGCAAAAAACAATGGCCGATCTTTTCAGAAGAATCGGGCTTGATGAAAGGGACCATATGTATCAATCTATGGAAGAATATAAGCTCATTACGGGAAAGGACCTTAAATAAGATTTTTCAGGATTTTTATGATTTTAGAATTTTTCTTGCTTCACTGGCAGTGTGGCCTTTAAGTTCTATTGCTTTTATATGATGTTCTCCGCAAAACCACTCTGCATAGGGCGGGTGGCCTGCCATGCCCTCCTTCTCCATTCTTATATCCCACTCAATATCTTTCGGGCATTTTTTAAAGTATATTAACCCTCCGTCATCCCCGGTTAAATCTTTTCCGCATATTGCACAAACTGGCGGCCTCATTTATGTTGTCCTTCAATTTTCGTATAGGGTAAAATAA
>JBHPHB010000013.1:0-33091 GCA_042569985.1 Spirochaetota bacterium | reverse complement strand
TTAAAGCCCTTTCTAATATATAATTAAAAAGGGCTTTTGTGTAAAAAATGTGTTTTTAAGCTTAAAAAAAGCGGTAAAATGTTATTTGTATTTTTACCATAAGTTTTTATTGGCTATTAAAAAATAATAGAAATTTACATGTATTATCTTAATGTCCTTTCATTTATTATATGTTTTTGACCTTTTTTTATCTCCACATCAACTACTTTTGATTTTCTGGATCCCACAAAATCCAACTTGATCTTATATTTTCCCGGATTGAGGAAGATTCTTCCAATTTGGAGATTAGCGGGAAGTGTATGCCAGCATCTCAAATCAGGCTTCATCTGAGAAAATAATGCTGCTCCCGTTCCTGCACCAACGGCGAGACCGATTAAACCTGAGAAAGCACCGCCTCCGGCTTTTTTTGCAATTTGCTTTGCCGCATAACCAGCAGCAATGGATACTGCTGCCTTTGTTATTATTGATGCAACGAGTTTATTTTTTAACTTGCCGTAATTATCCTTCAAATTTTTTACTGCCGTTCTCTCAATATCCTCCAGCATCCTTGTTGTATAACTCCTTCCGTTAACTGTTATCCTGACATATCTTGTCCTGTTGGAACGCCTTACGAATTTTGGTATGGGAATCTCCGCATTTTTTAAGGCAATGAGAATTGCAGCACCCGTTACTCCTGCCTTTAGAGGCATTCCTCTAATTGAAATACGTACCATTCTGTTCAGTTGCCTGTCCTTTAGCAGCGGACCACGGGATTTTTTAATTGCTCCCCTGCCAGCCTGGAAAATTATAATGAGTTCGCCCTTCTTTCTTCCCCATTTATTCTTACCGTCAAGCCTTCTCTCTAACCTTTTTAAATCTTTTCTTATCCATCCAAGATCGGGGCGAAGTTTTAAAATCTGCTTGTATTCAATGGCTGCAAATTCAAGGTCGTTGGCGTCCTTTTCTAAATCCGCTGATATTTCATAGGCAATTGCAGTTAAGTATTTTGCCATGATATTCATTTTATACTTTGATTTTATTGTGGTCTCAGACCTGATCTTTGATAACTCCTGGTTGACAGCTTTAAATTCAACCCTGGCACTGTCATATTTCTTCAGCAGAAGAAAATTCAAGCCTGCATACATGTGAATTAAAACTTTCTCAAAATCTTCACCCCTGTAATTGGTAGAACTTTCATTGCTTAGAAGGGACTTCACCTGTTTGGAAACGCTTATTGGTTTAACAACGGCAATTTTTGCCGCTTTTAATAATATATGGTTGCTTAATTCATAGTTTTTTGCCGCATGAAACATGAGTCCTGCTTCCATCATATATAGAAGCTGATCCTTGTCCTTCTTAGCGGCAAGAGGTTTTAGAATTTTAGCAGCGCCCTTAAAGTCTCCACTGTAGAATTTTTTTTCGGGCTTTTTTATTACTTTAAAATAATTTGATGATGCACATGAAGTGAGTAATACTATCAGAGAAATAACAGCTACTCCCCAGGTTCTCTTTTTCATAATAAACTCCTATTTTTTGAGATATAAAAATGGGAACCTCAAATAATGAAGTTCCCATATAATTTTATTTACCAGCCCACATTTCTTGTTCTACTGGATTTTAGAAATTGCTTTTGCAGCTGCCAGGCTACCACTCCCGTGGTGAGGCTTGTTAGTTTAAGGGTTACAACAAGGTATTGAACCTTCCTGCCCCTGACATACCTGACATTATCACTGATAGATCCATAAAGATAGAAATTTGGAGATTTGAGCTTACCAACGGGAATGGCGCTGTTTGGGTCAACCATCCCTGTCATGCCCTTCTCCATCTCTTTTATGGCTGAAGATGTGTGTGTTGGATCGAGGAACCTGATCCTTCTCTGAATGAGATTTGATGTTATTTCATCTGCCAGCATTTTTGTATCAATATGCTCTGAAGTTCTGTTCCTAATCTTTTTTACCTGAAGATAGGCAGGTCTTTTATTAGCCTTCAGATGAGAGTAAAGAGATTTAACCATCAAATTTACAGTATCTTTGATCTCTTTTGGTCCCCATTCTCTGGATCCCCTGTCCCTGGCTGGATCACGGTACTGTGTCCCTCCGCAGCTTGCGATTATTAAAAAAGTAATAAATAGTAGTGTCGCTTTTTTCATAAGATTATCTCCTTGTTTTTTGAAATTGAGGAATTAGAATACTAAAATTTATATCCATGTAGACTTTTAGAATTCAATGTGGTAAAATAATAATATTATAAGCAAAAAATGTCAATTCTTTTCATGGAAGATTATTAAATTATATGTTATTTTTTATGGCTTGATATATTATTTTCATCTAAAAAAGTATTTATTGAATCCTTGATTTCCCGAACTGCCTTATCAGTATTATCATGCTTTACAGTACTAATATGGTCCATTTTGCTCAGGGTGTGTTTGTATAGGGGGTCGTAATATTTTACCAGTAGTATTTCTGTAAATTCTCTGTAACTCTCTTTGTCGAATAAATTTAATAGATGGTCCGTATTTTTCTTTCCAATTTTTGTACTAATGCTTTTAACAATCCTGACAACTTCTTCATTGTCAATATCCTTCATGTATTCATTGAGAGTAATATCAACTCTTCTTTCAATAGTTGCTTCAATTATTATTGACGGTGAAGCTTTCATCTGCGCAAATATTGATTGGGGAATTTGCAGGTTGCCAATTTTTCTTGATTCACCTTCAATGACAATATATCTTTCATTTTCACATTCCTTAATTCTGTTGTAAAGAAGGCTATCAAATCTTTTCTGGGAATTTTGCTCAAGTCCCATGGCTCCAAAAACAGAGCTTCTGTGCCCGGCAATTCCTTCCAGGTCGATTGAATTTTTAAATTTTTTAATTATTTCTGTTTTACCCACGCCCGTTAGTCCTTGAATTACAAAGAGTGCAGGTTTAATAGATATCTCATTTAATCGTTCATTTACAAACTGTCTGTATCCCTTGTAACCGTTTTTTATTTTTGAAACTTTCATTCCAAGGGAATCCAAAAGTGAAGTTACGGAGGCAGATCTCATTCCTCCCCTGGCGCAGGTAATAACAATCTGGCGGTCACCGTAGTTCTGTATATCAGAAATATAGCTGCTCATCCTTTTGCCAAACATTTCAATGCCTTTTACTATTGCATCATTTTTTCCCTGCATCCTGTAAATCTTTCCAATCTCCGATCTTTCCTCATTGTAAAAAATGGGTTTATTAATTGAGCCGGGGATATGGTCAATTGAAAATTCATTGGGAGAACGTACATCAATATAGACGGGGTCATCCAGTTTTAAAGAATCTTTGTATGATAGTTCTTTCATTATAATAAAGGTTAATTATAGATTTTTGATATTCTTAACTAAAGGTAATATAACGGATAGGAAGTTTCAAGTCATAATTCAGGATTATTCCGTTTATAGCCCCTGGCAAAATCTATTCTTTTCTTAATTGAAGGGTGGCTGTAAAAAATAAATTCCGTTACTGCACCGGGCTCTTTATCAGCAAGGTTAAGTTGGGAAAGTTTCTCCATTGATGATATGAAAGAGTTCTTATCACCTGTAATGTCAATTGCATATGAATCAGCCTGCACTTCGTGCTTCCGGGAAATGTAATTTGTTAATGGCATTATTATCAGTCCAAAAATTGTCAGGTAGAAAAACAGTACGGGAATGGCGGAAATCTCGTAAATGTATTTGAATCCCATTGAAGATAAAGTGCTTTCGTAAATAATCCCACAAATGAAGAAAGACAGGAGTATGATTATTGAATTTAATGTGAGGCCTTTAATGATATGTCTGAATTTATAATGACCAATTTCATGTGCAAATACAACCGATACCTCACCGGGTGTAAAATTTTCCATAAGTGTATCGCTTAATATAATTCTTTTGCCTTTACCGATTCCAGTAAATCCGGCATTTGCCTTTTTTGTGTCTTTACTTACATTATATGTGAAAATGCCCTTAAACTTAATGCACTGTGATTCTAATAATTTCGTGAGTTTTTGTTTTACCTCATTATCCGGAAGCTCTTTGAATTTATAAAATAGGGGGAAGATAATAATTGGTGCCAGCCTGGCTAGAATGACAGAAATAAATAGTACAAACAGGCTGAAATATAGCCACCATAGATTTCCGCTGACTTTGAGGAAGTAATAAAAAGCCAGTGCCACGGGAAGCCCTATTATAAGGCTTATCCCCGTTGATTTCAGCCTTTCAAGTAGCCACTTGGTAAGATTCTGATTGGAAAGCCCAAATCTATGCTCAAGAATATAACTACTGTAGAAATCAATGGGAGTGCTAATAAGTGAAACCATAAGTCCCAGTATCATTATGAAGGCGATAAAGCGGAGGTAGGGATTTGTCATGCCAATATAGCTTTCAATAATTGGTGAGACGCCGCTGAAAGCGAAAATTGCTATGAAGGCAATATCCAGTACGGTGCTTATAATGGATATTCGGATTTTTATCCTGTTGTATATTTTTTCCCTGGGTAATTCTGTGTTGTCGTCTTTTTCGATATTTTCAGTCTCTTTTGTTTCCATTTTAAATTACCAACTTTGTAAATACTATTTTACTTCAATGCTCTTATTGATTATTCCTTCGGGAAGATTGAGGTACCTGGCTTTTTCAATTTGAATTTTTATCGCGTACATTTTAATCTTAACTTCAGTTGCTCCCATGTTTTTCAAGTCCTGCCTTTCTTCGGTTTTCATCACTTCCATTACTTCTTTAAATTTTTCATGTTCGTCAGGGTGTATTAACTTGGCGTTGCCCCATATTTGAAGGGAGTTTACCGATTGGAAGCCCGTGTATTCTCCATATATTGTTACAGAAACCCCTGGGTTTTCTTTTATGTTTCTAATTTTCCCCCCTCCCTCTGAAAGGATGTAAAGAGTAAAATCTTTGTATCCATACCGCAGAACAGTGGCCCTGGGAATATTATCTGCGCAGGTGGCAAGTGTGCATATGCAGTGTTTTGATATGTATCTATTGATCTCTTCTTTTAATTTTTCCTTTGAAACTTTTTTTACTTTCCCTTTAATTAAATCCTTAAAGGTACTTTCAAATTTTTCATTGAGATTGTCTTCCATTACTTTCACCTTCACCTGAGATTTTAATCGAAAATATTATGCATGGAATATTTGTCAAATGAAATAGGGCGGATAAACTGGATTTATTATTCCTTGACAATAAGTGAAAATTTTCAAAACTGTTAGTTAAAATTTTCTATTATTGCTTTTTTATAATGTTAAATCTTATTACTTATAATGAAATATTTGAATTACCATAATTTATTAATGCTCATTTTGTTATGCTGTTCCTTTTCGATTTATGCGTCGGACAACATTGATTTAAATGAGATTGTCAGTGGATTTGTATCCCGCCATGGTGATCTTACTATAGACAGGATTGAAATTTCCGGAAACAAGAGAACGGAAAAATCGGTTATCTACAGTTTATGCAATGCAGGCCGGGGAGACCGAATTTCAGAATTTGATATGCAGGGATTAAATAATAATTTACAGGGCACTGAATTATTCAAAAAGATTGAGATTGCCATAACGGAGGAGTATGAAAAAGCGGTTATCAATATACAAGTCCGGGAGAAATGGTACTTAATACCAATTCCCATTATAATAAAAACAAGCTCAATGTTTTTATATGGCATGTATTTTGCTGATGCAAATTTATTAGGATATAATAAGAAACTTTTTATGGGTGGCACATACTCAAACCTGGGGTGGAAGGCAAGCCTGGGATATATTGACCCCAACATCATCAACTCATCTTTTAACGGGATGTTAAATTTTGAAATTGGGGATAAGATAATTGAGAATGCAAAAACTGATGGCAGTATATTTGAAAAATTTAAAAGCCAATCATATAAACTTAAGACAATAATTGGTTATAAATTCACCAATAAAATTAATCCATCAATCATTGGACAGTATTATAAGGCTGAATTAAGAAAAACCCATGATGATTATAATATTATTCCGGAATCAGTTGATTACTATTCTCTTGGGTTTCGACTTTCATACATAGATCTTAAGTATGAGGGGTACCTGAATTACGGTTTCAAACTCAGGTTTGAGTACCTTCACGGATTCCCCATCGATTTTGAAAAGGGCCAAAATGATTCTATTGCTTTTATGGGTAAGTATTCTTTCCCGTTTTTAACAAGAAACCTTGCCTCCATTGATGTAAATGCCGGGGCAGGTGAATTGCCCACGGCGATGGAAGTTAGGATGGGCGGCCGATTTGGTTTTAAAACACTTCCGCCTCAGCAGACATCAGCAGATAATTTCTATAGTTTATCGCTTTCCCATGAATTGGTGGTTTTTAGTTTTTCCTGGTTTAATTTAACCACTGTTGCATTCTTTGAGTATGGAGGCTTGCAGATGAATAAGAATTCTCTCTGCCAATTTTATGGTCCCGGAGGCGGTTTAAGGGTATATCTTAAAAAAGTGGCAATACCGGCCATGGGATTTGATATTGCCTATAATATTGAAACCGGGAACTATGAGATAAGTGCTGCCATTGGATATGTTTTGTGAGTCATATGAAACTTTACATATTTACTTATCCGGTTTTATCCTCGTGAGATACTTCGATTTTTTATTATCAAGTTTATAAAAAATACTTTTTCTTTTTCTGCCAAAATAGAATTCACTGAATGGATTTACTGAGTATGCGAAATCCATCCTCAGGTATGATTGCATGCCATCATTTATACCGTAGGTAGAACTTTTTATACCATGGAAAAGTTTTCCGCCTCCATGATAGACCGTGGAGAAACCTCCATTGAGACCTTTGTCTTTTACTTTAAAGAGCAGGTTGGCAAAAAAGGAATATTTTTCTAATGGTATGCTGTATTTACCATAGTTTATTATTTTCCAATGCCATTTGCCCATTCTTGGGCCCAGTTTTCTGTGGAGTATCCTCATTGATCTTAAAAATGCCCTGTCAAAGATTGAATTTCTGTCCTCAATATTAACCGTATATATATTGTCAAAGAGGTCTGCTTTATTGTTTTTTGAAAGCTCATAGAAGTTATCTATTAAGTAATTATAATATTTCATTGCTCCGCCAATTTGATTTCCCAGTTCGTCCTTATAGGTTTCATATATGAATTGTTTTAGGGTATAATAAAAAATTGTGGGTTCGATCTTTTTTGAATCTATTATATAATCCCAATCCTTAAAAAGGACTCTTGAAAGCCTTGCAGAAGTCAGGGGGTTGTTGTTTAATATTTTGATAAATACAGGTGTTAATAATTTTGCATACAGGGAATATTTATCAAGCAGGCCCTTTTTGATATAGTCAAGGGTGATGTTTTTTTTGTTATCTAAAAGAAATTTTATACGGTTATTCCTGTATTTGTCAATGATGGAATTTTTTTTAATTAAACCTGGCACATCATTTAGAAATGAGCTGCCTATGACGGTGTTTTTGTTTTTTCTGTTTTTGTATGATGATATATTTTTAAGCGAAATCCATCTAAAGCTTTTCCCTTTTTTAAATGTTTTATTGCTTCTTCTGCGGTTAGGAACCTTTCCTGAAAAGACACTAATAGCATTGTCTTGCGATGAAAAGAGGTAGACCCGTGGAAGTGAATTAATATTTTTTACCGCCTTCCTCGCCTTTTTTAGTGAATCAGAAAATGGGAGCTCAAAGAGGGAGATGATGTAATCTTTTTTTGGGAAGACCGATTTAATAGTTAATGCTTTTGAATCGTTTTGATTATTGATAATTCCATCAATTACCGGGCCGTTTTTAGTAGCCCATACAATCTCACTTATTTTTTTATTATCTTTGATGTATACAGGTTCTCTTTCAACCTTGAATTTTTTCCATCCATTTCTGCTCAAATAGTATTGAGATTCATTTTTCGCCTCTGTTTTGATTTTTTCAATGATGAAATCCTGTGTATCCGTATTTAAATTAAATCCATAAAAGGATAGTTTTTGATTAGTACCGGAAAAGATGAACGGCAGGCCGGCATAAGTTATACCGTTGATTTTTAATTCATTCAATTGAATGCGCACCGGGTACAATGAAGGGTATATATTCAGTTGTGATTCATAACTATAGGCGGATAATGGTTCTCCTTTTTTGGTGTTTTTCCCTGGAACATAAAAAGCATAACCCCTGTTAAAGGGGCCAATGTATTTGTTTATCAATTTTCGGAATTTTTTTAAGATTGCAATTTTACCTGCGTTTTCTTCTTCATAAAAGTAAAGCATGCCTTTTGGGAATATCTTTTTCATGAAGGGTTTTTGCATTTTTTTTGGCAGGTTAAATATGATCTCTTTATTATTTAAAAAGGCATTGGACCATTCCCTGAGGAGCAGAATTGATATTATGTCAACGGGAATCCATGCCCTGGCAGTTCCCCTGAGGATGGTTTTTTTCAGCCTGTATGAATTGATACCCTTAACGTAAGCTTCGATATTCTTTAAGTATTTCTCGGGAAGTTTTTCCTCTATGCCCTCTGCTTTGCTTCTGAGCCCGATTAATTTGATGAGCTTATCCAGGGATTTACCCTTTTCGCCAATTAAAACCCTCAGGGACCCATTGGATATGGCCCTGTAGTATTCCATAAGTTGTAATCTGTCCTGCATATGGACATAACCCAGTGCGAAATATATATCTGTGGGATCAGTAACTTTTATGAACGGGGTACCTTCACCGGTACGTTCGATTGTAATATCGGAAATTACTTCTCCTATAATGTCAAGGTTGTGGTCTACTTTATTTACCTTGTAAAATATTGCAAGTCCGCCAATTACTATAAGTATAAAGAAAAATACAGAAAAACAAATAACAAGAATTTTTTTTCTCATATGCACTCCTCTTTTTAGAAATCAAATTCAAGGCTTTTCAGTCGATTTTCAATTTCCCCAAGTATTTTTTCCTCTTCATTTGAATCAGCAGCTTCAAATGTTGCTGAGAATCTCACAAAATGCCCCACATCATCCCAGGGTACAGTAGAGATGAGTTTTTCTTTAATGAGGAACTGTGAAAAATCTTCCCCGCTGGAGAATTTTTTTCCTCCCTTTAATCCGGCCGGAACCTCAACGTAGAGATAGAAAGTACCTCCCGGCATTTTTGCTTCAAAACCGAGGCCCGATAATATATTACATAATGATTTCAGCCTTCTCTGGTATTTTTCCTTAATCTCCTCTGTAATGCCTGGGTTTTCAAGAGCAGTTATTGATGCCTTTTGGATTGCCGCGAACTGTCCCGAGTCATAGTTGTCCTTCACATTGGCAAAGGCTTTTACAATGAGTTCATTACCGGCGACAAAAGCCATCCTCCACCCGGTCATATTAAATGCCTTTGAAAGGGAATGAACCTCTACGCCAACATCCTTTGCCCCGGGAATGCTTAGGAATGACAGGGGTTCCGGGGCATAGCTCAGGGCTGCATATGCGGCATCCTGAATTATAATGAGATTGTTTTTCCTGGCAAAAGCGATTGCTTTTTCAAAGAAAGAGCGGGTTGCAATTGCACCGGTTGGATTATTAGGGTAATTCAACAGTAGAATTTTTGCGCGCTCTAAAATGTCTGCGGGAACTTTATCCAGTTCCGGCAAAAAATCATTTTCTTTTTTTAAGGACATATTGTAAACTTCGCCCTGGTACCATGTGGTATGTGTGCCAAGGACAGGGTAGCCCGGTATTGTCATAAGAGTGACATCGCCGGGATTGATAAATACTGACGGGAACATTGAAAGGGCAGATTTTGCGCCAATGGAATGTATGACTTCAGTTTCGGGATCAATTCCACTTACATTAAATACATCATTAAGGTATTTGGAAGCTGCAATTTTAAATTCATCGATACCATTATCAGTATAACCCCTGTTATCATGCTGTGAAGCTTCCTGCTTAAGTGTATCGATTACTACCTGGAAAGCTTTTTCATCGGGCTCTCCAACACCAAGATCAATTAATTTCATTTCAGGGTTAGCCTTTTTTGCAGCTTTTTTTGCCCTTTTAATTTTTTCGAACTTGTATATTTTGTCTTCCTTGCCGAACTTACTGCCGCCAATTCTTTCTGCAAATAGGTTTTGAATATAGGATTCCATTAAATAAACTACCCCTTGTTTATCTTAAATTATTTTTTTTCTTTACTTTGTATCTTTTTTTGTTTTGTTATCCTTTACTTCCTTCTTTTTTTCAGGTTCATGGACTTCGATTGAGGCATCAACAATCTCAATTTTGGTGTAATAATCATCGAGCATTGTAAAAAACCTGCTGAACTTACCTGATAAATCAATTTTGGTTTTACCCATTTTTAAATCGGATATAATCCGGATATTTTTTGTATATATGTAACATTCCACTAATCCCTTTTTTGTGGGCACATCAACTATAACGCAAAATTCATAATCAATATGTGTTGATTCAGTTACATTTTTTACTAAAACACCCTTCATTTCAATTAGATAATCATCCCGTAGTCTTCTTTCTAAAATATATTTGCGGGCCGGATTTCCCGTCATTTGAATTTTGTCTTTCTTATCTACGATACTGTCTACTTTTATTGAATCCCTGAGAAGGTTGCATGAAGCCAGGGGTATTAATAAAATGCTGAATAAAATTATTTTTCTCATGTTTAGTCTCCTAAAAGTTAATTTTGTAAAAAGATTCATATTCAGGGCTTTTTTGTCAATAAGCTTTTTCTTGACATTATTGTATAAAGGAAAAATAATCCAAAAAAATGAGATATAGATTAATAAGGTTATTCGTATAATGGAAATATATCAAAAAGGTTCTGAAGATAGGGGTATTGATTACAGCCGCAAGTGGTATGCCATGGCAGCTGTTGCCATGGGGATTTTTCTGGGGACTATTGATGCAAGCATAGTCAATATTGCCCTGCCAACACTTGTGAAGGAACTCAACACAGAATTTTCAACAGTACAGTGGGTAGTCCTTTCATATTTACTTACTATAACTACGCTTATGCTCGGCACTGGCCGGGTTGCCGATATATTTGGGAAAAAGCATATATATATCTGGGGGATAGCCATCTTTACTATTGGGTCATTGCTCTGTGCAATATCTCCCAATGTATACTGGCTCATTGCATTCCGTATTTTCCAGGGAATAGGCTCAGTAATGATGATGGCCCTGGGAGCGGGGATTGTGAGCGAGGCTTTTCCGCCCTCGGAAAGGGGGAAGTCACTGGGGTTTATAGGGTCAATTGTATCAATAGGGATTGTTGCCGGCCCTGTTTTTGGCGGTATAATAATTAATTTTTTGTCGTGGCCCTGGATCTTTCTGGTGAACCTTCCCGTGGGAATTGCGGGGATAATTATTTCTGTTAAATTTGTACCATCTTCAAAGCCAAGGGGAGGGCAGAAATTTGATTTTGCAGGGGCGTCATTTCTCTTTATCAGTATTTTAACCCTCCTCCTGGCACTAACCTTTGGCCAGCGCGTGGGTTTTGCCAATACATACATCTATCTCCTCTTTTCCGTGTTTGTTGTTTTCCTGGGAGCTTTTATTATAGTACAATTAAAGGTAAAGAATCCCCTTATTGATGTAAGGCTTTTTCGAAGGGGACTTTTAAGCATTAATTTTTTTATGGGTTTTTCCTCCTATTTGACGCTGGCGGGGATAATTCTTTTAATGCCCTTTTACCTTGGGAATATTCTCGGGCTCAGTCCCGGAACCATGGGCCTCATGCTGTCGGTTGTTCCCATTTGTGCGGGTATTTTTTCCCCAATTGCCGGTTCACTTTCCGACCGCTACGGAACCTGGATAATCAATGCCATTGGACTGGCTTTTATTTTTTTATCATATTTGGTTGCACAAACCTTAAATGAGAATACATCAATTATAGAATACATATTAGTTTTCATTCCACTTGGCATCGGTATGGGGACTTTTCAGTCTCCAAATAATAGTGCAATTATGCATTCCTTCCCCCGTGAAAATTTCGGTATAGCATCAAGCCTTCTTGCAATAACAAGAACACTGGGGCAAACATCGGGAATAGCTGTTATCGGTGCCATATGGGCGGGCAGGGTTGCATATTACAGCGGAGAAATAAAAAAAATTGCCCCCACAAAGGCAAAGGTAATGGACCAGGTTTCGGGGATACACGATGTTTTTCTTGTATCGGCAGTTCTAATTTTTATATCCATATTCCTTGCAATATGGGGTTATTTTAAATCAAAGCGAAATGAAAAATAGTACGAACAATGCCCTGTCACTTTTAAATATTCGCCTGTAATATAAAATTTATCTTGACTCAATGAAATAATTAGATTTTTTATATTTTTGTGAACAAGGTATAAAAAAGTAAGTTTTAATATATGCCTATAGGTTTTCAGGAGGAGAAATGAGGAAGATCGCCATAACTGTTTTATTAATACTTCTATGCATGCCCTTATTTGCCAAAAAAATGAGGATAGCCATCATAGATTTCAAGGCAAAGGGTATTCCAAAGTCAGATGCTGTTAAGGTTAGTGAACTTGTAAGGAATGAGCTTATCAACACTGGGAAGTTTACCGTAATAGAAAGGGCCCAGATGAAGGAGATACTGAAAGAGCAGGGATTCCAGCAAACAGGCTGTACCGATGTTTCATGTGCCGTGAAAGTGGGGAAATTATTGAGCGCGAAAAAAATCCTCGTGGGAACTGTTATGAAACTTGGCAGAAAGATTATAATTACGGGAAGGATAGTAGATGTTGAAAAGGGAGTGGCAGAGTTCAGCGAAAAGGGCAAGGCCAGGTCAAATGATGATCTTGATATTGCCGTTGAAAATTTTGCCGCCAAGCTTTCCAGGAAAATAGGCGGAGGAGAATCAAGCCATACTTTTTACAGGCCTTCCCGCAGGAAGTATGTACCAAAGAATAAGCAAACGTATAAGCAAACAATTGACCACTCCTTTTACTGGTACATTACCTATACCTATTTAGCGCCTATGTCAAGCATGAAGGACATTTCAGAAAGCGGGCATGGCTTTTCCTATGTCATGCTGTGGGACAGCGTTAAGGATTTCAATATTGGCTTTGCATTCGGGCTGTACTATTTTTTAACAACAGGTGATGGTGAAACAAAAAATTTAATGATTATGCCCATTACAGTAAACGCCGGTTACAGGTTTTTTCTTTTTAAGGGGTTTTATATTATGCCACAGGCAGCAGTTGGTGGTGATTTTATTTTACTCAGGGAAAAATCTCCCGATGAAATTGTCAGTGATTATAAATACGGGTTTGAGCCCACGGTAAGCCTGGGTGTTAGTATTGGCTATTTTTTCAGTGATTACCTGTTTGTTGATTTGGCGCCAAATTATAACGTAATTATAGAGAAGGACGGGGCCATGCAGTTCCTTTCAATAAATGTTGGTATAGGTATGGCCTTTTAATTTTGATAATAATGTGAGAGGTAAATATGAGAAATATACTATATAGTTTAATGGCAATTATTATTTTGTTTTCTTTTTCACGGTGTAGTAATTTACTGCATGATGCCGTAGGAGAAAGTCTTTCAGAGGGTGATTTATATTCAGCAATTGAGTTTACAATGGATGTGAGTAATTTAAATGGCAGCATCTATACTGAAATTGGGAATTCTACATTAGAAGGAACTCCAACTGAATTTCCAAATGGCAGAAGTGAAAAATTTCGATATTTGGATGGTGATGATTACCTTACTTTTGATATGAGCACTATTTCTCTTGATCAGGGAATAATCTCAATCTGGTTAAAACCCGATTTTGGCAGCTTTTCAACCAGTACCTTTTTTGTTTTAGATTCTCAAAGACTGGAAAATGATGGAATAAAAATATGGTTCTCCTCTACTCATTTTAAATCAATACTAAATATAAATGATACTAAAGAGGTTAATGCAGATGAATATGATACTGACTTTACCTGGGAGGCTGGGGCAGTGCTTCATATAGTTTTAATATGGAATAATCCTCAAGATTCTTATGATGAATCATTTTTTTTGTATGTAAATAATGGGGACAGGGAAGCTGCTGATCGGGGGGGGTGGACAGGTTATTTAGCTGATAAGTTCAGCAGTGAAACTACAATTGGTTCATCAGGAACTAGTAATAACTGGCTGGGAGGCATTTTCGATTTTACAATATTTAATTATAATGCACTTTCAAAATTTAGCAGAACACAGATATTACAGGCTTTGTACAATAATGAGTTTGGGTCTAACGGAGAGCATAAATTTTGCTATGAGCTTGAAGAATAGTAAATATTTTATAGTTCCTTCAAATTTCCGGTAATGCCTTTCTATTTTGTGAAAGGGAAAATTGAAAGATGCACATCTGTTTTCATTAAACATTATAATTATCAAATTATTAATATTTAAATATGTCTTGACATGTTATATTTAAATATATCTTTTTTCAAAAAATCTTAAAAACCGGTTTTGATCTATTATATAAACTTAGTGATAGCCAATTCGACTATTGGAGGTAAAATGAAAAAAACATTTTTAGTTTTTATATTAATATTTCTGTGCATGCCGCTATTTGCCGGAAAAATGAGGATAGCCATCATGGATTTTAGGGCAAAGGATATATCAAGGTCCGATGCCATGAAGGTTAGCGAACTTATCAGGAATGAATTGATCAATATAGGTGAGTTCACCGTAATTGAAAGGTCCCAAATGAGGGAGATACTAAAGGAACAGGGATTTCAAAAGACAGGCTGCACCGATGTTTCATGTGCCGTGCAGGTAGGAAAAATATTAAGTGCAAAGAAAATATTGGTGGGCACTGTGATGAGGCTTGGACGCAAAATAATTATTACCGGCAGGATAGTTGATGTTGAAAAGGGAGTGGCAGAGTTCAGCGAAAAGGGTGTGGCAAGGTCTAAAAATAACCTTGATGTTGCAGTGGAAAACTTTTCCAGAAAGCTTTCAAATACAATCAGCGGCAAGAGGATTGCCAAAAGAAATGACCTCTACAGGACTCAACCGAGGGCCCGGAAAGAGGAACCCGGGAGTACGAGTTTCCATTATAGTTCATTTTATCTTTTTAATTATAATTATGTAAGTCCCATGAACGACTTTAAAGATTTAACAGAAAGCGGAAATGGTTTTTCCTTTATTATGTCATGGGATGTTCTTAGCAGGGTCAATGTTGGCCTTGGAATGGGTCTTTATTACTTTAATAATAATGCTGCCGAAATTGATACAATTATGATGGTCCCTTTTTATATAACCCTGGGTTACAGGCTTTTGTTTTTTGATATGTTTTATATTATGCCATTTATTGCCGGTGGAGGAAATTATATTTCCATATTAGACGACTATGATAGTACCAATTCCATTGATGATGGCGTTAAGGGTGAGATGCATTTAGGCTGCAGGGCAGGCATTTTTTTAGGGGCCCTGTTCCTGGATTTTTCAATTAATTACCACCTCATACCAAAGTTTAATGAGCGTACCCAGTTTATCACTGTGAATATCGGAATTGGTTATGGTTTTTAATTATATCCATGAAAAAAAATATTCTCATAATTGAGGATGAACCGGGCATAGTTGATGCCATTTCCTATGCCCTCAAAACTGACGGCTTTGAAACATTCTGGGCCTCAACTGGCAAAGAGGGCCTGAAAATTTTATCCTCTGCAGAGATTGACCTCATCATACTGGATATTGGTCTTCCCGACATTTCCGGCTTTGAGCTCCTTAAAAACATAAGGGAAAAATCTTCGGTACCGGTCCTCTTTCTTACTGCAAGGTCTGAAGAAATAGATAAGGTCCTTGGCCTTGAACTGGGCGCCGATGATTATATTGTGAAGCCCTTCAGTCCCAGGGAACTGACAGCGCGCATTAAAGCGGTATTGCGTCGAATTGACCAGCCGCGGAAGAAACATGATGGACATCTCCCCTTCTATATTGATTTGAAAAAACGGCAGATAGAATATTATAAAGTTAAGCTGGATCTTACCCGTTATGAATATGAGATTTTAAGCCTCATGATTAAAAGGCCGGGATGGGTGTTCTCCAGGGAACATATAATGGATCTTGTATGGGTAGAGCCTGAGGAGAGTTTTGACAGGACAGTTGATACGCACATTAAGACTATCAGGGCCAAGCTTAAGGACATTAAACCGAAAATGGACCCCATTGTCACTCACAGGGGAGTAGGTTATTCGCTGAAGGAAAACTTATGAGGATAAGAACCAGAATATTAATTGGATTTTTTATAATATTTGCCATTGCCTTTTATTTTATTACTGACTTTGTCAAAAACGAGATCCGGCCCAGGTACCTTGAAGCAATTGAGGAATCACTCAATGACACTGCAAATATATTGTCATCCCTCCTTGAACATGACATTAAAAAGAACAGGATTAAACTTGGCAGCCTGAGGGGAATATTTACCCGGGTTTATAAGAAAAAAATATCTGCAAAGATATACAGCCTGCATAAAAAAGATATTAATTTAAGGGCCTATGTTACCAACCAAAGGGGCATCGTCATCTATGATTCTGACGATGGTAAAAATGAAGGTAAGGATTTTTCAAAGTGGAATGATGTATATCTTACCTTGAGGGGTAAATATGGTGCCCGCTCAACTGATGAGGTCCCGTCACAGCCATCTTCAAACTCCCTTTTTGTATCGGCACCTGTTAAGCATAACAAAAAAATTATTGGTGTTGTTACTGTCATTAAACCGGAAGACAGTGTACACCTCTTTATTGAGCTTGCAAAAAGAAAAATTATAATTGCGGGTATATTAGCCTGCATGGTATTTGTTTTTCTCAGTGTCATGCTTTCATTATGGATTAACAGGCCCGTGATGAAACTGATTAAATATGTGAAGTCTTTGAAAAAGGATATGAGCATAAGGCAGCCAAAATTTATGGCAGGGGAGATAAAGGATATTGCATCAGCCTTTGATGAGATGCGCTTTGAACTGGAGGGCAAGAAATATATTGAGAACTACCTGCTTACCTTAACCCACGAGTTGAAAAGCCCCCTTTCGTCAATAAGAGGTTCTGCGGAGCTGCTCAGTGAAGAGATGCCCAATGAGCAGAAGAAAAAATTCTACGGCAATATATTAAATGAGTCCATTAGAATTGAAAATGTTATTAACCGGCTCCTTGAATTGTCCTCTCTTGAAGCCAGGAAGGAGCTAAAGGATATAGAGAAGATTAATTTATCAGAGATTGTTAATGAAATAAATAAGACCATGTCGCCCCGGTTATTACAGAAAAACATTGAGTTTGAAAATAGGGTGGGTGAAAAAGATGTTATATTGGGCGAAAGGTTTCTCGTAATCCATGCCCTTATGAATTTAATTAAAAACGCAATTGAGTTTACAGATACAAAGGGAAAAGTAATTGTTAATTCAGAGAAGGCTAATGGCTTTATAAACATTGTTATATATGACAATGGACAGGGTATCCCCGATTTTGCCATGGATAAAATATTTGATAAGTTTTATTCAATTTCCGGAAAGGAGGGTACAAAAAAGGGGACGGGCCTGGGCCTTGCATTTGTACGAGAAACGGCATTACTCCATGGCGGTTCAATTGATATTAAAAATAACAGCAACGGTGGGGTTACTGCGGTTTTGTCACTTCCGTTATAATTTTCCTCTTTTTTTTTCTTCACAGAGAGTTCATAATCTTTTCATAATCGACTTTCATATTATTTATATTCACTTTAATAAATTATCTAAAGGAGGATATAAATGACTATTAAAAAATTAAAGGATTCCATACTGCTAAAAGTAATTTTTAACGGTTTTATGGTTATCGGGCTTCTCATTCCCCTGTTTATGGTGTCGGATATAGTAAGTGAAAGGGAAAAGAGAAGGGGTGAGGCAGAAAGAGAGGTAAGCGGTAAGTGGGGCTTTTCCCAGAGAGTTACCGGGCCCATTCTGACTATTCCTTATAAAATATACTATAAGGATAAAAAAAATATTTTAAGGATGAAAATTAAAAATGCGTACTTTCTTCCCCGGTCATTAAAGATTGACGGGAAAATTACACCGGAAAAAAGGTCAAGGGGGCTCTATGAAGTTATGCTATATAAGCTTGAAAACCTGAAGATTAGCGGTGCCTTCAATTATCCCGATTTTAAAAAGCTCCGCATATCAAACAAAAATGTACTGTGGGATGAGGCTTTTATAACAATGGGAATTCCCGATACCAGGGGAATTCAGAAAGAGGTTGTGCTGAGATGGAACGGCAGAAAAATTTCATTTTCCCCGGGGGTTAAGGGCTCCTCAATTTATAGTTCCGGAATTCATGCCAATATTAAAAAGCTGGAAAAGAGGAGTCTCCTGAAATTCAAGTTTCACCTTAACCTCCAGGGAAGCTCTTCGTTAAGTTTTATTCCCATTGGAAAGGAGACAATTGTTGATATTGAATCAACCTGGAAGCACCCAAGTTTCTTTGGTTCCTATCTCCCTACTAAGAGAAAAATAACTTCCCGGGGATTCAGGGCAAACTGGAAGATATCATATTTTGGTAGAAATTTTCCCCAGGAATGGACGGATTCAACAAAGCCTTCAATGTCTTCAATGTATAACAGCTCTTTCGGGGTAAAAATTTATATGCCCGTTGACTTTTATCAGAAATGCGTCCGGGCAGTGAAGTATGGATTTCTTTTTATATCCCTTACTTTCTTGTGTTTCTTTTTATTTGAAATTTTAAATAAACTGAATATTCATCCCCTCCAATATCTATTGATTGGAAGTGCCATGTGCCTTTTTTATCTTCTCTTCCTGTCGCTTTCGGAGCACATGAATTTTATTTTATCCTACATCCTTTCAAGCCTGGGAGTAATAGGGATGATAGCCGGTTACAGTTATAAGATACTGAAGTCCAAATCCAGTGTTGTTTCAATGACAGTATTTCTTGTGTTCCTCTACGGATATCTTTTTATCCTTTTGCAAAATCAGGACTACGCATTGGTACTTGGTTCCCTGGCACTCTTTGCGATACTGGGGCTTGTCATGTATCTCACTAGAAATATTGACTGGTATAATTTAAAGTTTAAGGCTGAGGGGTGACAATTGTATTACTTATCATAAGAATAGTTTTCTAAATCGGTTAACCTTTACAAGCCCCCCAACCCCCCCGGAGGGGGGCTTAATATTTTCAGTGCAACAAAGCTATTAGTTTACAATACTTGGGAGCCCCCCTTTGGGCAGATTTTTTTGCGACTTCCTGTCGCGTATCTGCATGGCACCGTCCTGGTGCCTAGGGGTATGGGGGGATCATTTATCATGCTAAAAATTGATTATTACCAGCAATAATATAATCAGAATAATGGTTATTGAAACAGTGAGAATTAAGTTTTTCTTTTTCACAAACTGCCTCTGCCGAAAAACAGTGTATCCTTCATTAGTTAAGGGGTTTTCTCCATTATAAATGATGCCTGTTACATCTTCAAACTCTCTCTTTATAATGAAGGCATCAATATTAATATAACCTATATCAATCAATTCCAGTATAATAGCCATTTCTTCTGCCTTTGAAATTGGCACAGGTGAGTTATTATCAGTGAAATTATCATGTGTTCTAAGAAGGCTTAACATAACGGGAAAATAGCGTTCCCGGTGTTTGCTTATTTTTCTTAATTCATCTTTATAATTCATTTTTTCTCGCCTTTTGTTCATTATTTTACCATTTATTTAAATCAAGAAATTTGATTTATCAGGATATAAAGCAAACGCCTGGGAGCCCCCTTCGGGGCAACACGTTCGGCACATCCTGTGCCTGTGTTGCCATCAACCTCCTCTTGAGAACGCGGGGTATGGGGGGCTTAACTTAATTCATTTATTACTCTAAAATTATAAAATTTAAAACAAAAAATATTTGATTTTCCAATATTATATATATATTCTATATTTAGGTATTTATTGAACAGGATATGTAAAGCAAAAATATTGTTTTTAACATGCCCGGCATTAATTTTTTATGGAGTGCCGGTATATCTTTTTTTAATTGGAGGTGTGGAATGAAAACTGGGCCTAAAATTATCAAAAGAGGTTTCTTTCCAAAAGACTTATTTTACAACGGTGTTTTTGATGGTATGTACCTGGAAAGGCGGAAGGCTTCCATGGGGTTTTATGATTATGACGATGCCGATTATGACGATGCCGATTATGAGGATATTGATAATACTTCTAAACCTGATAAGTATCATCAATATCCGGGAAAATGATTATTTTAAACATGGTTAAAATAATCATAAACATTTAATCCTTTTCTTTCATCTCTTTTAGGGCCTTTTCCTGCATGTCGGTGCTTAGAGGAACGTACTGGTGGAATTCCATGGAAAAGTTGGCCCTGCCGCTGGATAAGTTTCTAAGGACTGTTGCGTATCCGAACATTTCCTTTAAAGGAACAAAGCCGTTTAGCTTCTGTGCACCCTTTCTGTACCTTCTCATTGATTCGATTCTTCCGCGCCGTTTATTTATGTCACCAACTATATCCCCTATATAGTCATCAGGTGTATTGACCTCAAGTTTCATCATGGGTTCCAGTAGTTTAGGGGCAGCTTTCAAGAAACCTTCTTTAAAACAGATTGCTCCGCAGGTTCGAAATGCCATGTCCGATGAATCCACATCATGATAACTGCCGTCGAGGAGGACAACCTTAACATCAACAATTGGGAAATCTGCAAGTATCCCCTCTTCCATTGCGCTTTGGATACCCTTTTTTACCGAGGGAATATATTCTATGGGAATATTTCCGCCTTTGATTTTATCGATAAATTCAAACCCCTTACCGTCATTGGGCTCTATCCTCATAATTGTATGGGCATATTGCCCCTTGCCACCTGTTTGTTTTGAATGCTTATAGTCATGCTTAACTTCACGTGTCAATGTCTCCCTATAGGCGACAGATGGTGCACCAACATTTGCAACAACACCAAACTCATTTTTTAACCTGTCGATAATTATTTCCAGGTGCAGTTCTCCCATTCCTGAAATAATGCTTTCCCCCAATTCATCGTTATATCTCACGTTGAATGAAGGGTCCTCCAGGGAAAGCTTCCTTATTGCTGACATTAGCTTTTCCTCTTCTTTTCTTGTTTCCGGTGAGACCTTCAGCTCAATAACTGTGGGTGGTATAAAAATTGATTCAAGAAATAACGGTTCTTTTATATCACAGAGGGTATCCCCTGTTTTGGTATACTTCATTCCGATTAAAGCAACGATATCACCGGGACCGGCAGTTTCTGTTTCTTCCCTGTCCTTTGCGTGAATTTTCAGTATTCTTCCGATACGCTCCTTCTTATCCTTTGTTGAATTTAAAACCTGCATACCGCTTTTTAGCTCGCCCGAATATATCCTCACAAAAGTCTGCTGGCCCACATAGGGGTCATGGATGAGCTTAAAAGCAAGTGCTGCAAAAGGTTCAGATTTTGAAGGATTCCTGGTATGGGATTTTTTCTCATCATCAATATCAATACCCACAACCGCCCCAATATCAATTGGGGAAGGAAGATAATGGATTATCGAATCGAGCAGGACTTGAACTCCCTTGTTTTTATAAGCGGAGCCGCAGAAAACCGGTGTAATCATTAATTTAAGGGTGGCCTGTCGAACTGCTTTTCTTAAAAGTTCAGCAGGTACATCTTTTTCATTAAGATATAGTTCCATTATCTCATCATCAAAATCCGCAACTTTTTCCACAAGGAATATCCTTGCTTTTTCAGATTCCTCTTTAAGATCTTCCGGTATCTCTTTTATATCCCTTTCTGTATCGTTAAAAATATATGCCTTTCTATCTATAATATCTATGGTACCTGAAAAATTATCCTCAACGCCGATAGGTATATGTAATGGCACCGGGCGGGCATCCAGGTATTTATCCATCTGCTTAACTGCGGCATAGAAATCGGCTCCCACACGGTCCATTTTATTAATAAAAGCAATTCGCGGTACCTTGTACCTGTCAGCCTGGTTCCACACTGTTTCACTCTGGGGTTCAACGCCTGCCACTGCGCAGAATAGCGCTACCAGGCCGTCAATTACCCTGAGGGATCTTTCCACTTCAACTGTGAAATCAACATGACCGGGAGTATCAATTATATTTACCTGATAGTCTTGCCATTCACAGGAAATTGCAGCTGAAGCAATGGTAATGCCCCTTTCCTGCTCCTGTTTCATGAAGTCCATTGTTGCTTCGCCATCATGGACCTCACCGAGTTTTCTTGTTATCCCTGTAAAGAATAGCATTCTTTCTGTAACTGTTGTTTTCCCCGCATCAATGTGAGCGGCAATACCAATATTCCTGATCTTTTGGAAAGGCATGATTGTTATATCTCCTTGAATAATAATTTCAAATTTTTATGGGTATATTCTTTTACTGTAATATACTGTTTATTTATGAACAAACTAACATTTAATGTTATATCCTTCTTCTTTTACGAATTGAATAATTTTATCTGTTTTATCACCCTGAATAATAATATTTCTGTCCTTAACTGCTCCCCCGGTGCCAAGCTTCTGTTTCAATCTTTTTGCAAAAAGGGATAGGCCATCTTTCGTTAAGGGTAATCCGTAAACGATGGATACGGTTTTCCCTCCCCGGCCTTTTTTTTCTTTTCTTACTGTTACAGAGGATTGATTTTTATTACTCGGGTGTGATTTCTTCTTGTTTTGTTTTTTCCTTAAATCACCAAGCTCTGATGAGTATACTATTTTATCTTTCATGTGGAAGATTATTTATCAAGAATGGAGTTCCATTCGGCAATCCTGTCAGAAACCTGTGCAAGCAATTCTTCCGTGTTGCCATCAATTGTGATTGATTCGATAGTATCTCCCTGGCTGATGCTGTTTACGGTTTCCATATCGCCATCATCAACAACCGATCCAAAAACCGTATGCTTTCCGTCAAGCCATGAAGTTGGTACGTGAGTTATAAAAAACTGACTTCCATTTGTACCGGGGCCCGCATTAGCCATAGATAGTATACCTGGTTTGTCATGCTTCAATTCTGCACTGCATTCGTCTTCAAAATTATATCCCGGTCCGCCCGCTCCCGTTCCATTGGGGCACCCGCCCTGGATCATGAAGTCTTCAATTACCCTGTGGAAATTGAGCCCGTCATAATATTTACGCTGAACAAGGTTTGCAAAGTTTGCAACAGTGACAGGTGTTTTATCTGCAAAAAGTGTTAATTTGATACTACCTTTGTTTGTTTTTATTGTAGCTGTTAATGGATCCATATTCACACCTCATTTAATATATATATATTGGAATATGCACTAATTTCAAAGGGGGTTGATTTGTCAAGAAAAGTATAGATTAATTTTAAATTAATGGAAAATTGTGTAAATTCATCTTCCCTAACCTCAAAATTTATTTGTTGACAACAGTGGTTGCTTAATAATTGTATTAAATTTTACTTGCATACAGGCAAGAAAAATGTATTATGTCACCAATATATCAAATATTTAGGTTAAGCTGAAATTAAAAATGGCAAGAAATAATCTGGCTGAAGATAACATAGTAAACAGTATCATTGGAAAGGGATCTGAATTTAAGGGTGAGTTTAAGATAAACGGGCTTCTTAGAATTGACGGTAAGTTCCAGGGAACTATTGAAACCGATGGTAAAGTGCTTGTCGGTCAATCGGGCGAGGCTGTTACTGATATAAAGGCCCGCCTCGTTGTTATTGGAGGATCTGTCAGGGGAAACGTTTTTGCAACTGAGAGAGTTGTCTTTTTGTCAACTGGTAATATTAATGGCAATATAATTACACCAAGTCTTATAATGGAAGAGGGAGTGAAATTTGAGGGTAACTGTACAATTAATCGGAAGGTTTAAAAATGATTAAGATTACTCAAACAATCCCGGGACAGGATAATAAGACAAAAGTCAAAGGAAAGAAAAAAATGCCCAAAGTCGGCAAGGGGACCAGTTCCTTTGTTGCTGAATTGGAAAACAATATAATAGATGATTTTGCCGGAACAATTGAGGAACTTCTTGATGATCTGAAGGATCAGGAAAAAAGGTTTCTCGATAAGCAGTCAATATATGAACTCAAAATTTACAAAAGGCTAATACAAAAGATACTGAAAAACATAGTTGGAGAAGCATTTGATACCAAGACGCTGAAGAAGAACCGTGTAAAAGGAAAGGAGCATACTATTGTTGATAAGATAAACAGTAAGTTGCTTGAAATTACAGATGCAATTACTAAATCTAATAAGGCATTTAACCTTTTAAAGAGTATCGAAGAAATTCGAGGACTCATCCTTGATCTATTATACTAATAGCCTTCCTGATATGAATTTTAAAGGAATTATTGGACATAAGAGACAGATAAAAAAGCTTGAGTTATTATACAGTAATAATGCAATTCCTCAGGCAATGCTTTTTTCAGGTATATCCGGGATTGGCAAAAGGGCAATAGCAGTTCGTTTTATTAAGGGCCTTTTTTGCAGTAATCAAAATCCGCCTTGCAGGTCATGCCCTGTATGCGTCCAGATTATAAAAGGTTCCTTTCCGGACATGATTGAACTTTCCCCAAACGATAAGGGGATAATACCAATTGGTGACCCAAAAAAGAGGGAGTTGGGGAGCGTCAGGTGGTTAATAGACAGGCTGGCAAAGAAGCCCTTATCGGGGAGATATGCTGTTCTATTGGATGGGATTGACCAGATAAATATTCAGGGACAGAATGCGTTACTTAAAGCAATAGAGGAACCGCCACCTGGCACGCATATTTTTCTTATTACAGCTAATAAATCCAAGGTAATTCCAACTATCTTGTCCAGGTGTTCTGAGTTGACTTTCTATCCCCTGAATAATTCAGAGATGAAGGAAATTTTAAAAGATAAACCTGCAGTGGAGGGGGCTGAACCGGATTTAATATCTGAGATTTCAGGAGGGTCTGTTGAGGTTGCCCTCATGCTGAATAATAAACATGTTTTTGATGAAGTATTAAATCTATGCTGCAGTATTTCTAATTGTATTAATAATGATGATTTGCTCTTTCTTGATATGAGTAGGATTCAAAAAGAGACTAAAATTGAAAATTTACTGAATATATTAATAAATATTTACAGGGTAATATTAATTTCAAATATTAATAAAAAAAGTTCCTTTGAGGCCTTTAAAACTATTGAAATTAATGATATATTGATGGTAAGAAAATTAATAAAGATATTTCTTTCAATAAAGAAGGGACTGGTAAATAATATAAACTTTAGGAATTCATTAAAGGGCATGGTATATTCAATTAATAATATTGATGAAATTGGAATTCCCGAACTTGATTTTTCATTATGATTATCATAAAAATTCCTTGCCAAAATCCATTTAAGGGAAGAAAAATAAAATAACATTAGGAATTAAGTATGGAAGTATCATCAGTAAAACTTCGAAACAGCTATCAGGCATATTATGTTGATTCGAATCATATATTTTTAAAAAATAACAGCCTATGCATTGTTGAGACTGAACACGGTATTGATATGGGCAATGTTTGTAAGTGTCCAAGATTTCAAAATACACCACATTCTGATGTAAAAGGAAAAATACTCAGGGAAGCGAATAACGAAGATCTGGAGATGATTCCGGAAATTGAAGCTATTGAGGAAAAGGCTTACAGAATCTGTAAGGAAAAGGCTGTCGGTAAAAAACTCAATTTGAAACTTGTATCGGTAAAATGTCTTTTTGATAAAACAAAAATTATATTTTATTTTGTTGCTGATAACAGGGTTGATTTCCGGGAACTTGTGAGAGAACTTGCTTCAGTTTTCAGGACAAGGATCGAGATGAGGCAGATTGGAGTCAGGGATGAAGCTAAACTTGTTGGCGGTTTTGGTGCCTGCGGCAAAGAACACTGTTGTGTTCATCAAAGAGATGATTTTGATCCGGTATCAATTAAAATGGCAAAGGAGCAAAATCTAAACCTTAACTCTATGAAAATTTCCGGGATGTGCGGAAGGCTTTTATGCTGCCTTGGGTATGAATTTGAGTCATACAAAGACTTAAATGATAAACTTCCCAGGCCGGGCACGGAAATTAAAGCTGAAAATAAAATCTACTATGTTACATCAATTAACTTATTGGATGAATCTCTTCAAATCAAGGACAGGGAATCTGAAAGAACAGTGAAAATTTCAAAGTATAACCTTGTTTATAAAAATCACGAGTATTCCATTAAGAAAGAAGTTTTAGACCGTATTATGAGTGATGAAGATTCCTCCTGATTTTTATCACCCAAATGGTAATTGAACATGAGGAAAAATAATTAAGGGATGCATATGGATAAAACAATATATATTACAACACCAATATACTATGTCAATGCTGAACCGCATATTGGACATGCTTATACAACGATACTTGTGGATTTCATGAACAGGTTTTTTTCTATGCTCGGTTATGATTCTTATTTTTTAACCGGAACTGATGAGCATGGGGATAAGATCTATGAGGCTTCAATGGAGAAAGATACCAGCCCTCAGAATTATGTTGATATGATAAGTTCCAAATTCCGAAGCACATGGGAGGATATTGGCATCGAGTATAGCGATTTCATTAGAACAACTGACAAGCGTCATAAGAAGGTCGTCGGGGATATCCTTCAGAAGGTATATGACAAAGGAGATATATATTTTGGCAGTTATGGCGGGAATTACTGTGTGGGCTGTGAAAGGTTTTTGACAGATAAAGAAATTTTTGATGGAAAATGCCCGGAGCATGATAAGCCTGTGGAGTTTATCGAAGAAAAAAATTATTTTTTTAAAATGAGTAAATATCAAAAGTGGCTTCTTAGCCATATTGAAGAAAATCCTGATTTTATCAGGCCGGAAAGATATAAAAACGAGGTGGTATCACTTCTAAAGAGTGAAGAGCTTGAAGACCTTTGTATATCAAGGCCAAGGGAGCGCTTGACCTGGGGAATTCCTCTTCCCTTTGATGATAAATTTGTTACCTATGTCTGGTTTGATGCGTTGATTAATTATATAAGCGGCATAGGCTATCCAGATGATGAAAAGTTTAAAAAGTACTGGCCAGTGGCTGAACATGTAATTGCCAAGGATATAGTTAAGCCCCACGGAATTTACTGGCCCACAATGCTGAAGTCTGCAGGTATTGAGCCATACAGGCATCTCAATGTTCACGGGTACTGGAACATGAAGCAGGCAAAGATGTCAAAAAGCCTGGGTAATGTTGTCACTCCAAAAGACCTTGTTGATGAATATGGCAATGATGAAGTAAGATATTTTTTCCTCAGGGAGATGAGTTTTGGCCTTGATGCAAATTTCAGCGAAGATTTATTGATAAAGAGAATTAATTATGACCTGGGTAATGACCTGGGGAACCTGATAAACAGAACATTCAATATGTCACAGAAATTCTCTAATGGGAAAATTTCTGCCTTTAATAGTGACGAGCCCGCAGGAAGGGATGAAATTATTAGAAAACTTGAGGAATCATATGAAGGTTATGTTGAGAATGTAAAGAAATTTCATACAAGCATGGGTATTGAAAAATTATGGGAGTTTATAAGGTACATTAATAAGTATATCGATGAAAGCAAGCCCTGGCAGCTTGCAAAGGAGAAAAATGAAAAGAAACTTTCCTCGGTAATGAGGAATATTCTTGAGGCAATTTATATTATTGCAGTATTGATCTCGCCAGTAATGATAACCAAGTCTAAGAAAATATTCGAAGCACTTAAGGCGGACGGTAAATCGGTACCACCTGAAAAACTGTTAACATTAAACCATCTTGATGAAGGAAATGAAGTTTCTGAAATTGAAATACTCTTCCCGAGGATCGACATGGAAAAAAAGAAAGACGAAAAAACAGAGAAGCCCAAAGTGGATGAAGGGTTACTCGACATAAAAGACTTTGCAAAAGTTGATATAAGGGTAGCTAAAATTCTTGAAGCAGAGATTGTTGAGGGGTCTGATAAACTTCTTCAATTGCAAGTGGATTGCGGCATTGATGAACGTACAATTATTGCAGGTATTGCAGAAGGATATAAGCCCGAATATCTTATCGGGAAAAAGATCCTACTTGTTGCTAATCTTAAGCCCGCCACGATATTTAAAAGAGAATCCAATGGAATGCTACTTGCAGCTAGAAAGGGTAAAAAGGGGAAGCCCGTACTTATAGAAATTAATGATGATATCCCTGTGGGATCAAAATTATCGTAATTAAACAATATGAAAATCGGAATAATTGCAGATACACATAACAGGATCGACCTTACAATAAAGGCCATAGATATCTTTAAAGAAAACAAGGTTGATTACGTAATTCATGCGGGTGATTTAACATCACCAAAGATGCTTGATTTATTTGAAGGATGTAATTGCAAGTTTGTCCTGGGGAATTCTGATATTGATGAAAGATTGATAAGTTTAAAGTCTGAGGGTATGGGTTTTGGGTGTATTGAAAAGACCTGTACGTTTGAACTTGATGGCAAGAGCTTTATTGTTTTCCATGGTGATGATGTTCCTTCGTTTCGACAGGCAGTTAGTTCCGGAAAATATAATTATATAATTAAAGGGCATACTCATTTTTTTGAGAACTATGTCTCAAATAACGTAAGGGTCATTAATCCCGGCTGTCTCTATAGGGGTGATGAATGCTCCATCGCAATTCTTGATGTTGAAAATGATTCAGTGGAAAGAATAAAAGTTGAGATTGACTGAAATTTTTTGCTGCAAAGAAAGGCCCTCTTTATTTGTTCCTGTAAATTTTAACTAATAATTATTTTAGAAGTTCAATGATTCTTTCGAAATCATCAAGGGAGTAATAGATTATCTCGATTTTTCCTTTTTTACCGGCATGTTTAATTTCTACTTTTGTTCCAAGGATGGACATCAGTTTCTCTTCCATTTTTTTTATGTGTGCATCCTTTACTCTCTTTTTGCCCTTTGGATTTTTGCTTTTATTCTTAACGAGATCTTCTAATGCCCTTACCGATAAACCGCCATCAATAATTTTCTTGTATATTGCCAACTGTTGGGACTCACCGTTGGTGGATAGAATTACCTTTGCGTGGCCGGTACTTATCTTCCCCATTGATAGGGCTTGCTGAATTTCTGAGGGTAGATTAAGAAGCCTGATGGAGTTTGAAATTGTTGCCCTGTCTTTTCCTACATGCCTGGCAATTTCCTGCTGCTTAAGGTTGAATTTGTTTGACATGTATTTATATGCTTTTGCTTCTTCGATTGGGTCCAGGTCCTCTCGTTGGATATTTTCAACCAGTGTAATAATTAGTGATTTTTCATCATTGGCATCTATTATGATTACTTTTATTTTTTTTTGTCCTGCTGCTTTACATGCTCTGAGCCTTCTTTCGCCTGCAATAAGAATGTAGTCATTCTTCACCTTGCGCACGGCAATTGGCTGAATAAGGCCTACTGATTTTATGGAATTTGATAATTCCTTAATTTCGGATTCATCAAAATTAACTCGCGGCTGATTGGGATTGGGAATGATTTTATTTATATCAAGCTCAACGACCTTGTCAGCTACATCGGGATATCCCTCGCTATTTTTATCAACCTTGGGTAGTGTTTTTGATATTATTGCATCAAGTCCTTTGCCAAGTGCCTTTTTAGTCATTGTTTATCACCTCTTGTGCAAGTCTTTTATAGGTAATACTCCCTGTACTTGTATTGTCATATAACCCTATGGGTTTGCCAAAAGACGGAGCCTCAGATAATTTAACATTTCTGGGAATAATTGTCTCGAAAACCTTATTGTTAAAAAACTCCCTCACATCAGAAACTACTTGTTGTGAAAGGTTTGTTCTTGAATCAAACATTGTTAGAACAACTCCTTCAATTTCCAGTTTTCTGTTAAGTGCTTCCTGTACCATGGCAATAATTTGAAGTAACTGGCTCAGTCCTTCCAGTGCATAATATTCACACTGAAGGGGGATCATGACTGAATCTGCTGCTACCAGACCATTCAATGTTAGAATTCCCAGAGAGGGAGGGCAATCAATAAGAATATAGTTAAAATTGTCTCTTATTTTGCTTATTGCATTCCTCAATATAAATTCCTTTTCATTCATGTCTAAAAGATCAACCTGTGCACCTGAAAGGTGAATATTGGATGGAATGAGGTAGAGTTCATCAATTTCACTTTTGAAAATAGCCTGATCAATGGGAATCTCACCTATGAGAACTTCATAAATAGTTGTGTTTATTTCCTCGGCATTTATGCCAATGCCAAATCCCGCATTTCCCTGGGGATCAATATCAATAATAAGGACCGTTTTACCTAGTTCTGCAAGAAATGCTGCAAGGTTGACCGCCGTGGTTGTTTTTCCCACGCCTCCCTTTTGATTTGCTATTGCAATTACTCTACTCATATAATTTACCCGTTTCTGTTAACATAAATAAATTTAGGGAACTCAGGAATGCAACAATTTTTCTTAAAAAATGGTATATATGGATTATATTTTATGAGGCTCTTAGTTTACTCTGAGCAACATTTTGATTTTTTGTATAATTTTAAACTATTTTTTTTTGGGTTGCTCAGAGTAATAAATAATAATAATAAAAATGTAATGTGAAAATATTGTAATACCACTTTTTTTAAACTATTATAATATATATTATTAATATTAGATTTACCCACCTTTGTTCTATAAAAATGTATCTGAAAATTATTAGAAATTTATAATATAGTTATTATGTGGTGTTTTGGAATATTGATTATTATGCAACTGAGTCTATTGCTATAAAAAAATATAAGAATTTTTTTTAAAAATGATGTTTTGAAAAAAGTTGTTTTTTGTACATTTTCTCATATTTACGAAATTCATTTACACGTTCCTCAAATGTACTTCCGAGATTTTCAAAGTATTCATGAATTGTAACTTTGATAGGCGGTTTATAATCCTTGTCCAGATAAAAATTTATGTTGCAGTATTCATAATCCCTGGGATCATTTACATAGCCTTTACGAACTGAATTATATGCTATATATAGTACTATCCAATGAAATAAAAACTCAGGATTCTTTGTGTTTTCAATAATTGTATCGCCAAATCTCTCATTCCAAAATGGCCCAATTCTGTTCATTTTTTTATTATACCTTCTTGCATACTGTGACTTAATAAATTGCATGATTATTGAGATTGAAGCGCCATCAGTTACGGTTTTAATGATAAAATGGAAGTGGTTATCAAGAATTATGTATGATGACAGATCAAATTTGTATTTTTTTATAGCCATATTGATTACAAATAACATTAAGTCTTTCATGTGTTTATGTTTCATCAGATTTTTCCTGTCAACACAACGTGAAAATACATGGTAAGTTAAATTTGGTTTACATACTCTTGGCTTATTTGACATTTTTTTCTCCTTTTATTTTTAACTTGTATAATATAAACGAATAAGAGATGAGTATGATGAAAAAAAAATGTTGCTCAGAGTAAAAAAATTGATTTTACGAGAGGGGCTTTAATACTGCTTTACAAAAGTTATTTTGCATAAATTGTTGATGTTTGATATCAATGAGAGGACAAAGGAGGAGTTTATGGATAAGAGAGCAGTTGAAACTGATAATGCACCAGATGCGGTGGGCCCTTATTCACAGGCAATAAAAACCATGGGTATGGTCTTTTGCTCTGGGCAAATACCCGTAAATCCTAAAACAGGTGAACTTGTTAAAGGAAGTATTGAAATTCAGGTTAAGCAGGTAATGGAAAATATTGCATGCATACTGGATGAAGCGGGAACGGATCTTGGAAGTGTTGCAAAAACAACAGTGTTTCTAAAAGATTTAGGTAATTTTCCAGTTGTTAATGAAATATATGGCAGCTATTTTAATGAACCTTATCCTGCAAGAGTAACTATTGGTGTAAAAGATCTACCACTGGGTGCTGATATTGAAATTGATGCTATAGCAGTATTGAAATAAAAGGTAGTAATAAGGTTTATTCTTTTTATTTTTTTCATTAATCTGAGATAATAAATTGGATTAATAATAAATATTATTATTTGCAATAGGAGTTATATATGACAAGGACAGGTAAGTCGATTTTTTATTTTGGTTTCTGGGTTCTGGCCTGCGGTATATTATTAATGTTTTTCCCAAAGTTCTGTCTTGGTTTTGTTGGGATTGTTTTGCCCGATTATATTGTTGTGAGGATCCTTGGGATGGTCCTTCTTTATCTTGCCGTTTATTATTTTGTCGCAGGCAGGCATACAGAATTTATGCCCTTCTTTAGAATAACAATTTATACCAGATCATCGGCTCTTTTCATTGTTCTAGTTTTTGTTATCATTGGCCTCGCAAAACCAATAATAATTGCCTTCGTTATAGTTGACCTGGCGGGTGCAATATGGACTGCACTGGCATTGCGCATGGATAGACGCCATGGAGTGTATTGATGTTGGATTTAGATTAAATAATCTGACAAAATGAATTCCTGAGTATATGCTGATTTTCACTGTTGGTGGCAACCAGCCCATAGTTTGTTCCCTCCGGGGAATCCCCTTTTTTATAGCACTGAAAAGTAATGGTCTCACCTGGCAATACATTTTTTGAGAATTGCACCCCCAGTTTTCTCAATTTTAGAGGGTCTCTCTGGGGACCGCAGAGATTATCTACACATGTTTTGTGGGCAAATGCCATTGTGCACAGTCCCTGCAGTATAATCCCTGGAAGGCCTACCTTGACAGCAAAATCATTGTCAACATGAATTGGATTATGGTCGCCAGAAGGTTCTGCATAGATGAATGTCTGTCCCTTTCGTACCTCCATGTCCTGTGTCCAGAGTATTTCATCATTGCCTGTTTTTTCGTATTTGGGTTTGCCGGCTCCGGGTACCTTTGCGCTTCTGTCAAAAAAGGCCCATGAAGATTTAACAACAACTTCATCTTTTTGGTTTATTGAAAGGGTTACCCATTTTAGGATACTGCCGTTTTCTCTTGGTTCAATCTCAGTGATCTCCGCAACATTTGAAATCTTATCCCCCGGTTTTACCGGTATAAACCATTCAAATTCCTGGGTATAATGGAGGACCATTGCAAAGTTCAAGCCGGTGTCCTTGTCAAAAATTATTTTTACTGTGGGACCTGCGGCATAGTTCACGGCAAACATTGGCGGGGCAATTATCCCTCCTTTGTCCTCTCATTGATAT
>JBHPHB010000012.1:0-33137 GCA_042569985.1 Spirochaetota bacterium | reverse complement strand
GTCGACAGAATATCAAAAAGGAGAATCCATGATGGAAAACCACCGATTCGTAAATGTAAAGAAACTTTCTGAGCTAACTACCATTCCAGCTTTTTCTATTAGAAAAATGGCACGCGAAGGAAAGTTAACAGCGTATAAGTTTAATGGTAAATCATACCTTTTTCACCTTGATGAGGTTACACAAGAGATCAAAAAGCATAGAGTCAAAAAATAACTTGTCATCCAGGCGATATAACTTTATGATTACTTCATCAAAACATCGTATAGTCATTTACCTCTTAATAGGAGGAAAAGACTGTGCCTAAAAGAGAATCCGATAACCAAAATGGTGTCCCAAAAGGAAAAGTTCGCTATGATTTTGACTTGACCATTGATGGCAATAGAAACCGAAATAAGGTGGTGTGCCGCAAATCAGAGGTTGACACTCTTTATCGAAAATGGGAACGTAAAGTCGAGGACGAACATTTATACGGAGTAAATAAAAAGGGACACCGTATGTTCTTTGAAATCTATGAAGAATACGTAACTCATTATTTAAAATACCACTGTAGTGGAAAAGAGAATAATCAGAATTATGTGGTACGTGTTAGAGCTAAAAAGTCATTCCGTGAATTCTTTAAAGGAAAACCACTCCTTACAATTAAAAGATATCACATTGAAGATTACTTTATCTGGAGAAGGGATAATCCATTAACAGAAAGAATAAAGACTGTTTCAAATGCGACAATCAATCGTGAAATATCTTATCTTTCACACTTCTTCAATTACTGCATCGAGAGGGATTATTATCAAAGAAATAATCCTGCACAAAGAATAAAAAAGGATGAGGATAACATTCGAAGGATTAAACTGACAATTGAGCAAACCACAGAACTCTTAAATGAAGCTTATAAACATACTAAACTTTATGCTGCAGTTCTATTGGGTTTACTAGGCGGGCTCAGGCAAAAAGAAGTTCTTGGATTGTCCTGGGAAAATGTTAATTTCGAAAACTCTCTTATTCATGCGCGGGAACGAACCACCAAGGGGAGAAAGAGCAGGATTGTCCACATCCCCGAGAATCTTAAAGAATATCTGATAGAGTTAAGAAAAATGGAGCCACATACCGACTTGCTTTTTCATGAGTACAAAGGTAAATCCTGGTTGCAATCTGCTTTCCGCAGATTACGGGAAAGACTTAGCTTTAAACATGTATTAGACGTGGAATCGGGTAAGAAACACAGACTAAAATATCACGATCTTCGACACATTTATGCAGGTGTTCTATACGACAAGGGAGTTTCACTTAATGACATAAAAGAACTTCTCGGTCATTCGTCAGTTAGAATAACTGAAAGAAGATATGCAAATGCATCAAAGGATGTAGACCCCAAGGTTGTCGAAAGCCTTAACAAGATTATACCCCTACCCGTCAAGAAAGCTGTTTAGCCTCGGTCAATTCTCGGTCAACGCAAAGACAACCACATTTAATCTTACACAAATAATGTTTAAATTGCTCAATTACCAACATTAAACAACACAAAACAATAGTAATTTGAGCATTTGTATGTATTTTATAAATTGAACTGTAATCATATACATGACTGGGGGTCATGTGGTCGCTGGTTCAAATCCAGTCGCCCCGAAATTATTTACTTAATTTTTACATACTATAAAGCCTGGCATGATTTTTTACCCCAAAAATCTATTTCACAGGCATACCTGAATCTTTTAATATGGCCACATCTAATTCAGAGAGGTAAAACCTGTAACGCCAGGAATAAAAAAATCCGAACATTACATAGCCCGCAAGGTCTGAGCCAGGACCAGGCTCTTCATTCCCATAATGCTTGTAATTATTAAAGGATAATGGAATGGGCCCTCCATATTGGGCCACTGCATTTTCCCCTGCGAAATACAGGGTGCCGTTATCATTAATGACATTAACATCATAGGTGGACAAAGTACCGTTTGGAGATGTTGAATTCCCGGTAGAACTGTCGAGCCATCCGTTTAATGCAAAGGCATGAATTAATTCGTGGAGCATTATCGATACTGCATCACTGTAGGACCCCTCAGGTATTTCAGCCGTGCGCTCCTCCGGAGCCGGGTCAAACCACAGTGTATTCAAGCGATTGGTGCCCACATTTAATACAATATGATAGGCTGAATCAGCAAAAGCTTCGGGGTTCTTTAAAACAGCAGCTGCTCCCTGCTCATAAATATTAACTGTCCCATTACTACCGGTCCGAGAAAACTCGACACTTGCGCAGGAGAGATTATTTGCTTCGGGAAACTTAACATTGACCCTCAACTCCACAGAAGTACTAATATCTAAACGCTCTTCAATTATTTTAAATGCACCCTTTAAACAACGGGTAATGTCAGTATAATGCCGGGTATAGTTATTATCAGTATCATCAAAATCAATTACAATATTTAACTGTTTTGTTTTGCCGTCAGAACAATTAACAAATAATGGCAAAACAGTAATTAGCAATATTATTAGTATAGTTTTTCTAGCCATAATTCAGGTCCCCATAACATTTTGAAAGTCTTGCAGATATCAGCTGCCGTAAGATTATTATTTCTGAGCTAAAAAATGTCAAAGAAATTTTCATCTTCACTGGACAATTTCCCTGATAACAGATACCAGCCCGATACACGCCGTATCAGTCCTTAATATACGCTTGCCCATACTTACCGGAGAAAACCCCTGTTCCTCGAACATTGCAACTTCGTAATCGACCCATCCGCCTTCTGGGCCCAGTGCAAGGAGAATACCCTTCCCTTCTGCCCGATGTGCAGAAATTTTTTCTTTAGCCCCTGGATGTGCCAAGAAACGCAATGTATGGGGGAACAATTCGTCCAATCTATCCTCGACAAAAGGCTTCAATCTCTTTATTACAGATATTTCGGGCATCGAGGTACCGCTGGCCTGCTGGAGGCCCTCAATGAGCAACGGCTCATAATATTCTTTCTTTAACCAGTGTGTATCAAAGTAATCCCGTTCAACCCTCACCGCGTTTGTAAGAAATATCCGGCTTATCCCCAGCGAAGCCAGGGGAGCAAGGAGACGTTTCATCACCTTGGGCCTGGGCATTGCCAGGATGAGGTCAATACGGGGTTCCCCCGGCAGCTCTTCGCTAAATATACATTGAAGAGTTACAGTTTCATTACTTATTCCAAGTATAGTCCCCTTGCCAATTGGCCCGTTCAAAATTCCAATTTTCAGAACCTGTCCCGTTTCCCCCTTTAGAATACTAATGATATGTTTGGCGCGTACACCACCGATAACGGTTTTACCATCTTTTCCTAATTCTTCATTCTTTATAATAATTAGATTCATTTTGTTTATCAGATCTTTTGATTTTGGATTGTAATTAATATCTTTTTGTGCATTACACAAGTCAAATAAAATAATTTTAATCATGCAGTGAAAAGGATTAAATTAGGTATAACAAAACTGCTCTCATATGATACTATTCATATAGGGGTTTCCCCTATAAAAAAAGAGTAATTCCCCTCATCAATATTTTTGATTCTCCCTATTGTAATAATATTTCTTTTTATTATGTTTAGTCTTAAAAGTAAATAATAACTAATTACTATAATTTTATTTATTAAAAAGGATAAGAGGTAAAAGTATGGCAACTGAGGCAATTTTAGACAAAGGATTAACATTTCAGAAAAAAAGTATCAAAGATGAAACATTGGAATTTTCAAATGATTCTGTAAACATTAATGACACAACTGCAAACCCAGCTCCACTGGGACTAATGGGATTCGGCATGACGACTATATTACTGAATCTCCATAACATTGGCCTTTTTGAATTAAGCTCCATGATTTTGGCCATGGTTTTTTCTACGGAGGTATTGCACAAATAATTGCGGGCATCATGGAATGGAAGAAAAACAACACCTTCGGAACAACGGCATTTACATCATACGGATCATTCTGGCTGTCTCTGGAGGCAGTTATTATAGGCCCAAAGCTTGGCTTTGGAACTGCACCGGAAAGTAGCGCAATGGGTTCTTACTTGCTCATGTGGGGTCTCTTCACACTGGCAATGTTTGTTATTACACTTAAACTGACCCGTTCACTTCAATTTGTTTTCGGTTCTCTTGCAGTACTCTTTATGATGCTGGCATTGGCAGATTTCTCCGGAGAGATTGCATTAAAAATTGCAGGTGGCTACATCGGGATCATTTGCGGTGGTGCAGCTATATATACTGCGATGGCTCAAGTTATGAATGATGTTCACGGCAAAGATATTGCGCCTCTTTAATAAATAAAACACACTTTTTAGTCATCTCTATCTTCAATTAAAGATAAGGTGACGTGACTCAAACAGGGCATGATAATCTTTATCATCAAATAGCATTGTAATCAACAAAGACCCTGCATCATCAATTTACGGGCCTTCATTACTGTCGGACAAGAGTGACAACCATGGGACTATTACTGCAAAAATTGAATATGATAACAGGACATACGGCATCATCTCCGTGACGGTAAGAAAAGGGGAAGAACACAAAAACCATGAACACATCCTACTCTCCGAAACCGCAAAAGATATAGCCCTTGAACTATACAGTATTGAACTGATACAGGAAGCAACTTTATGGATTCAAAAATATAGCTATTTATAAATCTGTTTTTTATAGATCAGGGATATGTAAAACTAGTTGATTTCCAGCCACCCGGACATTTTTTTTCTTCATTACGCTCCTCAAATCCAAATTATTTTTTATTTTTATTGATTTTTTAAATTATATATTTTATAATCCATTCAATGTTGATAATAAAATAAATTTTTGAGGGTAATTATATTATGAGAAAAATTGAATTGAATAAAGCAGATGTACTATCCAAACTAGATAAAAATAGTATGTTTAAAACCCTCTGGAAGGAAGAAAAAGAAAAGCTCATGGAAATCGGTGAAGTCCTGGAATATGATGATAATGAAGTTATTGTTTCAGAAGGGTCTCCAAGCTCACAGCTATTTGCAATTCTTAAGGGAACGGTCAACGTAAATGTAAAAAAACCTGAAGGGACTGGCCTGGGCGATGTTCATATTTGTGATATAAATGAAGGGGATGTATTTGGTGAATCTGCAATATTTATTGAACTGAATAGAACTGCTACGGTGACCTCATCCGGGAAGGTTGAGCTATTAAAGTTCGAAAGGGATGACTTATTCAATTTCATCAAAGAGTATACCAGGGCAGGAGTTGAACTCCTCGTCTTTATTGTTTACAGCCTCATCATTAAGCTGAGAGAAGCAAACCAGGAAATTGCCTTTGATAAAAAATTATTTATCCAGCAGAAAGAGATTGATAAGCTTTTAAATTCTTTCCATGGGAAAACTTAAGTTTAATAACAATTACAATCTTTTTTGATTTTCTGCAAACTGATTATTGATGGAAATAACAGTTTGCTGGCAGTAAAATTTCATTTGATATCAGCTATCTTTATTCCATATTATGTTGCGATAGCCTTCCCTGTAGCAGAGCCTCCTGATCTTTACCGGTTCAATGGAGACAACATTAAAGTTATATTTTTCAGCAGTTTCAGTAAGCCCCTGTTCGTCTAATTCATTGAGATAACGGGAATATCCCTGTATTTTCCGAAACCGCTCCGGGTCATCATTTTTTTTAAAAATAGAAGCAGTACCCCATACCTGCATACCCGATGCACCGAAAAAGTCGGACCCCGGATCATAGGGATCAGAAATAGCATAGGAAACTTTCGGATTAACTTTCATGTTGGCCACCTTACCCCCGCCCTCGCAAAACATATAGACAGTCAATCCGTTATTGAAGTATTCCACCGGCGTGCAGCGAGGTTCATTATTCTTGCAGGTGCTCAGGTGCAGGACATTATGTGTATTCAGATACTTTACTGCCATGTGCAGGAATTCCTTTTCGCTGAGAGTTTCTATGATTTTTATTCCTGCACCCTCAAATGCAATGCGCTCTTTCTCGTTCGGTTTTGGAATTATCAGTTTACCCATGGAGTGTCCCCTTAATAATTATAATTTTTATTGACCAGACGGGATTTTTTGTACTACTATTATTGTTATATCTTCTTGTCTAAGGCACACAGTTTCCGGTACAGAGGGTACGCCCCCTGGCTACTATGTGGTCTGACATTATTGTAATGCTGCCTCCATCTTTCAATTAAAATTTGAGCTTCTTTCAAAGAATAAAATACTTCTCCATTTAAAAACTGATTTGTAGTTTCTTTTTTGCCTTTGTCCCTCCCATAAATATCGTCCAAATATAACTTTTTGATTGGACCATTTTTAACCGGTCAGGTCATCCCATATTGATACAATTGAGTATTGTATTTTTTGTTCATTTTTTTTGAGTGAATTATCGGTAAATCTGAAATTTTCACTTGTTTTCAATTTTAAATTAATAAAAATGTTTTGCATTATTTAATACAATGAGAAATAGTATCATAAATCCAATGGTGAAATTCCTAAAATTAAAAGAAAACTTTTAGGAGGCACAATGAAAATTACATGTGAACAGCTTAATAATCACTCTTGTAAAACATACCTCATAGGCATAGAAGGTCAAAACGAGGTCGCTTTTATTGACCCGGTTATTGAACATGTTAATGATTATGTGCAGCTGATTAAAGATAACAATCTAAAAGTGTCCAAAATCATCGATTCCCACACCCATGCTGACCATATTTCAGGCGGTTCTTCTCTTAAGGATATTTTCGATTGTGATTATGTTATGAGCACCAAATCTCCTGTGCAATGTGCAACCTTCAGGGTTTCTGAGGGATTCAAGTGGAAGTTATTCGGACAGATTCCGGTTAAGGTTATTGAAACTCCCGGCCATACAAGAGATTCCATTTCCTTAATATTTCCCGAATGGATATTTACAGGTGATGCGCTATTTTTAGATGACGGTGGAGCCGGCCGTGATGATCTTCCCGGAGGCGATCCCGCCGCCCATTATGATTCTTTACGAAAACTGTATGACCTGCCCGATAAATTAATTGTTTATCCAGCACATGACTACCGCAATCGCAGGCCCTCATCCCTGGCTCATCAAAAAAAGACAAATCCCCATCTTAAAAAATCACAGGGCCCTAAGGAAGATTTTGTAAAATTCCTGGAGGACCTTAAACTGGGCCCTGCTGACTGGATGAATGATGTCTTAAAGGCGAACTATGCCTGCGCCAGGGACCCTAAAGCTGCATGGATACCTGTTGACTCACCTGCATGCGAAGTTAAAGGAACAATGGACCGGAATGCCAATGAAATGCAGGTGGCATCAATCCCTGCTGCAGTTTTAAAACAAAAGCTTGCAGGCGCAACGCCCCCCATGCTTATTGATGTGAGAGAAACGGAGGAACTGAGCGGCCCCCTGGGCTCAATTAACGGCATCATTCATATTCCCATTACACAATTAGCAAAAAGAATTGGTGAACTGGAAATGCACAAAGACGGAGAGATCGTTATTATTTGCCGTTCAGGAGGCAGGGCACACACGGGAGCGCAAATATTGGCAGCAGCAGGTTTTTCAAATGTAATTGTCCTCTCCGGGGGAATGATTGACTGGAATAAACTGTAAAATGTATTAGTATGAGCAGTTAAAAATTTGTTTGGAAACCAATTAGTATATTCATTATGGAAGAAAATATATATTTTGAATCCAACAGGCTCAATCTTGAGGGTATTGTAAAAAAAGGAAATACCGGCCATGGAATAGTTATCTCCCATCCCCACCCGCAATTTGGAGGGAGTATGCACAATAATGTTATTGATACCATAAACAATGTATACTCAAAGAAGGGTTATACAACATTGAGGTTTAATTTCAGGGGTACAGGTGCCAGCGAAGGAACATATGACAATGGTATTGGGGAAAGGGAAGATGTAAAGGGAGCTGTTGATTTCCTCATGGATCTTGGCATATCCGAAATTGCCCTTGCCGGATATTCCTTTGGCGCATGGGTCAATGCTCATGCCATTTCATTATGCAGTGATATTAAAGAAATGATAATGGTCTCCCCTCCGGTTGGCTCCATGGATTTTTCATCTATTGCCGGCATTGACCAGCTTAAACTTGTTGTATGCGGCTCCCATGACCAGTTTGCACCGGCTGACCAAATCAGAGATATCGTTCCCAAATGGAACAGTGAAACAAAGATTGAAATAATTGATAACGCCGACCATTTCTTTATGGGGTATGAGGAAAAACTGGAATCGGTTCTAAGTATTTAATTTTCAAAATCAATGAAGGCGACACATCGATGTGTCGCCTTCACTAAAACATGCATTTCAATTTCAGTTTTCTATACTAAAGGGAGAGTGAATATTATATCTCCTTAGCAAAAAAGCTTCACTTGACTCTACTTCTTTTCTGTCCAGAATAATTGTATCACCGCCAATAAAATCGAGCCTGATAAACCGGGATGACAAGCTTCCAACGATTCTTTTAAAATCCAAAAGATCCTTTATCTTTTTACCATTTACCTTTTCTAAAATTATCTCTCTCTTTCCCTGGTATCCATTATTAATGGGGAAAGGAAGCACCCTGTTGAGAACAACAATCCGATTAATATCAGGCTTAGCCCAAATTGCCGTTATATTTTCAAACCAGTACAATAACCTTTTATTGGCTTTCTGTTTCCACTGTGCTCCCCAGGTTTCCATGTAGCCAATACTCAACTCCTGGAAAATGAGCCCCCCCAGGATATAATAATTAGGTTGTGAATCATAACTTATGAGTGGTATTTTACAGCAATTATCCGGTATTTGTTTTAGTTTAAAGCTGATGTCCCTTTTCTTTTTATTCCGGAGCACTCTCATCTTAATTGTATCACCCACAAATTTATCAAGAAATAATAGGCCAGCGTAATTAAGGGATCCGTATTTTTCAGATTGATACATTCCATTATCATTGATATTAACTCCATTGATAGAAAGTATAACATCATTTCTCTTTAAAGAGCCTGCACCACTGGAAATGGCAGGGACATATGTAACCAGCACGCCTTCATCATTCTTTGACATGCCAAGGTATTCTCTCAGTCCCTCATCACTTTCGATGGCAACACCCTTGACCCAGAAAAAGGGATATCCCTCGTAAGTCCCGTCTGAAAGGTCAGCAAGCATCCTTTGAATTACATCAACACCAATAACGTATATAGTTTTATTCTTTCCATCTGCACCTGTTGTAATACCTGCCAGTTTACCGTTAACAAACACGGGTACTCCATTGCCACCCTTAATCATCCCAGTTGAAAACTGATGCATCAGCACACCGCATTTTGGATTAAAAAATCTTATGGAAGATTTGTTTAATTCCGCAGAGTATTTCTTAAAACTGCCCATGCGGTCCCACCTGTAAACCATAGTTTTACCTGCGGAAATACTCTTTCCTTTAAAAATTTCCGGGGCTTTTAAGTCGCTGAAAAATTCCTTATCCTTAACCTTTAAAATGGCAAGCCCGTTATGATAATCCTTCACAACTACCTCCGCGGCATATTTCCTGGTACCGCCTTTTTTTGTTACCTCCACAAAAACATGGTTAACAAGCGAATAGGAAACAGTCAAAATCCTCTGCCCATCTATTACGCACCCTGCAATGGTATGTTTTTTTACATTTCTTTTTTGCCATGGCGAGTTATAGTCATAGCTCTGGTAGGCAACTGTAATTTTCACAACGTGGCTCTCCATTTCATCTGCCGTCAAAGGCAAAGCCATGAAAATAAAAGCAATAAAACATGGAATTATAAATTGTATTCTCATCTGTTTTCCTCTATGTGATAATCTACTTCAATCTCTTTAAAAATTTTATGCCGTATTTACCTTTCACCCTGATATTTGCATCCCTGGCCTCTGATACTTTCAGGACTATGGGCAGGTTGCTCCCGTCAACTTTTATTATATGGTATTTACCTGCCGGGCTATTAAGTGCCTTAACGGCATCCTTCAGGCTGTTTATTTTCATGCCATTTATACTGTTCACCAGCTCATCCTTTATGTCGGAAATGTAAGTATTGGCCCTGTCCGGCAGTACCCTATTAATAACAACAAACTCCTTCCTTTCCGGATGTATACTGTCAATAATGCTGTAAAAGTAATAATATAGCATCCTCCTTTCCGCGTTATACCACCATTTATTCCATGTCTTAAGATACTCCCTTGACAGCACCTGGAAAACTATTCCGCCGAAGATGTAATATTTCGGCAGTTTTTCATATTCATTGCTTGTCGATATTTTTGGCGCATGGCCTCTCAGGGGGTACTTTAAATTTATAATTTTACCCTTCCTCAGTACCTTAAGAGAAACCTCATCGCCTATTTGCTTTACATCTATCAGGTGGGCATAGTATATTCTGCCATTGCCGAAAACTATACTGCCGTCATTCGCTAATGGAACATTATCGAAGGACAAAAGTATATCACCCACTTTCAAGTGACCGTATGAGCTTCCGCCGGGATTTACATGCTTAATAATAATACCCGATTGATTATCTTTCATGCCCATATACTTTCTGAAACTTTTATTCCTCAATGTATCAACATAAATTCCCATTGACGGAAACCCGTCATACCTGCCATCCTTAATATCATCAAGGAAATGCTTAATAATAGGCATAGGTATCATGTAACCGATATTATTGGACCGCTTACTGGCCTGGAAAGCTATCCCCACTATTTTATTGTCCTGTACAACGGGGCCACCGCTATTGCCCGAATTAATTGCAGCATCAGTCTGTATTGTGAGAAAGACCATATCTCCTATGTGCATATACCTGCTTAACTGGATCCTGGAAACGATCCCCTTGGTAACAGAAATTCGATAACCTCCAACGGGATATCCAAAAGTTGTTACCTTAGATTTGAGTACCGGCAACCCTCCGAAATTGAGGGGAACGGTGTTATCAAAAAAACTTTCATCCTTAACCTTCAGCAAAGCGAGGTCACAGTCATGGCCGATAAATGCAATCTCGGCATCGTATCTTTTCGGATCATTTTCTTTCTGCACCTGGATATAAGTGGAATTTGAAACCACGTGGGCATTGGTTAATATGTACTTGCCCTTAATAATTACACCTGAACCCACTGAAGAACCGGGGTTCTTCATCCTCCAGGGTATATTATAGTTGGGCATAATATAGGTCTGTAGTATTTTAACCGTTGCCCTTCCCGGATCGGGAGCATTTTTTTCATCACCCAGTAAATGTGATGAAAAAAATATGAACTGTATAAACAAGGCGCAAATAATTATGTTTCTGATTTGGAAATATTTAGAATTCATTTAATACCTTTTTTTTGTGTAGATTATTATGTGGAACTTAAAGCGTATAAAAGCCAAATTCAAGTATTATAAACTATGACAACATCATTATGGTAATGGGAAATACCTGTTTTAATCCATAGAATAAATCACACGGTAAGCCGCATTCGCTCCGGGAGGCGCTTCATCAAGCAGCTCAAATGATATTTTATCATTGAATTCTACATCTTCCTCGAGGAGGTTTTTTACTGTTTCAGTTACAAGTATCTCCCATGCATCTGCAGTATCCTCCCCCAGTTTGCTGGCAGCATTAACTTCAGAAGCATACACATCTGAATCACCAATTTTAAGCACATTGCCGTAACCCATACCAACACAAAGGAGCACCTTTTCCTCTTCGCTTTTATCCTTATTATATTCTTTCAGTATCTGCTGCATCTTAATTGCGGCCCTCAAAGCCTTTGCAGTCCTTTTAAATATTACCAGGAAACTGTCCCCTTCCACTTTTAGAAGTATGCCGTCATGTTCGTCTATGACCGGTATAAGAAGCCTTTCCGATTCATAAATTGTCTGTAAAAAATGGATTATCCCGAATTTCGCCACACCCCTGGAAAAACCGGACAGGTCCGTAAACATAATGCACCAGACCTCACCAAAGAGGTCCCATATTCTCTGGTCAATTTTTTTCTTATCTGCCCCCGGTTTGAGGCGTTCCTTTATAAGTTTCTCAAAGCGATCTTCAGAAGCGCCCGATAAAATACTCTTTCTAAAAGCCATAAGCCATCCTCTATAAAAATATTTCTTAATTTATTATAAATCAATTTTACATATATTTATAAAATGTGGCAAGGTTTTTTTGATGAAAGAAGTTTAAAAAGAGGACGGGGTGAAATTATTATCTGCATCATACCATTTTTCAAGTATCTCACGCCAATATTCCACAGTTCCGTTATTGTCTGAATCACAAAAGTCAACCTTACCGTAATAATAACCGGGTTTCCATGATAGTGTATCCTCATTTGTATACCACCAATGTTCTTTGTAATGAGAAAAGCCCTCATGGTTGTAATTGCCCCTTGAAAAGAAGATGGAGAGCCCCCTCTTTACAGAGGTGCCATTTCCGTAATACTCCGAACCCCCATTACCGGGATTGCCACTATCTCCATATGCAACGACAATGCTATTTTCAAGTTCAACAATAACATTGTCCGCAGTTGTTTTAAGGTTTACAGGAAAACTATTATTTACATCTGATGATATCCTGTTGCAGAAATCATAAAGGTCATAGAAAGGATAATTCACTGAAGTTTCTATACTATTGTTATAAAAATTTACAGAAACGTCCCTTATGGATTCAATCTCACTTTGCCTTGAGATGTTATCATCAACATAACTGTCAATTTCAACTGCAAAAGCATCAATTTTAATTTTTAGATTCTCCATGTTTGAAAGGTCTGTTGCTGAAAGTGTTTGTCCCAGGTTATTATAATTATTTTCAATATACTCTTTATATGATCCGACAATTAGTGCCGCAAATTCATCACTTCCAATTACAGTTTCGTCTCTTGAATTTATTAAATTTCCAAATAAACTTTCATAATCCCACCCATTCACCTGTATGTCATTCATTGAAGCTATCATGTATTTCGAAAGATTTCGAAACTCATAGGCAACCTCAACCATTCCCATGTAGCATGCATCAAAACCTATAAATTCTAATTTTGACTCATTATTAAAATTATTCTGAATTGCCTGCTGCACCTCGTCAATATAGAGGAAATCATCATTATCCTGCACTACCTGTTTGGTCACATCTAAATTCGAAATAATGCTTCTGCTCTTTTGAATTCCCGAACCGTGGCTCCAGATAATGAGTGAATACTTATCTGCGGGAAAATAATATTTTGAATATTGAATGAACCAGTCTAAAGTCGAGGGATCGGCCAAATTCATTTCACCAATGGGATCAATATGGCCAAATCCGCAACCTCCATCAAGCCTTTCAGATTTAAAATATTGTGAATCAGTATAATCAGGTTTAATCCTGTATAATCTTGTTTCCTCCCAATCCCTTCCATCTTTCTCGGTTGGCAATGAAATGTAGTCTGATGCCCTGTCAAAGAGTACTATGACATTCATGTTTTCGTTGATGTCGCTATTACCTGACTCTATTGCATTGGCAATTCCCTTTTCCATTTCATTTATGTCATCTATCGCATAGGGTTCCAGATTGTTATCGGCTCCCATATAGATCATAATGGTCCATAAGGTTTTTTCAGCAGGGTCTTTTTCACATGGGGAATTGCTGCAATATAAATTGGATATAAATACTGTTATTATAATAGCAAAAAAGATATTTTTTAAAGATTTTGTTATCATTATATATAATTATTTCGATATAACATTAATATGTTTTGTCAAAATAATAAATAAATGCATAGTGGTCAAGGAATGAATGTTTAATTATTTATAAATCCTTGAAAGAAAGATGTTCAGATAATTTCTTTGGTACACCCCAGAATAATTTCCAGTAAATAATTCCATCAGCATCTTCTTTGGCTAGAATATAGTTAGAAAACATATAGTTATCGGTACTTTTTTCAGAGAATAAAGATTTCAAGTACTTCTTAACTGCAATTGCCACAATATGTGACAACGACATTTTCAGCAACTTCCTCAAATCTAAAAAGTATTCATACTCATCACCCTTAAAAGTAATATGGAATGTATGCCAATTCACCTCATTGTTGCACTTCTGATATTTAATACCACGATTAATACAGACTTTACTGCTCTCCATTTTCATCATTTTCTTCAGAAGCATCACAATAATTTCGGTCCTGGATTTTTGAAAAACATTTGAGGCTTCTGTAACTCTGCTTAAAATATCTTTATTAATATTGATGGTTGTATCTATAGTATACATATTATTTTCCTTTTCAATTTTATATTTATTCAGTTCTCATAATATAAACGAATAAAGAAGCAAAATAATGCATTTTTTTCGCTTAATCAAATTCATCTATATTAACCAATTCTCAGTTGATTTTATTCAAAGGTAAGGCAGTGTAAGTTAAACTTTCACCGCCTTTTATTTTACATTACCGAAACACCCTCATCCCTATTTTACTTGACAGTAAAATAAATCATGATATAATTTATCCCGATGAAAAAGCCAGAATTCCTGCAACAGAAGGTAATGCTTCGGGTTATATATGCTCTAATCCCGGTAACAATAGGGGCAATCTATTTCTTCGGATGGAGGGTCCTTGGCATTATAATAGTATCATCAGTCTTTGCCGTTATAACAGAGTGGATAATGACTACCTACAGAAAGGCAAAGATCAGCTATGCCTGTTTTGTTACGTCATTTATCTTTGCACTGTCCCTGCCCCCCACAACGCCCTTCTGGATTGTAGCAATCGGCGCTATTGTGGCAATACTTTTCGGCAAAGAGGTTTTCGGAGGATTCGGAAGGAACGTATTTAACCCGGCAATTGTGGGCAGGGCCTTTGTTTATGTGGCTTTCCCTGTGGAGCTAACTTCTCGGTTTGTTCCTGTCTTCAGGGGGTTCCCAGGCGGTTTTACCGAATGGTCCTATGAACTGTCGAAAAAGTCATCACTTTACTTACAGGAAGCGGCACTGAAAGTGCAGGATGCCATTTCCGCTGCAACTCCCATGTGGGCCAACCGTGATTTTGGTTTTGTCACCAATGTTAAAAATCTTTTTCTTGGAAATATTGGCGAAGTATTCACATATAATGGAACCAGGAAAGTACTTGCCGCTGGCTCATCGGGCGAAGTATGTGCTGCCATTATTATACTGGCAGGAATTTATCTCATTGCAACAAAGACTGCCCAGTGGAGGCTGATACTGTCAACACTTCTCGGTGCAGTTATTTTAAACCTTATCTTATATTACCCTGCAGGCCTTAAGGATGTGCCCCCCATAGAATTTTCCCTTTTCTCGGGCGGATTGCTTTTTGCCTCGGTATTTATGGTTACCGACCCAATCAGTGCGCCTAAAAACAAGGGATCACAGTGGATATATGGAATTCTAATTGGAATGCTAACTATATTTTTCAGGTACAAGGCGATTTTTGCAGGAGGCATCGGCTTTGCCATCCTCTTCGGAAACATGTTTGCGCCCTCAATTGACCTGTGGATAAATAATTATAAGAAAAAGAAGAAATCTAAAGGAAATGAATAAAGAATCACCAATATATATCATAATTTTCATGATCATAATATGCGCAATTTTCAGCTTTGCCATATCCATGGTAAACTATTCCACGCTGGATTTACTTAAGAAAAACGAAAAGCTTCATTTGAACAGGGTCCTGTCAAATGCATTTATGCTTAAGGTCTCAGGAGAAAAACCTGAAGATTATGAAAAGTCAATCAGCGATAATATTGAGATTATAAAGATTAAGCCCGACAAAAAGGTTATTACTTATTATAAGAATAAATCAAACGGTAACGTGGGATTTGCTATCCAGGGCAGAGGTTTCTGGGACCTCATAAAAGTAGTTATTGTCCTGACACCCGACCTTAAAACAATCCAAAACATACAGGTCCTTGAGCAAAAGGAGACACCGGGGCTTGGCGCCAGGATCGAAGAACTCCAGTTTACAGACAAGTTTAAGGGAATCAATATTCCCTGGGAAAGTGCCATTAAAAAGAGAATAGTAATGGGCGGCCCGGCGGCGCAAAACCGTATAGATGCAATAACCGGTGCGACCCAGACATCCATTGCATTTATTGCAATGATAAACAGTGAACTGAATAGAATTAAACAAATACATACCAAAGGAAAGGTTAAGTGATCCATGTCGGATAAGCCAAAAGCCATTCTTATCAAGGACATAATTGCAGAAAATCCCGTAATACGGCAGGTGCTGGGTATTTGCTCATCCCTTGCAGTTACAAACCTCCTTGCAAACACTCTCTTCATGTGCATCGGGGTTACCTTCGTTACTGCCCTTTCAAACTTTACCATATCTATACTAAGAAACTATATCCCAAAAAGAATACGCATGATCGTGCAGGTGCTCATAATTGCCAGTTACGTCATGATAGTGGACATTGTTATAAAAGCCGTTAACCCGGACATTCACCGGTTTATCGGCCCATACGTGGGCCTCATAATAACAAACTGCATAATAATGGGGCGCGCAGAGGCCTTTGCCAGCCAGAACAAGCCGGGAATTTCACTGCTGGACGGCCTTGCATCGGGAATCGGATATTCAATGATACTTATATCAATTGCCATTGTGCGCGAAACACTGGGCTTTGGATCAATACTCGGTTTTGCCCTGCCGGCAAAGGATATCTGGTGGCACCAGTGGACGATAATGGTAATGCCTCCGGGGGCATTCTTTATGCTTGGTATCATAACATGGTTTGCAAGGAGCAGGCTTGAGAAGGCTGAGGCCTAGGAGAGTTTATGGAAGGTGTTATGGAAATGAATTCTTTTTTATCGGTATTCCTGATATTTATATCAGCGGCCTTTACTGATAATATACTGCTGTCCAGGTTTCTTGGCATGTGTTCTGTCATTGGTGTATCAAACAGAAGGGATGCCAGCATGGGACTGGGACTGGCCGTAACATTTGTAACCACGGTAACATCTGCCCTTAACTATGTTGTTTACAAGTACATCCTCGTCCCCGCTGAAATCGAATATCTCAAACTCATATCATTTATTATTATAATTGCCGCATTGGTGCAGTTTATTGAGATGGTTATCGAAAGGTCCTCGGAAAAGCTCTATTTTGCACTGGGCATATTCCTTCCCCTCATAACCGTAAACTGTGCGGTACTGGGCATTTCTCTTTTCATGCTTAATAAGCCATATAATTTTATACAGACCCTGCTATTTGGTGCTGGCGGTGGATTCGGCTGGTTTTTTGCAATTGCAATAATCGGAGGCATCCGCGAGAAAATTGACGAAAGCAAACTTCCCAGGGGCCTTGCAGGGCCGGGAATTACGCTTATTATAATTGGCATCATGGCACTTGCCTTTGTTGCTTTTTCGGGGATGATTAAAATTTAAAGGTATAAAATACCGGAAAAAAAATAATGATAGAAATTGTCTGGTCAAAAATATTTATATCAATGGGATTTATTACGGCAACAGGTATTGTCCTGTCGGCGCTTCTTGTATTTGCCGAAAAGAAAATTCTCAATTACGGCACCTGCACAGTCAATATTAATGACAATAAAAAGAAACTTGAAGTACAGGGAGGCTCTTCCCTGCTTTCAACCCTCGCCGATAACAATATTTTCGTACCATCCGCCTGCGGAGGCAGGGGAAGCTGCGGACACTGTAAAACCAGGGTTATCGAAGGCGGGGGAATGATAAACCCCGTGGAATATGCATATATTACCGATGATGATGTTGCAAATAATGTGAGGCTTGCCTGCCAGGTTAAGGTACGTGAAGATATGTCCATTGCAATACCTGATGAGCTTTTTAATGTAAAACGCTTTAAAGCAAGGGTTGTACACAAAAGGCCCCTAACCCATGACATTATTGAGCTGAAGCTTGAGCTTATTGAGCCCAAAAGAATAGATTTCAAAGCAGGCCAGTATGTGCAGCTTGAAACAGAAAAATACAAGGGCCGTGAGGGCGTAAGCAGGGCCTATTCCATGTCGTCACTCCCCTCGGACAACGGGATGATTGAACTTATAATACGCAAGGTCCCCGACGGCATATCAACAACCTGGGTATTTGACATACTTCAAGAAGGTGATGAAGTATACTTTTCCGGTCCATACGGCAAATTCCACCTGTCCGATACCGAGGCACCAATGATTTTCATTGCCGGGGGCAGCGGAATGGCGCCCATCTGGAGCATGATAAAGCATATGAAAGACAAAGGCATAAAAAGAAAGGCATATTATTTTTTCGGTGCAACAACACAGAAAGACCTCTTCTTTGCCGATGAACTATACAAGATGCAGGATGAAATTGAAAATTTCACCTTTATACCGGTACTGTCAAACGAGCCTGAAGATTCAGACTGGAAGGGAGAGCGGGGATTTGCAAATGCCGTTGTTATGAAATATATACCCGATATAAGCAAGCACGAGGGCTATCTTTGCGGTGGTCCCGGAATGATAAATGCCTGCGTGAAATCGATGAACTCAGGCGGTATAACCGATGATAGAATTTTTTATGATAAATTCGCATAATTTTGGGGAGTACAAATGAAAAAATCGCCAAAAGACAGTGAACTATACGACAACCTGCAGCCTTCAAAGTTTACCGGTGACGGCTTTCTTGGAACAGATACACGGCCCGTTGCAGAAATTATTGCATCGGATAAACGCAAACTGGAGGAACTAGGCCTGGATAACGAAGGCCTCTCTGCGAAATTAGATGATGCCTTTATAAAAGCACAGGAAGCACTTGGAGCAGAAGTTCAGATTAAACAGGGAGTCAGTGCAGTATATTATGAGTCCAGGGGTAGAATCCCCTCGCCCTTTAAAGGGGAAGGCACTTTTGAAAAGGGAGAGGTTGTCATTACCGAAATAAATACCGGAGAAAGGATTATAATCACCCGCCTCTCAATACATCTCATTGAAAAGCATGGTTTTTTTCAGGGGGCCGGCTCAAGGTACCGCCTGGACCCGGGAAAAGCAGTGAAATTACTGTTTTCGTAAATTCACTCATATCTTATCTGGAAAACTCTTCTACTTTTTTTAACTCTTTTTCGGTTTAACCTTAATATACGAAAACAGCATCGGTAAAAATATCAACGTCACTGCTGTTGAAAAAACAAGCCCCCATGCCATGGTAAGAACCATGGGCCTTATATCGGGAATATCCCCCCCTATACCATAAGAAGTGGGGAGTAACCCGGCAAAAGTAGTAAGTGTTGTAAGTATTACCGGACGGAACCTGTGCACGGCACCATTTGCAATGACCTCGAAACCTGTCCCATGGGCCCTGCATTCCTCGTTTAGATGTCTTACCATGACAATTGTATCATTTACAACAACACCGATTAGACCCAGCATTCCCAGAAGAGAAACAAAAGTAAGGGGGAGATTATGGAGCATGAGGGTCAGGAAAACACTCATCACGGCAAAGGGAATTACTGACATGATAAGTACGGGCTGCAGAAAGGAATTAAAAAGAACAACAAGAATAAAATAGATTGAAATAATAACTACAAAAAAGGCAAAGTAAAAGCCCTCCATGCTTTCCTGCATCTCCTCCTCCTGACCGCCGAATTTCATCCTGAAGCCAGGAATTCCCGTAGCTTTTTTTTCAAACTTTTTGCGGATGAGCTTATTAATCTCCACGGAAGTGATCTTCTTTTCATCAACGTCTGCAGTAATTGTAACTGACCTTTTTCCCCTGTAATGATGAATTACAGAGGGGCCGGTTTTATTGACAAACTTACCAAAATACTTTATGGGGATGAGCCTTCCCTCCCTGTTGGCAACGGGAAGCTCAAGAATGCCCTTTGCCCTGAATCTTTTGGGGTCCTTCATTATAACACGGTAATCGATATCCTCCCCCTGCCTCCTTATTGACGTCACCACTGTACCGTCAAATGCTGTACGCACGCTCCTTGCAACATCAACGGCAGTGAGCCCTACCCTTGCAAGCATCTTGTAATTCAGTTTAAGCTGCATCTCTTCTTTGCCGGGAACATTACTTGTTTCTATGGAGGAAACGCCGTCCACAGTCCAGAGGAATTCAAGTGTCTCCTTTTCGAATTTTTCACGGACCCTGTCATCATTGGATATGTATATAATATTCACGGCCTTGCCCACAGGGATTCCTACTATGGGTTCGACTGAAAGGCGATGGAAACCCTTTTCCGCCTTCAGTTTTTTAATCTTTGGTTTCATGTCTTCAATAATGGATTCTGTTGTGATATCCCGCCTGGCAGCCGGTATAAGATAAATCACTACCATGCCCCAGTTACTGTACTGTCCGCTGGTTGCGCCAAACAAGTTCATATCATGATGACCTATGTTTGTCACCATGCTCTTCATTACATTTTTGGGTACATGTTTATAAATCAGTTTCTCAACATCTGAGACCATATTATATGTCCTTTTAAGTGATGTACCCTGCGGTGCTTCTACGACAACAAAGAAAACATCCTGGTCCACATCCTGGTTAAGCATCATTTTCATAAAGAATCCCGAAGCCGTAATAACCAGCAGGAAAACCCCGATGAAACCGGCAATTACCTTTTTTCGGTTCCTGAATGCTAAGAGCAAAACACCATTATACCATTCAACAACATATTTGAGCCACCTAATCCTTTTGGGCGGTTCAGAAGGGGGGTCCGCATGGAGCACATGGGCGGGAATGAAGAAAATTGCTTCAATAAGCGAAAAGGCCAATACCACAAGTATTATTACTGGTATATCCTTGAGAAATTTCCCCATAATGCCGGGAACAAATGTTATGGGAAAAAAAGCAAGGATTGTGGTTATTACTGCTGCAGAAACGGGAAGAATCATTTTCCTCACACCGGCAACTGTGGCATCATATGAATTCATTCCATCCTGCTTGTTTGAAAATATCCTCTCCGTAACTACAATGGCATCATCCACTATAATCCCCAGCAGGAGGATAAGGGTTGCCAGGGTTACCGTATTAAAGTTTATACCAAGGGGTGCAAAAAGTATAATTCCCCCAAAAATTGAGAAGGGAATCCCGAAGGCAGCCCAGAAGGCGCTCTTCCTGTCCAGAAATATGAACATTACAAAAAGAACAAGGACAAATCCAAAGAGAAAGTTTGTGGCAGTAATATTCAGCATGATTTTGGGATAAATGGCAAAGTCAAATATCTCCTGGGCCTCTACATTTTCAGGCAATGTTTTTCTGAATTTATTGAGCTCTTTGTTCAGGTTGTCACTGAGATTTATGATGTCGGCACTGTCCTGTTTATTTATAATCAGGGCAATTGAGGGTTTGGCATTTCCCTTGTATAGCACCTGTGCATCCTCAAAGTCATTTGTTACAACAGCAATATCCGATATCCTCACACTGTATCCCTCGTAATTGGCCCTGACAATTACATCCTTTACATCCATGGGTTTGTCATATTCGGAGATGGTCATTATCTTTTTTTCCGAAACATATGATTCAACAGTCCCCCCGGTATCACGGACGTTCCTGGATTTTACTGCATTCATAATCTCTGTGAGAGAAATGGAATATTTCTTAATCTTTTTCATATCCACGTTTATTCTCACTTCCCTCTTTCTATATCCGGTTTTTGTTATCCTGCTAACACCGGGGATCTCCTTGAACCTTGCTTCAAGCTCCTTTGCGTATTTTCTTAGTTCATGCTCGCTGACTTTCCCGGTCAGGGCTACCTCAAGGACAGGGAGATTGGAAGCCTTCATCTCGTCAATTACGGGCTTCTGCGTAACCGATTTGGGCAGGTCAGATACCCGAAAGACCGCGTCCCTTATGTCCGACTTTATGGTTCCAGGATCGCCTGCATCGGAATCAATGATTGCATAGATGATAGACACATTTTCCATTGACATGCTGTTGAGCTTCTTAATGTTTTCTACATCCATGAGCTGGTCTTCAATTTTATTGGTCACATTAATCTCAACATCTTCTGGAGCCGCCCCGGGATATATTGTTGTTATCTTAATTACATCAAAACTTACAGTGGGACTCTGCTCCCTCTGTAAAGTAAGTGCTGAAAGAATTCCCATAACAAAAATGAGGAAAACAATCATGTTTGTTACCCTGGGATGCTTAAGAAAATATTCAGTTAGTTTCAGCATATCTAACTCCCTGTTTTTTAATTTCACAAAGAATAAAAAATGTATCCATTAACTTAAAATATCAATAATAAAATTTGTCAAGATTGTTATTTTTCAATATATAACTATTTTGTTTTCCGCTTTGTTATTTTCTTGACATTATTCTTGTTTTGCTGTAAAATTTTTGCAGCATATAAACTCAAAGGAGTATATCCATGTCTGATTCGACTGTATTTATTATTGTTCTTGTTGCCGGATGCATTGGCTATTATGTAATCACTGCAATGCGGTATTCAAAAAAACACAATGTGGGCTTTGGTAAGGCTCTGTGGAAACAGATCAAAAAAGTGGACAGGTATAACAGGGGAAGGAACAGGAATGACAGTGACTACTATGACTGATTTCTTCATATTCATTCATCGTAGTAGTTTATTATACGGCATCAATATTGCAGAAAGACAATTTCAATTAACCGGCAATCAGGAAATACCCCTATGGGAATTCTTAAAAAAAAAGAAGATTTTTTAAAAAAAACAGATGTATCTTCAGTTAAAAAAATCAAAAAGTTTAATTTCACACAGAGCAGCAAATATAGAAAATATTTTTTTGGCCTGTCATTTCTTCTATATATAACGGTTTTTGCTTTTCTTGTTACAAATTTTAACAAAGGTGGAGGAACCTCAGCTTTTATTGTTATTATCACAATATCATGGTTTTACGGATTAAAGGCAGGAATTATTGCAGGAGTAGCAAGTTTTCCAGTTAACATTTTAATGTACATGGTTACCGGTTATGACCCTTCTGAAATGTTTCAGGGTAGCGGTTTATTCGGCACATTTTCATTAATCACTTTAGGCGCAATAGTTGGACGTATGAGTGACTTAAGTGTTAAACTGAATATTTCAATCAGAGATTTAGAAAATGCCCTGAAACAAGTGAAAGTTCTTCGCGGCCTTCTGCCAATCTGTGCTTCATGTAAAAACATCCGTGATGACAGCGGTTACTGGACACAGATAGAATCCTATATCAGTTCTCATTCAGATGCCCAGTTCAGCCACTCCATATGCCCTGATTGCGCAGAAAAACTATACGGCCATGAAGAATGGTATAAAGAATATAAAAAAAAGGAAAGCTAAAAGAACTGGCTGTTTGTATCAGCGATAATAGTTTTCCCCGTACTTTTCTATTATGGCTTTTCCTTTCGCTTTAACCAGCGGTAAAAGGTTTTCGCTTCGTGCAATGCTGCAACGGGGTTATTCCCAAAAACCCGGTCCTTCACGATAAGAACTGTTGTTGGAGCCTGGGCATATTTAAAGAACAATGAATCATGTCCCACACAAAGCCCCACGAGGACATTAAAATCCACCTTTTCCTCATTTAATATTTCAGCCTGCACAATGGGATTGCACATTGACTGCCAGGTGCCGGGGCCTGCAATTTTCTGGTCATCCTTGATGCCAAGTTCTTCAACCGGAAGCCCCCCTGCCATGCAGCAAAGAGATACCACATCAAAGCCCCTGTTTTCCAATATTTCATCAAGCAATTGAGCTTCGTGCCTCAGGGCTGCACAAAAGACAACACCCAGCTTTTTATACTCCATCTTTTTTGCAAATTGCGCTACCTCTTCAACACGAGGGTTACGGGGGACTACACCGCCTTCGGGCAGGTGCAGGATTGCTTCATTATGCTGGAAAATGGCCTGCCTTGCAAACTCCCTTATCTCAGGTTTTTTATATTCAGATTTTACTTTATCAACTATATCAATTCTGGTATGTGTTGGACAGTTTGCATCATTTTTATCAAAGAATTTTGTATTGCATACAACTTTTGTACACTTGACACATTGAATCTTATCAGACACTTTAATCACCCTTTGGCTCAACAAACTCCATCAGAATTCCACCGGTATCTTCGGGATTAAAATATGCTACTATACTTCTTCCCGTATCGAGAATTCCATCCTTTGTGACATGGCCAAGCCGGACACCCTTTTTTTCCATGATTTCAACGGCAGCTTTTAAATCTTTTACAGTAAAGGCAATGTGATTTATACCTTTTGGGGGATTGCCAAGTATATTGTTAAATTCTTCTGTTACAGGTTCTATCAGTTCAAGCTCTGTCCCCCCCACAGGAATAAACGAATAGACGCTTCCTCCCCCGGTAACGCTTGTAGGCATTACCGTAACCTCATCCTCATCAAGGCCCAGGAAATCCCTCAAAACATCTGTTTTCTTTTCTGCTTCATCTACAATAATTCCAATGTGCCTGAGATTGATTATCAAATCCTTTATTTTAGTAGTTTCCATCTTTCACCTTCTCTTTTATTTTTATGTTTTAAGTTGTATTTCAAAATATATTTTTCAAATATTCATATATTAATATTTCATGTCAAGATTATAATATAATCTTAATTGACAGCAGCAAATTTAACAAAAATATAACAAGACAGCTGATTATTCAAAAAATAGTAATATATAATTTTGAGATAAATATATATAATTTATTATTTCAAATTTTTTATCTTCATTAAATCTGCAAATATATTGCTTTGCCTGCCTGATGTTTTCTTTATCATTCATACAATTCCGTATGTTTTCCAATATGTCTTGATCTTTTTCAAAAAAAACAGAGGCTTCAATATCTATGTAGTTTGCTATCTCTCCAATGCTATCTTTCAAAATAGCTGTATTGAAATTATCCATGTAAATTTCATCATCTTCTATCCTCCAGATTATTGACGGTTGAGTTATGGCATTAAAAAGCGATTTAAAGCTTTGCCTGGCGTCCATACTTTCGACTTCCAGGTTTTTAAATTCAGTAACATTCAGGTGAGTAATTAACATATAAAGGGCATCCTTCTTTTCATTTCTTTGTATTACTCTTCCCCTTGCAAAAATCAATTGCCATTGTCCGGTTTTTTTCTTTAAACGGTATTTTGAAACGAACTTTTCAGTATTCCCGACAAGATGCTCTTGAAGTAGATTAAATGTTGCCTCTCTATCTTCGGGATGAATTAAATTCTTCCAAACATCAATGTTCCGTTCAAGCTCATTAATGTTATATTCAAGCATATCAATAAACCTGTTGTCAAAATGGGCATCTCCACTCTTAACATCCCATTCCACAATACCCAGGTTCGAATCAACCAGCGCCATGGCAAGCTTTTCTTCATTTAAATATAATTCTCTTTCCACTTCCCTTATTTCAGAAACATCCTGGGAAATTAAAAGAACGGTATCAACATTTCCCTCATCATCATATATGGGCGTAATATGGCAGAACAGTTCGGTTGATCTTCCGCTTTGAGAAATATAAATATACTCTGCAACATGTGCTTCATTGGACTCATGGCATTTTTTAATGTCTTTTGAAATACCGTTTTCTGCTAAAGGGCTGAATTCATGAACATTAATTTTATCAATGATTTCTGAATACTCAAGGCCCAGAATTCTCGAATGCTCCGGATTTATTTCTTTTATTATACCTTCCCCATTAATTGAAGCAATTCCAACAGGTGAACTGTTAACAAGCTTCCTGAACCTTTCTTCGCTTATGGCAAGCTTTTGCTCGTATTCATACTTTGTAAAAACCATCTCAATTACAACAATAAGCTCCCTTTCCCTGAAGGGCTTAAGGATATATCCATAGGGGGCCACTTTTTTCATCTTATTAATTGTTTTAGTATCTGAATAAGCTGTAAGAAATATTACTGGAACATCAAATTCCTCTTTTATTTTAGCAGCAGTCTCAATTCCATCAATATCACCTTTTATATTAACATCCATAAGAATTAAATCCGGTCTGAGTTCTGCCGTCATGTTAATTGCATCACCTCCTGTTACAACACTGCCTGCAACAACGTATCCTCTGGCCTCCAGGGTAAGTTTGATATGTTTAGCACTAATTTTATCGTCCTCTACAATAAGTATTTTCTTTTTTAGTTCCATTTTAATTTCCCCTGATAAAATTTTATAATAGCATCTGATATCTTTCCCATGGGCAGTATCAGATCCACACCGCCTAACTTAATTGCCTCTGCCGGCATGCCGAAAACCGCACATGTATTTTTGTCCTGGGCTATCGTAGGAGAACCTGCCTCATGCATAGTTAGCATCTCCCTGGCTCCGTCATCACCCATGCCAGTTAGAATTATACCCAGAATATTTTTTCCACCACTCTTAGCTGCAGACCTGAAAAGAACATCAACAGAAGGTCTGTGGCGTGTTACCAGAGGCCCGTCTCTAAGTTCAATTACGTATCTGCCCTTTTTCCTTCTAATAAGGATATGCTGATCACCTGGAGCTATGAATGCAAGACCATCACTGATAACATCACCGTTGTCAGCTTCCTTTACGCTGATTTTACATAATGAATTCAAACGATTTGCAAGGGAATTGGTAAAATCCACCGGCAAATGCTGAACTATAACTATGCCCGGTGATTTTTCAGGAAGTTCCATTAGTATTTTCTCTATTACCTTAATACCACCGGCAGAGGCTCCAATTGCAACGATCCTGTCTGTATTTTCTTTAATCCTTTTCCCGCTCCAGGGAGCTAAAATAACATCTGGGCTTAGTTTTGGCTCATTCTGTTTCTCTTTAGCCCTGGATTTTATATTTTTAAGAATTTTTGTTTGGTTCTTAAATTCTAACTTTATTCTTTTCGGAGAAGATAAAAATGCTGTTTTTACTGAATCAATAAACAGTTGCCTGGCATCTGAGAAGTAACTTAATATGCTGTGTTCAGGCTTTAAAATAATTTGAATATCTTCAAATCCTTCACTAAAGAAAGAACTTTTAATCTTATTTGGATCTATTGAAGAACAGATTATAAAAGGGACCGGCTTGTGTCCAAATACTTCCTTAATAAATGAAATCCCATCCAACTTTGGTAATTCAACATCTGTTATTATAACATCGGGCCAGATATCCTTCATCCACTTTAGTGCGATAATAGGATTGGAAACAGCAGCAATTACGTTAATGTCTTTATCTGAATTTAAAATTCTTTTTAAATTCAGCCTCACTGTTGCAGAATCATCTACAATAATTACTTTGATTTCATTTTTTATACTTTCCTTTTCCATCAAATTATGGTTATTATTAATTCCTGTAAAAAGTCTATCATACTATTTAATCATATTGTCATTAAAAACAAATGCGCTTACATGATATAATATTGCCAATCATTCAACAAGTCAATAATGTATTTAATCACAATAATAAGAGCCTGTCAAATAATTTTAAACAGTTCTCAGCTAAAGTTAAATGTTTGATTATGGAGGGTTAAATATACTAATGCAATAACTTAAATTTGATAATAAACTCAGTCCCACTTTTACAATTTAATTCATATTCTCCCTGCAGCTGATTGACAAAGGACGGTACAAGCTGGAGGCCCAGCGAATCTACGGCTTTTATGTCAAAATCTTTTGGCATTCCAATACCATTATCTGCAATGACAAGTTCAACCATATTATCTTTTTCAGTTAAGGTAACTCTTATCTCCCTGTCACCATTAAATTCATCGGGGAAAGCATATTTTAGTGAATTTGATATGAGTTCATTAATTATGAGGCCGCAGGGAATTGCACGGTCCAGGTCAATAATAATCTTTTCAGCATCTGTTTTAAGAGAAATATTTTTTTCACCCGATTTAAATGCATTGTAAATTTCCCTTGAAAATGTATCTATATAATCTGAAAAATCGATACCGGAAAGGTCTTTTGACCTGTAAAGTTTTTCATGGATATTGGACATGGCCAATATTCTGTTCCCCAAATCCCTGAACATGTCGTTTAGTTTTTCGTCCTTGATTGAGCTCTGCTGCAATCCAATGAGGCTGTTAATAATCTGGAAATTATTCTTCACCCTGTGATGAATTTCTTTAAGGAGGGTTTCCTTTTCCATTAGTGAGGAATTTATTTTTTCCCGTGCCTGCTTCCGCTCAGTAACATCCCTGACAACTCCCTGTACACCAATGGGATTATTTTTTTCATCCCTCAGGAAAGAAGCTGATATCTCCCCCCACACAGCACTCCCGTTCTTATGAATCAACTCCACTTCAATAGTTTGCGACCTTGAGAGGTCAATTTTACCGCTCTTTTCCTCTTCTAATTCCCTGGTAAAAACATCAATTGTATATTTAAGGGATTCAGTTGTAAAAAAATCATCAAGAGATTTATTCAGTACCTCTTCCGGGGTATATCCTAAAAAACGCTCCATTGAGTTGCTGCAATAAGTAAATTTTAAATTTAAATCGGTAGTATAAATAACATCTGTCATATTATCCGCAATCATACGGTAAATATATTCGCTCTCTTTCAGCGCTTCAGATGATTTAGTTACTGCAATGGCATGGCCCACCTGTGATGAGATCAACTCCAGGATGCTGCGGGCATCATCGGGAATTTCATCATATTTATGTGAAGCTATATTCATACATGCAATTACCTTTCCCTCATGCTGAATAGGCAGAATTGCCAGCGCGCGCAATCTCTCTTCCTTTAGATTATTTTTTTCAGGTATATCCATACCAATGTGGGTTCCATAGTTGGGTTTACCTTTCTTTATCAATTTAACATTTTTAGAACCTGCAGCATAGTGCCTGGCTTCCCTGACAAAACTGTCGGGAAGGGCTTTCTGGTATACAAGGTGCAGGTCTCCGGAATTGTCATCAAAAAGATAGATCCCCCCGCAGTCCATGCCGGAAGCAGTTATAGCAGTAACAACGCATGTTTCCAAAGCCATATTCAGGCTGGTTACCTTGCTTAAGGATATGCTAAGGTCACGCTGCAGGAGTATAAGGTCCTCTGCGCGCTTGCGCCCGGTGATATCAATTATTATACCCTGAAAATGAGTTATATTCCCGTGAGCATCTTTCCTTGAGTAAGTCCTGTCTTCAAGGAATTTCACTTCACCTTTTTTATTTATTATTCTGTATACCAGGTAAGTAAAATCTTCTTTTCTTTTCCTCCTGCTGTAAATCTTAATCTCATTGGAAACTCTTTTGACATCTTCAGGATGTATAACATCAAAATATGTTACTTTTCCGGAAATAAAATCCTTTGATGAATATCCAAAAACTTCCTTAACATTGTCCGAGACAAATTCAACGGGCCAGTTTTTTTCATTCTTCCATAAAAAAACAACTGCAGGGCTGGCATTGATTATCTCATTGGATTCAATAAGTTGTTCCTCTACAATTTTCTGATCCGTAATATCACTGACTAATCCTTCAATTGAGATCACTTTGCCCTGTTTTCCTTTAGCAGGAAAATTTCTCTGGTGTATCCACAGCATATCTCCTGTTTTTGCATGAAAAGCCCTGAACTCGTAAGAAGTCTTTTTCCCTTTGGCTATAGTCTTTTTGAACAATTTACCGATTCTTTCAAAATCATCGGGGTGAATGACTTTCTGAAAACTAAGGGGGTCATCATAAAGATCTTTCTGGGAAAGACCAACTATACTTTCAGAGGAGGGGCTGCAGTAATCATATCTTTCATCAATCAGATTTATTCTGAATACGAATTCCTTTGCGTTTTTTGAAACCCTCTGAAAAAGCTGCTCTGCTTCGTGGAGCTCCTTTTCTGCCTGTTTTGCTTCAGTGATATCTATAAATGATACCACCATATTGACGGGTTGGCCGGATATATCCGAAATAATACTGGCAGCCAGTTGAACTTCAAAATCACTGCCATCCTTTCTCCTGGCTGTGAGTTCCCCAATCCATCCACCATGCTTGCTTAAAGAATCGATTACCTGTATTGCCTTTTCCTTGATCTGCCAGAAATTTGAAGCGTTTTTACCAATAACCTCTTCCTCTTTACCATAGCCCCACATTTTAAGAAATTGCGGATTTACATAAGTAAGATCACCTTTGAGGTCCGCGATGGCAATTGCGTTGATTGATGAATTTACTGCGCTGCTCATAATTTGCAGCCTTTCTTCATACTTTATCCGCTTGGTTATATTCTGCGAAATCGATGTAAGGCCAATAATTTTTCCTGCTTCCGATTTTATGGGATTCCAGTTAAACTCCCAGTAATCATCATTACCGGAATCATGGATTACTTCCTTAAAACTGCCCCTTTTGAATACCCTGTTCATGGTTTTTTTAGCCGTTTTTTTTCTTTCCGGCTTCTTTATTAGTTCAAGCATATTCATGCCGATTTTTATATTCACACCATAAATCTCTTTCATCTTCTTTTTATGATTTTCGTTAAAGAAAAGGTAGCTGGAATTTTTATCAACGGCAAAGAGCATTAAATCCATGGGACTGTTAATTACGGCATTAAGAAGAACATTTTGTTCCGTTATCTTTTCCTTTGCAAGTTTGTTGTCGGTTATGTTACGCCCGAAGATAGCAACTTTATCCACCTTCTTGTCATTATCCAGTATGGGATACATGACAATGTCGTTCCAAAGCCCGTTACGCTCATCCTCAAAACGTACTGCTTCACCGGCATTAATTACTTTTTTTACATATGCTTTTCTGGACTTCACAATACCGGGGGAATCCTTTATATATTCCCAAACATTGGATCCTAAAAGTTTTTTTACCGTTGTTTTTAACCTTCTTGCAAAGGCCGGATTTACGTTATGGATAATTCCATTTTTATCAATTATTACAATTATGTCAGCCCGGGCTTCCATTAAAGATTCTACTAACCTCTTATTTTCAAGCAGCTTTTCCTCAATCTGTTTTCGCTCCAGTGCATTTACAATGATATCTCCAAAAACTCTTACCAGCTCTATAAAAAACTCTGGCCAAATAATTTCCTTATCAACTTCTCCAAAAAAACCCAACGACCCGTAGAGCTTGCCTTTTTTGTTTAAGGGAACAAATACCAGTGACCTGGAACCATGTTCTTTTGCCCACTCCCTTTCAACCACTGCTTCAGGCGGGTAATCATCAATGGTGTTCTTTATTATTATTTCATTATTGCGGAATTTTTTTGCAGAATAACTAAACCTATCAAATGGTATTTCTTGAAGCATTTTAATCCGGGAATCCTTTGGCCTGGCACACCATTCATGGGTATTGTACGCTTTAGCGAGGTCATCAGAAAATTGAAAAACAGAACCAAGACTGGCACCTGTAAATTGAGCAATTTTTTGTAAGGCATTGTTTATGCCTATGTCAATCTTTTCGGCTGACAAACTCAGCATTTCATTGGATATATCGGATATCAGCTGATTCAACCTCAATCGGTTCTTTAATGAATCCTCAGACTGTTTGCGCTCTGTAATATCCCTGGTAAATTCTGTAAAGCCCGTGACCCTGTTGCCTTCTAAAATGGGATGAAAGGCAACCTCCATATGCCGTATATCGCCCTTTGAAAACTCATGGCTATAGTCAATGCGGAACTTTTCTCCCCTGAGCACCCGTTTATGCATGTTATCCCAAAGCTCCACAACTTCCTTATCGGGCAGTAACTTATGAGGCTGCAGGCCCGGCTCCATCTTCCTCCCAAGGGTTGCTTCTATAGTTTTCTCGTAAGCAGTATTAAACATGACAGGTTTTGCATTTTTATCACTAATTAAGAGAAGATCATCTGTGTTTTCCATAATAGCCAGGAGGTTTGCGTTGAGGTTTTGTATTTTATCATTAGCCTCTTTTCGCTCAGAAATATCGCGTACAATAGATAAGATATGGGGCTTATTATCTATCTCCAAAATACTTGAAGAGATCAGGATAGTTTTAATGCTACCGTCTTTAATTTGAATTGATGTTTCAAGATTATTTATTTTCCCATCATTTTTGAGCAATCCTACAAACTTTTCATAATCTTCTTTTCTATTGTACCATAGTTTAAAATTGCTCTTTTTCTTCCCGACTATTTCTTCATGCTCGTAACCTGTAAACTGCCTGAATCCGTCATTAAGATCAACAATTGTTCCATCCATTTTTGATATTATTATTGAGTCCGGGCTCGTCTGAAAAGCTATGCGGTACCTGCTTTCACTTTCGCGAAGTTTACTTTCCAGTTCGTGTCTGTGGATTGCTGTCTCAACTGCAGTATAGAGGTCATTCCTTCTTACAGGTTTAATCAGATAGCCATAAGGCCCGGTTTCCCGCGCCCTCTCATAGACTTTACCTTCCCCGTGAGCGGTGAGGTAGATAACAGGTATATCATGGTTTTCCTGGATCCTTTTGACTGTTTCAACTCCGTCAATTTCCCCGGCCAAAATTATATCCATTAGCATAATATCGGGTTTGTGCACATTTACAACGTCAACTGCCTCTTCTCCAAATCTGACCTGATCCAGAACATCATAACCGATGCTTTCCAGTGAATGTATCATGTCCATGCCGATAATAGCTTCATCTTCAACAACAAGGACCCTTGTTTTGGGCATAATGCCTCCAAATAATAATATGAACGAAGAATGATAAAGGGAGATGATTCATTTTATAAAACAAATTTTATACTATCAAGTATTTTTTTTGAAGGATTTACGGGAAAGTATTTTTTTTGTTTTTTTATGAAAATCTATTCTTTATTCATATAAATTTGGAGAATATAAATTGACTTATCATGTACCCTATAGTGACACGGCGCTTCGACATTTCGACAGGCTCAATGCAGGTAAACTTAATAATCGGACATATATAAACTTTGGAATTTAAACTTGTCCTCAGAGACAATCACGGATCACGAGCCAGTATTACATCCTGACCCGAAATCCGAAACCTGTGATTATTAACTTTCTTGTCATCAATGACCGGCATAATCATTAAATTCTACCGTTACCGAATCACCATAAATATTATAATATGTTATGTTGGCATTTACCCAGACTCCATAGTATTTCCATATGTCACAAGAACCTATATAACTGCTATAACTGGTGCCGATAACTCTATTACTTAGAAGTGTTAACAGGCTGCCAGTAGTTAAAGGCTGATTTTTTATATTTCCATAAATAATGTTATGCTCCCAGTGATCATTACATATAGTTCTTTCACCAGCAGTGTCTGGATGACATTCACGTACCTCATAATCATAACTAATACTGTATCTTACATCATATGAAACAGCATTTATTACTTTCTCCGGGTTTACATATAAATACAAAATTCCTTTCTTATCATAACTATTTCTAACCTGAGTCATTC
>JBHPHB010000011.1:0-34210 GCA_042569985.1 Spirochaetota bacterium | reverse complement strand
TTTTAATATTGAACTTCCTGGCCTTAATTCTCTTGTTTGAATATACGCCGTATCCAGAGAAGAACCTGTTAAGGCGTTCAGCCTCATTATAAAGGACCTGCTTATTGAGTATATCAAAATTTATTGCATGGGCCAGTGCATAACGCACATTCCTGTCCTTGAAAATTGACATATCCAAATTCAAGTAAAATCCCCATGTGGGATTTCTTTTCACAATATAAATCCATTGTTTATGGATGTATCCGCTGTCAAATAAATCCCCCTTGGCCTTTTTATGCCAATCCACGGGGGTGTTAATCCCAAAGGCATCTATCTCCCCTTTTTTCAGGTATTCAAAGGCAACATTGCTGTCCTGGATAATGACGAGCTTAAACCTGTCCACGTTAAACCTGTTCCTGTTATACTTTAGGTCCTTTGCCCACCAGTCCTTCTTTCTTTCGAAAATTAAATATTTTCCCTTCTTGAACTTCCCCAGGACATATGGGCCAGAATTAGGGGCTTTTGCAAAATTATACTTCCTTACGAAATCGCTTTTTAATATGCCGTAATAATGCTTTGGGGTTGGGCTTAGAGAAATATAGTACCAGAGATCGGGCCTCTTCTTTGTCGCAGAAATAGAAATAGTATGGTCATCATATTTTACTATCTTTTCTATCTCCCTTGTATAATAATCATTATACCATGGTGCCATTATATGCTTTGACCGCATGAACTCCAAAGTATATATGAAATCATCAGCGGTAATTGGAGTACCATCGGACCAGCGTGCCTTTTTGTTAATCTTAAAATACATTGTCCTTTTATCCCTGTCAAAGGCCCAGTGAGTTGCTATGCCTGGAATGGGTTTTTCGGTATTGGCATGTACATCGAGAAGTGAAATATGGTTGTTTAAAAAGTATGACCTTGTAAAATTATTGGAGTCGGGGCCCACTGTCCTGAAAGTGAGGGGAAAGGTTGGTATGTAATAGCTGAACATGCCCCCTTTCTTTGCCTGCGGTGACGCAATAACGGGCTCCCTTGTATTTGTGACCCACCTGATCCCGCGGGGGAGTTTGTGGCTTGTATAATCGAGCTTGAATGTTCCATTGTCTGTGGTGTTTGTATCGTCATTTTTTGCCTGCTGACACATGTTAATACTTAATAACACTGTTATCAGTAAAACCGGGACAAAAATACTTCTTAATACTAAATTCATGCAATATTTCTCCTAATTTAAAATTCGTCTTTTAAAGTCACAGGTTTTTATTTATACATTTCAATGTCAAGATTACCAGGTTAAGCTTTTAACTTTGAACCTTGAACTTTGAACAATAGTCTACTACTCATAAATTGTATGCATCTTTGGATCAAAGGCTTCCCTTATAGCCTCGCCGATAAAGGTCACCATTGTCAAAACAATAATCAGTGCTGAAATAATTGAAATCCCAATCCACGGTGCCTTTATTGTAAATTGCGACGCTTCACTTAGAAGCTGCCCCCAGCTTGGAGTGGGGGGGCGAAGCCCGAACCCCAGGTAGTCAAGGGCTGTCAAAGCCGTAATGCCGCTTGCTATTGAAAATGGAACAAAAGTTACAATTATTGAAATCGTATTGGGCAGAATATGCCTGAATATAATTCGTTTATTTGAAGCGCCCAGTGCCTTTGCAGCCAGTACATATTCCCTTTCCCTCTCTTTATAGGTCGCCGTCCTCATATACCAGGTCATTCCTATCCAGCCGAAAAAAACCATGATGCCCAGGAGCGTAAAAAAGCTGGGCACCATAATTGACGAAATTATTATTATCGCATAGAGGTATGGAACATTTGTCCATATCTCAATGATGCGCTGAAAGACAAGGTCAAACTTACCCCCGAAATACCCCATTATGCAGCCTATGGATACTCCCACGACATAGTTAAAAGCCAACAGCAGCAGCGAAAAGAAAACTGCAATTCTAAAGCCATATATTAGCCGGGCAAGAACATCACGGCCCACCTTGTCAGTGCCCAGGTAATGCCATCTTGCAATGGACGGCGGAAAGGGCGGATAGCCTCCATCTCTAAAGTCTTCCTCGTTGCTCTCAAAGGCATTATAGGGAACAAGTGCCAGTATGACAAAATTCCCGTTGTTGTCTTTGTAAAATGTTTTCTTCAGTTTCCTGTAATCGGTTTCATAGTCATAGTCGAGGCCGAACTTTTTACCCGGTATAATATCTCCATAGGTGGGAAAATAATTCTTTCCATTATACCTCACAAAGATTGCCCGGTTACTCACAAAGAATTCCGCAAACAGGGAAAACAGTATCATTGCTGTAAAAATTATTAAAGATACATAGCCCCGCTTAATGGACTTGAATCTTCTTACCTGTTTTAATGTTAACGGATTTAACTTAAACATATACCCTGACCTACTCGAATTTAACCCTTGGATCCACCAGGGCAACGCAAACATCTGACAAAATATTACCTATCATAAAGAGCAGTGACGAAATTACAAGAATACCCATCACCACGGGATAGTCCCTTTCAATGACAGAATCCAGCCCAAGAAGTCCCATACCGTCGATATTAAATATCTTCTCAACGAGGTAGGAACCCATCAAAATAAGTGATACATTATTGCCGAAATGAGTTGCCAGCGGTATGAGGCTGTTTCTCAGGGCATGCTTTAAAACTGCACGCCTGAAAGGCATTCCCTTGGCCATGGCTGTCCTGATAAAATCTGATGCAAGGTGGTCCATGAGCGAATTTTTCATCATAAATGTCATCACTGCAAAACTTCCTGCCATGTATGATATTAATGGGAGAACTGAATGGTACAATACATCTTTTATTTTACTAAAAAAACCGAGGTTCTCAAAATTATCGCTGGTAAACCCGCCCAAAGGAAATACATCAAGCCATGATGCAAATACAATGAGAAGTATTATTGCCACCACATAATTGGGGATTGCGTATCCTATGAATACCAGGATTGACGTAGAATTATCAATAGCCGTCCTGTGCTTTATGGCCTTTAAAACACCCAGGGGTATGCAAACCCCGTAGGAAAGAAACATTGCCATGATGCCGTAAAACAATGAAACAGGAAGTTTGCTCTTAATAATATTCCATACAGGTTCATAATATCGTGTTGACGTTCCAAGGTCAAAGCGGATAACCTTACCGAGCCATAAAAAGTAGCTCACAACAACGGGTTTATCAAACCCGTAATATTTTTTAAGTTCGGCTAGCTGTGTCCGGGAAAGGGGAACTCCGCTTACACTGCTCTTATCGGACAGGGATGTTTGGGCCTGCTGTGCCTGGGCAATCATCCTTTCAATGGGGCCTCCGGGCACAAAACGGGTAATGGTGAAAACCATCAAAGTTATTCCAAGGAAGGTTGGAATTATGAGCAACAATCTTCTGATAAAATATGCTTTCATCTATATAATTTCTACTTAATCCTCAAAATGGCCTATAATAAACAACAGGCGGTCATGTGAAACGATTTTAACTGAATAGTTGATGCAAAGATATATATTTTAAAATACATGTCAACTTATTTGCATGCCAATATTATTTCCTTTATTAAATTTTGATTGACTAATTGTAATACTAGTTTTATTTCAAATTTTGAAGCAAATTTTAATGAATCTATGACAGCCCTTATTTCGAAAAGATAACGGGCAAAAAATATGTATGATAAATAAGACCTGTATTACCACATTACTTATAATATTTAACCTTGCATTTTTTTCATGCGGCAGCAAAAAAATATCCGGGGATAAGGTTATACTTAATGTCCATAATGGCGATGAAATACGCCACCTGGACCCTCAACTGGCAACTGGTATTGGTTCGGCCCATATAACAATAAACCTGTTCGCCGGCCTCTTTGAATATCACCATAAAACCGCCAGGCCCGTTAAGCACCTGGTATCATCATACTATAAAATGAAGAACAGTACCCAGTGGGTATTTAAGTTAAGAAAAGATATATACTGGGTAAAAAACAAAAATAACAAAATAACAAAGATACGCCCTGTAAACGCACAGGATGTTGTATTCTCATACAGGAGGATACTCTCGCCAAAACTTGCATCAGAGTATGCCTACATGCTATACATATTAAAAAATGCTGAGAAATTCAATAAGGGTAAAATCAGGGACCCCCGAAAAATCGGGGTAAAGGCCATGGGCAAATGGAAGCTAAAGCTTACACTTGAAGGTCCTGCACCTTCGTTTATCAGTTACCTGCCCCACCATTCATTCAAGGTAGTGCCCAGGGAACCCATAGAAAAACACGGGGAGAAGTGGATTATTAAAAATAACATCTGGACCTCCTCGGCCTTTGCATTTAAGGAATGGAAACTGAAGGACAGGATCACGCTGACAAAGAACCCCCACTACCCCGAGGCGGACAAAACCCAGGTGGATGAAATCAACTTTATTTTTATCGGTGTATATTCACCCGACGCAGTGAGGGTATTCAGGGCCGGCAGAACTGACATTGACCTTATGGCGCCTCCAACTTCTGAGATCCCCTCATTAAAAGAGGACGGTACGCTTAAAATTACAAAACAGCTGGGCACCTACTTTGTCAGAGTGAATTTAACCAGAAAGATATTAAGGGACATACGCATCAGAAAAGCCCTGGCATTGACAATTCCCAGAAAAGACATTGTTGACTATATCGCAAAATCGGGCCAGGTTCCGGCCTACTCTTTTGTTCCCGACAGTTTCAGCAGCTACAACCCCGTTTCTTTTACGGGAGAAAAAAGCAGGGCAAAAAGAGTAGCCAGGGCAAAAAAACTGATGAAAGAAGCGGGATTCCCCAACGGCAAAGGCTTTCCCGAAATTTTTTATTTCTATAATACAGCAGAGACCCACCAGAAGATTGCAGTTGTCATGGCCAAGGCATGGAAAGCGGATTTGGGAATTACGGTAAAGCCATTTAACCAGGAATGGAAGGTTTTCTTAAACACCTCCAAGAGTCTTGATTACGACCTTGCACGGTCGGGATGGGTGGCAGATATGGAGGACCCCATCAATTTTCTTGAAATGTTTATCAGCGGCGGCGGAAATAACCAAACAGGTTTCAGCAGCAAAAAATATGACCGGTTAATTAAACTTGCCAGGATTGAAAATAATCTAAAGGAGAGGGCCTCCATATTACGGAAGGCAGAAGCAATTCTCATGAAGGAGATCCCCATCATACCGGTCTTTAACTATACTTCAATCAGCCTTACGCAGAAGTATATTTCAAATTTTCATGCTACAAAACTTGACCAGCATCCCATGAGGTTTGTTAAAATCGACCTTGACATGAGGAAGAAGCTTTTCTCCGATTATTATGAGTAGAAGCATTTAGCAAAAATAGAAAACAAAAAAGTTATAAAAATATTAATTAAAAAGGTTTTAATATTGCCTTCTTACCTTTCCTTGTGACATGAGGAATATTATTAATTATCTCTAAAACAAACTCGTAATCCTTCTTGCCACATTCTCTACCCACCGAGGCTGCCGGATTTTCGGAATCTGTTACACCGTAACAAAAATCGATAAACCTGCACATGTATTTATTTTTCTTTACCTGCCTGCAATTTCCGCTGTAAACCTGAGGGCATGTGGCATCACCACATGCAGCTGTTTCACTTGTGAAGAGATAGTCCCTGGTAAATTCAAGAAAATCTCCGGGCATTTTTAACTTAACCGGTGTCCCCCATGGCTTACCTGTAATCTTTCTATATCCGTCCTTTTTATTAAAGCTAATCCTGCTCACGTCTATAAAGCTAATTTCAGAGACGCATGTATCGGGGTATTTCTTCCCCTTGAAAACCGAAAGAATCTTCATAACCAGCTTATCTGTGGTCAATGTCTTTTTAAGCTTAATGCTTTGAAATTCCGGGTCATCAGTCAATTTGTAGGGGGTCCCATTTATACTGAGGCTTCTCACCCTGTTATTGAGAGGAAAGTACTTTTTAATCCCATATCCATTTTTAATATAAATTGTATTTATTGTGTAAGATTTTTCAAAGGAGATGTTAATGACCTCGCCGATACCGTCTTTTTTTACCCCCTCACACCATGAGTCTGCCGTCCTGTCAAAAAGGTTTGATGGAGAATATTTGTTTCCTTTGGAATTCAGTGTTGATGTTACTTCTACTTTTTTAATCGATATAAAACTGTTCCCTGCCCTGACAAAAGAGCTAATCACAATTGATAACAGTAATATCGATAAAAATCCTGCCGTAATGATCCCTCTTATCATATTCAAAACCCACTTTTTACATGCAATAACATTATAAATATATATGACGGCGTCAAGCATATTAAGCAGTGAGCATGGACTGCCATAAAAGCAAAATCATTATACGAGACATTTTAATTGACAAAATAATAGGTCTTTAATAAAAATTATTCAAAGTTTCGCAAACCACTACCTTTCAATAATTACAAGTAATGGAGACAAAATGGACAATAATGATATTTCTAAAACATTAAAGGACATACTAAACATTAAAAAAGAGCCCATAGCCATGAAAGCAATGAAAGAATTGCCCGATAACATTGACAAGTTCCCGGAGATGTCCTTTCCCGGCATATGCACACAGATTGGAGAAGTTGTTGAAAAGGGGACAAACTTTTATATTGACGATGAACAGTGCTACTGCACGGGCGGAAACGTAGCAATGGGCCTTTCCCCTGACCTGTCAAAAGATGAGCGAGATGAGATGATCGAAGCGCACTTTTCAATGAGCCCGGGCTACAAGGATGTGGAAACTGCCATTCTCTATGAGGAAAACATGCATAAAATGAAACCCGAAGTTAAGGAAAAGAACAAGGCCATACAGATTGGCCCATTAAAAGACATTGAAGACCCCGATATAGTCCTAATCTTCTGCACTCCAAAGGACGCAGACGTTTTAAACAGGACATTTTGCTATACCACCGGTAATTTTGCGCAGGGCTATGGTGGAAACGGCGGGTGCCCCTTTTTAATTCAGTATCCCTTTATCACAGGCAAGCCCTCTTTCAGCTACAGCGATGTTGCCTGGAGAAAGTATATCGGACTTGCAGACGAGGAGCTAACAGTGAGTTATCCCTATAAATCACTTGTGGAAATAATTGATAATCTGCCCACTGTTTCAGAGGCATATGAAAAATACGGGGTGTATGACGAATAGATATTAAATTTAAGCTATTTTTTCTGCAGCGCCTTGACTGGTTCTATGCCTGTGGGGTTGCCTTCCTGAATGGCCTTGAGCACTGCACCGCCTCCGGTAAAAATATAATACTTGGGATCATCTATTGCAACAATATACAGGCCCGGCAGCAGGCGCTTAAACTCCTGCATGGTATCTCCACCACCATAGAGCTTAACCGACAGCTCATTCTTATCAATCAGCTCATCCATTTCCTTGGTGCCCTCACTAAAATGAGGCGTAAATCCCATTACGGCATTTACAAAAACCGTTTTGGCCTTTTCAAAGACATCGCGGATCCCGGGCTCCTGAAACGACTTTTTATCAATATCAAGCACATAGTTCAGCTTTGTGCCGGGCTTCAGGTCATTGATATTGTGCGTGCGGTACTTACCCTCAATTTTACCGTCAAGTGTATCCGATTCAATAATATAGGGCAGCTCAATGAGCTTGCCCGGATACTTTGCGCTAAATTTAACAAAATCCTTTGCCAGTTTCAGGTCATCGTGGCTTACTCCGCCGATTTCAATATCATACTTCGCACAAAGGTAGGCATTGTAAATAACACCTCCCAGTATCAGGTGGTCGGCCTTTTTAAGCAGGGCATAAAGCGGTTCAATCTTCGTATCAAACTTGGCCCCTGCAACAACAGCCACAAAGGGGCTTTCGGGATTATAGATACGCTCCAGGTTTTCAATCTCCTTCTGCATGAGAAGCCCTGCATATGATGGAAGATAATTGTTCACCATTACGGTAGATGCATGGGGCTGCCAGGACCCAAATGCGTCATTGACGAATATATCCGCAAGGCCTGCCAGCTGCTCGGCAAAATGCACTGCCGCTTCACCACCCCCTTCCTCGCCCTGAAACCAGCGGGTATTGGGGAGGTAAATCATCTGGATATCCCCGTTTTTAAGGTCCTTGATCAAATGGTTAATTGATGTTTCGATACCGGTATATCCCTTTCCCGAGTTATTATAGAATATGGGAACGCCAATTTTAATGCGTAACTTTTTCTCCAGGTATGCCACTATGGGCCGCACAGAGGTTGCCTTGCTCACCTCAATATCGCCGGTCTTTTTATCACGGGGCCTTCCCACATGTGTCATGAGGATTAATTTCCCCCCCTTTGCGATAATATTAAACAGGGTCCCGAAGGTTGCATCAATTCTGTGAGGGTCATGGATTTTGCCTTTTTTAACAACATTATGATCCACACGGGCAAGAATAATCTTCCCGTTGAGATCAAGATCGGGGTCTTCGATATAGCGTATATTTATTTTCTTCGCCATAACTATCCTCTCAATAATATCAAAAAAGTTAATGCAGCACAGAAATTATCTGTTCTGATGATAATTAATTACATGCAAATTATTGCAATTAAAAATCTAAATTTCCCGTGGAAAAATAAAAAAAATAAAGTGAAATTACAAATTACCTTTTGGTTAGGAAATTATTCTTTATGCTTGCTGAATATACACCTGATGATATTCAGCAAACATTGTGGGCCTGTTATTGGTATATTATTACCTTACAGGGCAGTTATGATAATACCGTCAACCTACCTGGTTAAACAAAATAGCTTGGCACTTCCCGATGAATTTAAAGCCTGGAAGCAGAGGCTCTCATTGTAGACTGTTAAATACATTGGCCTGTCATCAGCTCCAACGTTTATGTCTGTAACCTTGTAAATGTTTCCACTAATATCATCATAGGCATAAATTTTTTCAATTCCAGATTCATGGGAGGCAACAAAGAAAAGCATTCCGTCAAAAAGAATAACCTCTTTAATCTGGTCTGATCCAAATTCTGCAAGATTGAGGTTTGATACCTGTTTTAAATCTCCATTAATATCATCATAGCTAAAGAGCTTGGAATAACCATAATAATTATTAGCCTTGAAAAAGAGCTTGTTATTATAAATAATCAAATGGTTGGGTGCATCATCATTATTTGCGCAATCAGATACCTGTACCAGGGCCCCGTTGTTGTCATCGTAGGAGAATATCTTGGACACACCAGAGAATTTATCAGCAATAAAAAAAAGCTTGTTGTTATAAACCGTAAGATGCCGGGGGTAGTCTTGATTATTTGAGTTACGTATACTTGATACCTGCCGTAACACACCGGTGCTGTCATCGTATGAATAGAGCTTTGAAACACCATTCCCATTATGGGCAGGGAAGAAGAGCTTGTTGTTATAAATAACAGGTCTCTGTCCGGGATTTTGTGCAAAGTCATTATTAAAAGGAAAAGTATTAGAAATTTGTGTCAGAATGCCCGTATTGTCATCATATGAATAATATTTATTACTGGGTTTGCCGGCAACAAAGAAGAGCTTATTATTGTAGATAATGGTAAATTGTGAATCTATATCAGAATCGCTAGGATTAATATCATTCGCAAGATTGACAATGTCGGCTACCTGGTTAAGTGACCCGTCATTGTCATCATAGCGGTGGAGTTCATAATACGTATTTTCAGAACGGGCAGAAAAGAAAATCTTATTATTGTAAACAGTCATAAAATTCGGTCTATCATCACCTGTAGGGTGGATATTCGATATCTGTGTGATAACACCGGTGAAGTCATCATAACTCATAAGATTTTGAAGGTTGAAATTTTTTCGCAAACTCAAAAAGAGCTTTTCATTGCAAACTACAGGGTAAAGAACATCATCACTGCCAGAGTCTGCATACGTATTAGAAACCTGTGTCACGGTATCCATACTGGAATCGTAACTATAGAGTTTATTAATTGTTCCTGCTATATTGGAACTGAAGAAAAGCTTGTTGTTATATACAATAAGCTTTTTTGGATCATCATTAGAACCCTGGTTACCCGTTGTATTGGATATCTGTTTTACCCTGTATTTTCTTATATTCAAGGCATTGCTGTATTGTACATTTCCCGTTTCAGCTTCAGGATAGGCCGTAAGGGTGAGGTTGCCCGATTCAACGATGTCCGAATTTCTTAATAAAAATTCATCCTGTGAAGCATCAAGGTAGTCAAAGGGGGGAAGGAAACCTATTACTGCATCGATATTTCTGCTGAAAGAAATATCAATACTAATGGTTGTATTATCAAAGGCCGTTGCATTTATTGACTCATTGACACTGCCGGTTCCATTCTGTCCTGTGCCCGTTGATTCCGAACCATTACCAGTGGTTGAAATGCCAGATCCCGTAACAGTGGTGATAACTCCCGATGACCCGATACCGGATCCCGTTGCGCCAAGAGCCAGTGTTGCATTACCCGTGGTCATATTCTGCATCTCACTCATTACCAGCAGGGGTTCACTGGATGAAATGCTTATGCTAATCCCGGTCGATTTTGATGCGTCTGTAATTATGTTGCTGCAGCCGCAGATGAGGATTGCACAGATTGATAATATATATATAGCCTGTATTCTTTTCATGATTTAAATTCTCCCTTGATGCTAAATTAATATTTTAGAAAACGTAGCCCACCCCTATATTGGTGAGCAGCAGATTATGGACATCAGCTTTTTCGATTATTATGCCGTATTCAATATCGGCGTGTAATATAAAGCTTTCCCACAACACGTAGCGGATACCCAGCCCTAACTTCAGCATATTACCCACTGAAGAATCTGTCTTGTCGTATTCCTTTAATGTAACATAGTTACCGCCGTAGGATATTCCGGGCATGACATAAAGATTAGCCATGGTATTCCACTTGTACATTACATTTAAAAGAAAGGGAACCATGTATAAGTTTTTAAGGCGGGTACCGTCAGCTTCGAATGAATAGAAACCAATATTGATACCGGCAGAAATATTCCAGGGGATGTCCTTGGTAATAGAAAATATTCCGCCGTAACCCGTGTCGGAAAGATCTTTAAATTTACCGAAGGTCATCATGTAACTGAAACGCCCTGTCACATCAAGATACACCTTTTTTCGCTTCTTCCGGGCGAAAAGTTCTGTGCTGCTTTTTCCGGTAATACGCTCCATGAGGCGCACGCTCAGCTTTTTTGCCGATTTATCTATATTGTCAAATCCCTTCGCCTTGACATTGGATGAAAACTCTGCAACACCCCTTTCAACATCAACAACCCTCACGGTAATTATTATTATCTTTCCGATTTTAGTTACTTCTCCCACAAGTATCTTTCTTGCTGAAAGGAGTTTACCCACTTTCACTGCACAGGAACTGTCTGTACAACCTGTCATCTGAAGCCCCTGCTCCTTGAGAATTTCTCCCATCTGTGCTCTTTCAACAACAGTAAAAAGGCCGGAATCAACCATATGAGAGCGGATGAGGTTTGTTATTGTGCTAGCAACAACCTTTGAAATCCCCTCCCCCTTGAGGTCAATTACGGCAATCCTTGTTTTCTCTTTTGAAATAACCGGTATTGAAATAAATAAGATTAACAAAACAATGAAGACATTATTGGTGATTTTATTAACATTCATTATAATACTATTTTCTCCTGTTTAGAGATTATAAAAATTTGCAAATTTAATTGTAGTTATTAAAATTCGACAGTGCGGATATTTACAGACCAATATTACATTATTCATATTTTGTCAAGTTTTTTTGAAACAATTTGTAGCAAAAATCATCATGCCAATAAATGATTGTTGAAAATTTAGACACATAAGTGTTTTACTGAAAATCCTTATGGATAATTACATGTTATTAGATGGAATTTTTTTTAGGTAATATGTTAAGATAGATTTATTCGTTCATATTAAGCAGGAAAAACTCATATTTCATAATGCTCAATAACCTTAATCAGCCTGCCCTTCTGGTAAGTGCATTCTTTAACCAGTCCGCTTTTATAATGCATAAAGCCCTTCCCATGGCGTTTGCCGCCCTTGAAATGGCCATCATATTTATTGCCGTTCTTATAATATATAATTCCCTTACCATTGTATCTGCCGTTTTTGAAGCGGCCCACGTAATAGAATCCCCTTCTCTTGGAATCGTACCTGCCTTTTCCATTGAACTTGCCGTTTTCAAGTTGCCCCACATACCTGTCACCATTTCTGAAATTATAATGGCCCATCCCATGGCGCTTGCCCTCTTTAAACTGGCCCTTATATACATTGCCGCTCCTGTAATTGGCCGTGCCGCTGCCATGGTACTTGCCCATTTTAAATCCGCCAGAATACTGCACCCTGCCACCTGGATAATAGTATATGCCATTGCCATGGGCTACATTATTTTCATATAGACCGATATATTTTGTCCCCTTCAGTTTCCCGTCAAGTGCAATAAATGTTCCCTGGCCGTACCTTTTACCCTCTTTCCAGTTTCCCTTAAACTCAACATTAAAATCTTCGCCTTTATGGCCGGGATTGAGATATGAATACTTGCCCTTAAAATTACCGGGACCATTTCTCTTTCCATTTTTCCACCGGCCCGTATACCTGCTGATACCATCAGAATAGACAAAAACACCTTCGCCCTTTATACAGTCACCGCTTATGCACCCTGTCTTTTTTTCCTGTGAAAACAGGTGGACGGAAAAACCTGCCATTGTTAGAATTAATACTATCTTAATTATTCTCATTAATATTGCCCAGGTTTATTATGCTGATATTTTATAAGTATAACATGAAAAGTCAAGTAAGAATCATGGCAATGCTACGGGGAAAAAACTCATGAATATGTGAGCTTTTCGGGAACATATCAAGTCCCCCTCTTTTTGCTTGACCATGAAAGGAAAATAATTATATCATGTATATTAATTCAGGATAAATATGAAGTTGTCTCCTTAAAATATGTAATTGTTAGATTGAGAAAAGGATAATATTTTGCTCGTTAGTATAATAAAGAGAATTCTCGCTTCCCTGCTTACATTATTTGCTATAATAACGGTGTCCTTCTTCATGATGAGGGCTGCACCGGGAGGGCCCTTTGATGCTGAAAAAGCACCTCCACCCAACATTAAGAAGGCAATTGAAAAAAAATACCACCTGGATAAACCGATTTTCACCCAATATGTTTACTACGTAAAAGGGTTGATAAAGTTCGACCTTGGCCCAAGTTTCAGGGTATCACATCTCAGTGTTAATGATGTAATCAGCTCCGGCATGGGCTTTACACTGCGCCTTGGCCTTATTGCAATTGCACTGGCGGTTTTTTTCGGCATACTCTTTGGGGTTTTAGCAAGCCTTTACCACAACTCATGGTTTGATAATGCCATAATGTCCGTTGCCATGATAGGCATATCGATTCCCAACCTGGTCCTTGCCCCAATATTACTTCTCATCTTCGGAATCAAGCTGAAATTACTGCCCGTCATAGGCCTAAATACACCGGCCAGCTATATACTCCCATCCATCTGCCTGAGCCTTTTTTATATTGCCAATATTGCAAGGCTCACGCGCGGCTCAATGCTTGATGTGCTTCATTCCGAATACATACAGGCGGCAAAGGCCAAGGGGCTCCCCACGTGGAGGATCGTTATTTTTCATTGTCTAAAACCCGCATTAATTCCTGTCATCTCCTACCTTGGGCCCGCTTCTGCCGGTATGCTTGGCGGGGGGCTTATTATAGAGAAGATCTTTGTGATACCCGGTGTAGGCCGCCAGTTTGTGGATTCTGCCTTTGCACGGGACTATACAATGGCCCTTGGCATGATACTTTTTTACTGTTCACTTGTGATATTTTTTAATCTTGTCGTTGATATTATTTATATGTTTTTAGATCCCAGGATAAGGAAGAGTACATAGCCCTATGGTATCATCTCCAAAAGACATAAATAAAAAGATTGGCCATCCCGAGGATTCATATATATATATTAAGGGGTCATCCCTCATATCAAAAAGTATGGGCAAGTTTTTTGACAATAAGGTAGCCCTTTCCGGCTTAATATTCATCCTCCTGCTATTTGTATTTTCCGTTCTTTCTAATATCACCGCACCCTATTCCTACGACGAAGGTATTTTAAAAAATCAAAATATGCCTCCAACCTGGTATAAGCTGTTTATCAGTAAAAAATACAAGACAGGAATAATAAAATGGGCAGAAACAAAAAGGAAAGAAGACAATATATTCAACAGCGGTACTCAAAATAATTTCACCGGTGATAATACAAAAAGAATGGCGGCAAAACCCCGTGCCCAAAAACTCTTTGATAAATCCATATCACATTTAAACGCGGAAGGCATAATCTTATTTTTCAATATGTCAAAACTTGCGCATATATTCGGAACTGACGAACTGGGGCAGGATATTTTCAGCCGCCTCATATACGGTATTAAGCTTTCCCTTCTTTTGTCACTGAGCGTTACAATGGTGAGCCTCTTTATAGGGATAATATACGGGGCCATATCGGGATATATGGGCGGACTTACCGACCAGGTTATGATGAGGATTGTTGACTTCCTCTTCGGCATACCCTTTATTTTTCTCATCATACTCCTCATGGTATTTTTCGGAAGGCGGATCATTCTAATCTTCATCGGGCTGGGGCTTGTCTACTGGATTGTCCTTGCAAGGATTGTGAGGGGACAAATTCTTTCTCTAAGGGAAAAAGAATTTGTCCTGGCCGCCATATCAAACGGGGAAAATAAACTGGGAATAATTTTCAGGCATTTGATACCGAACATAATGGGGCCCGTTATTGTATTTTCAACGCTGCTTGTACCGCAGATCATACTACTTGAGGCATTTTTGAGCTTTATCGGCCTGGGGGTATCACCGCCCGATGTGAGCCTGGGTATTATGATATCCGACGGGGCCGCTGTTCTAACGAGCTATTCATGGCCCATAATATATCCGGGTATAATCTTTTCTTTAATCATATTTTTTATGAATTTCATCGGCGACGGCCTGAGAGACGCCTTTGACCCAAAAACTAAATAAGTGCTGTAAATTATGAAACCTGTATTAGAAATAAAAAATCTTTCAGTTGAATTCCAAACAAGGGAAGGCACCATCAATGCCGTCAACGGCCTGTCATATAATATCGGTGCAGGCATGACACTTGGAATTGCCGGGGAATCGGGAAGCGGAAAAACCGTAAGCTCCCTTGCAGTCATGGGGCTGCTCCATGAATCTACGGCCAGGATTGGGAAAAAGAGCTCAATAAAAATTTCTTGTGAAGAGACCAGGGACATGTCAAAATCGAGGATGCGGGAAATCCGCGGAAATACTGTTTCCATGATATTCCAGGACCCAATGAACAGCCTTAACCCATACCGCCGCATTGACCAGCAAATGATTGAGGGCTATATTTATCATAAAAAAGCAGGGAAAAAGAATGCCCTTAAAAAAGCCTTTGAGATGCTGGAGTATGTACATATTGCAGATGTAGAATCAGTTTTAAGAAGCTACCCCCATGAACTTTCCGGAGGAATGAGACAGAGGGTTATGATTGCAACGGCCCTTACATGCAATCCCAGCCTCATTTTTGCCGATGAACCCACATCCTCCCTTGACGTAACAGTGCAATCCCAGATAATAAAACTGTTCAATAAAATTCAGGGTGAGTTAAACACTGCCATTGTATTTATAACGCATGACCTCGAGCTAATTTCCATTATTTCAGATTATATTCTTGTCATGTATGCAGGACAGATGATGGAATACGGTTCACCTGAGGATATCTTTGAGAAACCCTTACATCCATATACCATGGCGCTTAAAAAATGTATTCCAAAACTTCATATTTCAGGTGAAAATAACGGGCTGCTCCATTCAATCAAGGGCAGCCCGCCCGATCCGATGAATTTATCAGCGGGATGCCCCTTTGAGCCCAGGTGTGAATTTTCAAAAGAAGCATGCAGGCTGGGAGATATACCTGCTAAACAATTGGGCAATGAACATATAATGCGGTGTATATTGTAAAGGAGTGACTATTGCCATTACTTAACATAAAAGATTTAAAAATACATTATCCCGTTAGAAGCATGGGAACTTTCACGGGAACAGGGAAATTCCTGAAGGCGGTTGACGGAATAAATCTTTCGCTGGAAAGGGGATCTTCACTGGGAATAGTTGGTGAAAGCGGATGCGGCAAATCAACTCTGGCCAGGGGTATAATGAGACTTGTCAATATTACTTCGGGGACTTTGTGTTTTGAGAACCGGGATATAACAGGTTTAAGCAAAAAGGAGCTTAAGTCATTTCGTAAAAATATGCAGATGATATTTCAGGACCCCCATTCGTCACTGAACCCAAGGCTTACCGCGGGGGATATCATTTCCATCCCCATTAAAATCTTTGAGTCCGATCTTACAAAAGGTACAATACAAAAAAGGGTGCTTCACCTGATAGAAAAGGTGGGGTTAAGTCCCGACATGATCCACAGGTATCCCCATGAATTCAGCGGGGGCCAGAAGCAGCGAATATCCATTGCCAGGTCCATATCAATAAATCCCATGCTTCTAATTTGCGATGAGCCCGTCAGTTCACTTGATGTTTCCATACAGGCACAGATAATAAACCTTCTCAATGAATTGAAAAAGACATATAACCTCACCTATATCTTTATTTCCCACGACCTTGCGGCTACCCGGTATATTGCTGACAGCATATTGGTTATGTACCTGGGGAAGGTAATGGAAATTGGAAGAACTGATGAGATCATTAATAATCCAAAGCATCCATATACAAAGGCCCTCATAAGTGCAGTGCCCGAATATAACAAGACAGAAGGTGCCATAGAACTAACAGGAGAAATACCCTCCCCCATTGATCCCCCAAAGGGATGTGTTTTCAATACGCGCTGCCCCATTGCTCAGGATAAATGTTATGTTGATGCACCGGAGCTTATCACCGGTGAGGACAATCACAAGATTGCCTGTCATTTTAGTTGAGTAATATTTATAATACTTTTTTTTACCGCTCCCCATACACCTCACTTCTTCGCTTACTTCGACTTCGCCCTTCGGCTCCGCCCAGGGCGCGCTCAGGGCGCTGTCCAGCTTCGCTCGCGAAGCGATCCCGCAGAACCATTAAAAACATCGTGTTTATCGATGCTTATCACCGCTGTACTAAAAGCATCCATTACAGACAAGTACTAATGAAGCGAGGCAGGGATGCCGAGCATTGCTGATTAAAGCAGGATGCTTTTACATCAGCAACAACTTGTTGACACCAATTTATAAAAGTTTGGGCCACGCCGGCCTAGAGGCGCGGGTTTTGGCCACTTTTGCCCGTTCAAAAGTGGCATTAGTTTCCCCTTTTCAGAAAAGGGGAATTACCCTGCCCGGGTAGGGCATAATAGATAAAACTATTTGCGAAGGGCGAAGAACATATTGGTGCCAGCACCGTTTATAATATCACTGAAATTATTTAAACTCATACTTTCAATTGCCTCACATCAGTTATATTTATATAACCACAATCCTCATCTCTTTTTACCCGCCCAAAAAGTTGCAGAGGTATTTTTCCCTTTACAAAAGGGATTAAGCCCCCTCCGGGGCTTTAAGTCAGGAAATTAATATTTGACTTTATAATAATCCCTGTTAGCTTTTGATTATAATCTTAAATGGATTTATATTCTTATTAGTTTGATCAAAATCCAATAAAAGAACCTGTGAGCAAAAAGTGAAAAATACTATTTTAATAATCATATGCCTGGCCTTTATCTTTTCCACTATTCATACAGGCTGTAATGATAACGGCAATATTGCAGGTAATGAATATTATTGCTCATATATAGATGATGGTTATAATGTCTGCAGCCATACAGTTATCGAAATTGATTCTACCCTGTCAAATATATTTGTCATTTTCTGTGAAATCAATTCAGACGGCAACGCATCAGTGAATAGCTGTATCCCGCCAAAACCATACTGCCTGGCATGGGATACAGGTGAACCGGGCCTGTCTTATTTTTTTGGAAATGGGATTGATCAAAATGCCTGCGAGGACATGGCCGGAGGGTTCTGGGATGAGACAGAGTGGCTTGACAAATAACAGGACTATTACCATTTAACAAACAAGAAATTGTTCTTGATAAATCAAGATAATAAATTATTTTATACACAGATAATAATAAAAAGAGGTAACTCATGAAAAAACTGTTTATAATCTTTCTCTTTGCATTCTGTTTTTTGATTTTCCCAAAAGCAAAATCATACTCCATGGAATATATAATTGGCGGTAAGGTCTGGTATGTAAACTGGATGCCCTGGCTGCAGGATGTGGGACAAACAGTAGGTGACCGTTACCTGGGTATACACAGTGTTCAACTGGGAGGTGGATTCATGTACGGGGGCAGTGGCTCTGTTAGGATTACAAATGAACTAACTTTCAGTGCATCATACCTTTACGGGGTCCTTGGCTCGGACTTCAAATATGAAGACAGGGGGCTTGTCTATGGTGATGACCTGTTTTTCAGACAGGTTGGCTCTGCAATAATAAAACGCCATGATCTTGATGTTGCACTGAGCTATTCAGTTTTAAGCTGGCTAAAGGTATTTGTGGGATATAAGTTTCAACCCATTGATATGGAGATGAAGCATGAGGGTATTGAAAAAAATTATTCAGACGGTAATTCAACACATTACAATTCAAGCGTACAAAAAGGTGAAATTTTCAATCATTGCCCTGCCCTGGGAGTTGGTTTTTCACTCCCCCTTTCTGATATTTTTGTTCTTTCCGCAAATATATCGGGCCTCTATTTAAAGGGTAACATGGATTATAATATGAAAAGAGATTATTATTTTGATGCCGATATAGATAATCCCGATGCCAGTAAATCATTTAGTACAAAGGGAAAAATGGACCTCTACGGCTGGGGCCTTAATATTGAACCCTCCATTGTTGCAATTTTCGGTGGCGATATACTGGTAGTCCTTGGCTTCAGGTACCAGATGATAGTATTAGAGGGAGAGTACAAGGGAGAGGGAGAATCTATTAAATATACAGAAATGTATGACCATGTTTATGGGGCTTCTTTAAATGTGATGTACAGGTTCAGGTAGCTGCTGCATAAAAATTATATTTGACATTAATACTGAAAGGTGCATATACCATATTTAGCGGTGTAAACGATAGCCAAAGAATGTAATATGCCGGAATAGCATTAAAATTATTTAAACCTTCAGGAGGTCAATCATGTCTGTGCAAAAATTATTTCTTTTCGTTATTATATTATCAATTTCAATTAGTTTTAATTGTAAAAATCAGCAGGCAGATAAAGAGAAACTAATTGAAGAAATAAATATTTCAAAAACTGCTATTATTCCTGAAGAATATAAGAACAAAACCGTGGAAGAACTTAATAAAATTGGACTTTCTTTTCATAAAAAGAAAGATTACATGAATTCACAAAAATTATTTAAATACGCAATTGCAAAAGATAATTCGTTTATAAAAGGTTATTTTAATATTACATGCTCTTATTCTCTGGATAATAAAAAAGAAGATGCCATTGAGGCTTTAAAAAAGGCAATGGAAATAGATAAGAAATATGTATTGAAATATTTAAACGATTCGGATTTAGACAATATTAGAAGTTTACCATATTTCCGTGAAATTGTAAAACAAAACAAGAAAATCAAAGATTATACATCTTTCATTGGGAAAAAATTATGTATTGATATCAGTGATTGGGGTAAGGATCCAGAATTGGTTTTGACTTTAAAAAGAAATAATATTATCATTTCAAGTTACTCAACTGCAGGTGCTTCCATTGCCTACAAATTTAAATCTGGAAAATGGTCTGTAGCTGACAATATTCTTCGAATTACAATAACCTGGCAAACTACTCAAAACGCACACGGCATGAAGGGGTCTCCCCATGGAAGTCCCCTTGGAGATAGTAATTTCAATCTTAAATATAATAGTCCTGAAGAATTAAATAATGCATTATGTAAGTAACTATATTTTAAAAGTAATATATTTTTAAAATAGCTCACAAACCATACATCCTTTTGGCTAATCAAATTGGTGCATCGTTTTACAAAACGGAGGGCAATCAATATTGCCTCCTTCAGTTTCAAAACACCCAAATAATAAAAGGGGTAAATAAATTTGGACTTAAATAATATCCAGGTCAGAGAATCACAAACAGATGACTTTAACCATATTATGGAAGTCGAAAAACAGGCATTTGGATATGATAAAGAGGCCAAGTTAAGGGCAGACCTTTTAAATGATAAAACAGCTGAGCCAATTCTTTCATTGCTCGCATTCAACAAGAATGAAGCAATTGGACATATTTTATTTACCAGAGTATATATTGCTGAAATGATAAGTCAGCCATTGCTTCATATACTTGCACCTCTGGCTATAATACCGGAGTACCAAAAAATGGGAATAGGCGGCCTATTAATCAGGGAAGGCTTAAAGGGGCTGACAAAAATGGGCTCAAAAATGGTTTTTGTTTTAGGCCATATGGAATATTATCCAAAATTCGGTTTTGTACCTGATGCCAAAAAAAAAGGTTATTCCGCACCATTTCCAATACCTGAAGAATTTGCAAATGCATGGATGGTTCAATCCCTGGATCCCCAAGGAACACAATGCAGGCCAGGAACGATTATTTGTGCTAACGAATTGAATAAACCGGAACACTGGAGAGAATAAATAATCTCCATATATTGAAATGAAATTTAGTAAATACGAGGCTCAGGAGAAATCATGGAAGCAATGGAATATGGCTTTTATTGTAACCCCGAAGATGAAAAGGTTCTTGTTAAAAACCTCAACAAATTTCTAAAAAGTCTTGATTATCGAAAAATGTATAAATGGGAACCATCAGGGTTAACCGATCCGGAGCATCCTGAAAACGAACCAAATTATTCCCATTACTATTGTCAATTTTTGAAACAACATCCGGGCTGGTACTTTGACATTTATCCCAATAAAGATTTAGATGGAAAAGAAAAATTCCCTGAACACCCTGAAGCAGGTTGGACCTTATTCGTAAATAAAACAAATCCCCAGAATAATTCTCCCGGGGACGACAAAAAGCTAAATGATTTTTTTTCTTCTCTTGCTTCAGCTACGGGGTTTAGAACTGAGTTATTGTATACTTATTCTGAGAAAGAAAACAGGCGATAACAATATAATTTTAGCCACTATACAATAAGAGCCTAACATGCAGTTGCAGTGTATTTGTCACAGGCTTCCATAGATGCAGATCCCTGAACTGTGTCTTTAATTTTTAAAGATATAACATTTGAAAACGTATATAATAATTGCTTTACAAATTAAATAATTTACATATTGTGTAATGCAATTTAATATAAGGTTATAAGCATAAATATGAATTCAAACAAAATCGCCGCCAGAATTTTTGGAATATTTTTTATATTAACATTTCTTTCCTATGGAATAGGAAGTGGACTTATAGAATCTATTATAAAGACTTCGGATTTTCTTTCTAACGTTAATACTAACCAGGCGCAAGTTGTCGTTGGCGTTATACTCATGGCCCTGGTACATACTTTTCTAAATATTGGAATGCCTGTAATTGCACTTCCAATATTAAAGCCATATAACAGATATTCATTCTAATTTAGGAGGATAATAAAATGTCCGAAGAATTTAGCGAAATCCGCGTGCTGGATAATTTTTACCAGACTTCCAGCTTCTATCCCATGCCGGTTGTGCTGGTCAGCACTATCAATGAATACGGCTCAACCAACCTGGGCCCCTATTCACTCTGTTTCCCTTATATTGTTGTTACAGACGGAGATAAGCATTTCATGATGCTCATTTCCCGAAGCGACAGCAATACTGCCGTTAATATCACCAGGACTGGAGTATGCGCCCTCAACTTTATCCCAAACAAAAAGAAGTACATGAAGAATTGTATAATACTTGGTCATCCCGGTGAAACCACTGAGGAGAAGATGAAAAACAGCATCTTTACCCTGAGGCCGTCAACACGCAATGACACACCGCCTGAAGGATTATCGGGCTATCCCGGTATTGTTGAAGAGTCATTTCAGGTTTTTGAATGCACCTGGGACAGCAGTCATCCTCTCAAGCCTATTCCTGCTTCGCGGTCATCACATTTTATACTGTCGATTGAAAAAATAGTCATGAGGAAAAAATGGAAGGACCGTCTTTTCAGGGGCAAAGGGTTTCCCCGAATTCCTGTCGATTATGGCTATAGAGACAATATCCGATTCTGGTTTTCAAGAAATTCCAGGCCCTATTCCATTGAGGTCCCTGGCAGCAAGGCAGCACCCATTGAAACAGTCATGTACGCCTGCAGCCGTTTCGATCCGGATATCACATGGGAAAAGGAAGCCTGTGAAAAAATTGTCAGGGTGCCTAATATTTTTCTTAAGCGTGTCATAAGCGGTGTTGTTGATGCCGCAAAAAAAGAAGAGATCACCGTCATTACTCCGGATTTCATGGATAAGGTTCAAGACAAACGGTCTGCCGAGAAAAAGCGGTAATTAACATGATTTCATATACAGGTAAGAGATGTTTTCTTATTCAGGAGGCAATTACAAAATCTCGGCAATATCCATTACCAGCCTCTCCGAATCCTCCCATCCCAGGCAGGGGTCGGTAATGGACTTTCCAAACTCACTGCCCGTTGAATCCTGGGAGCCTTCAAGGAGGTAGCTCTCTATCATGAGTCCCAATACGATCTTCTTAAGCCTTGAAGAATCTTCACGGCTCCTCATGACCTCCATGGAAATGCGGGGCTGTTCATAATATCTTTTGCCCGAATTTGAGTGGTTTGTGTCAACAATTACGGCCGGATTTTTAAGCCCGGCATTTTCATACATGTCTGTAAGCTCTATGAGGTCCTCAAAATGATAATTGGGTATGTGGTTACCCCCGCAGTCAACTGACCCGCGCAGAACAGCATGTGCCAGGGGGTTCCCGTCTGTTTCCACTTCCCAGCCCTTGTATACAAATATATGGGGGCTCTGTGCAGCACTTATTGAATATAGCATGACCTTAAAATCCCCCGATGTGGGGTTCTTCATCCCAATTGGAACTTCAAGGCCGCTCACCGTAAGCCTGTGCTGCTGGTTTTCAACCGACCTGGCACCGACTGCAACATAGGACAGTAAATCTTCCAGGTAGGGATAGTTCTCAGGATAGAGCATTTCATCTGCCGAACTCAAATGAGATTCGGAAAGCGCCCTTATGTGCATCTTTCTTATGGCCTCAAGCCCCTTTGCCATATCCGGTTTTTTCTGATGGTCCGGCTGATGGAGCATACCCTTGTATCCGGTCCCCCTGGTCCTGGGTTTATTTGTATATATCCTGGGGATAATAATGATTTCATCTTTCACCTTTTCCTGGAGGCCAGCCAGTTTTGAAACATAAGAACATAATGCATCTTCGTCATGTGCTGAGCAGGGACCGATGATTAAAATAAAACGATCATCCCTTTGGGAAAAGACATCACTAATTTCTTTATCACGTTGTTTTTTAATTTTACTTAAATCTTCAGGCAAAGGAAGTGACTGCAAAATTTCATCTACTGAAGGCAGGGTTTGGATGTATTTGAAACTCATAGTTATCTCTTCTTTTATTTAATACAGCCCCCCTCCGGGGGGTTTGGGGGGCAATTATGAAAAATAATCAACTGCATTTGTAAATATTTTCATTCCCTCACTTTCTTCGGGGATCTTCTTTCCATCTCTCTCCATCTTTTCCCTTAAATATGTCCAGTCATCTCTCTGTGAAAAAAGAATGGCCCGCTCGGGATGGGGCATCATGCCCATTATTCTTCCACTGCTGTCACATATGGAAGCAATATCATTAAGGGAACCATTGGGATTAAAGGGAAACTCACCTGCAGCGTGGGTGCCGTCAGTTTTTGTATAACGCATGGTAACAAGATTTTCCTTTTCAATTTCTTCCAGTATATCCCCGGGAGCAAAGAAATTTCCTTCACCATGAGCCACGGGGATATGAAGGCTTTCAATCCCACTTGTAAAAACCGATTTCGATTTATCATTAATCTTTAAGTCAACCCACCTGCATTGATATCTGAAGGTCTTATTATGGACAAGGGCAGCCTCTGCCTCTCCAATAGATTTAACCAACGAGGGTATAACGCCAATATTTACCATTACCTGGAAACCATTGCAAATTCCCAGCATAAGCGTATCGCGCTCTAAAAACCCCCTCAGTTCATCTATGAGGTTATTCATTATCCTGTTGGCCAGCGCCTTTCCGCTGCCCGTATCATCACCATAGGAGAAACCTCCGGGGAATGAGAATATCTCGTAATTATCAAGTTTCCCCGGGGAATCAATGAGGTCATTGATATGTACAATATCCGCATGAGAACCGGCCCTTTCAAAGGCATACTTTGTCTCCTCATCGCAGTTGATCCCGTAACCGGTTAATACTATTGTCTTTGGTTTAGCCATTTTTGTTTTTAAAATCCTTTAAATATGCCCTTATATTTTTTCATCAATTCATCTATGTCGGCATCAATAATATTTTTACCGCCCATACCCTTAATTGATATTTTTTTATCACCGGACACAGTTCCAATCAACCCCATGGGAATCTTCGAAAAAAGCTTTTCAAATTTCTTTTTTTTCGCCGGTTCAACTGAAACAAGGAACCTCCCCTGGGATTCAGAAAAAAGCGCGCCATCATTTCTTTCTATACCGTTAAGCGGCATTTGTGACAGGTCTGCCGACAACCCCAGTAAGCCTGCAAGGGAAGATTTCATAAGCGCAATACCCAGCCCTCCCCTTTCAATACTTATGGTGGAAGTGATGAGCCGCTTCTCAAGGGCTTTCTCAAATGCGACATAAGTTTTCTTAAACTCTTCGGAGTTTACACGTGGAACATTAATTCCCATGTATCCTTTACCCGATATTGACTCACCCATATATGAAAGGTACTCGCTACCTCCCATTTCATCACCGGTTGTTCCTATTACATAGATAAGATCGCCGGGGCACTTAAAATCGATGCTCTGGCAAATGTTTATGTCTTCCAAGACACCAATAGATGATATGAGAAGCGTTGGAGGCACCGATATCATTACTTCATTGAAGTCCTCATCGTAGCCTTTAAAATCGTTAAACATGCTGTCCTTTCCCGACACAAAGGGTGTCCCGTAGGAAACCGCAAAATCATAACATGACCGGGCCGCCTCCTTGAGCTGACCCAACCTTTCGGGGTTTGTGGAATCACACCAGCAGAAATTATCAAGCAATGCCATAACCTTTAAGCTGCCGCCTACGGAGATTGCATTTCTAACTGCGGTATCAATTGAACAGGCTGCCATCCAGTAAGTGTCAATATCACTATAGGAAGGATAGAGGCCCTGGGACATAACAACCCCTTTATGTGAATCCGGTAGCGGTCTGATAACTGTTGCGTTACCATTAACTTTTCCCCTGCCCTGGAGCGGCTTAATAACTGAATTGCCCTGCACTTCGTGGTCATATTGAGATGATATAAATTCAAAGCTTGCAGTATTGAGCCTTGATGCCATGTCATAAAAAACTTCAGTCATATTTTCAGGTTCATCAAAAGAGGGGGCCTTTTCCGGCTTCCTGGTGTATGTTGTTTTTAAAACTTTTTTTGGTAATCCATCGTGGAGAAAGTTCATATCAAGGTCAAAGATCTTTTCACCTTTGAACTTAACAACTCCCCGGTTGCCGCTATTAAATTTACCAATAACAGTTGACTCAACGCCTCTCTTCTGCATGAGGCCGTTGAATTCTTCAATCTTTTCCGGGGGTATGGAAAAGGTCATCCTCTCCTGGGACTCGCTGACCCATATCTGCCACGGAGAAAGGCCTGGATACTTTAAGGGGACCTTTTCAAGGTCGACCTCAAAACCGCCGCATTCCCTTGCCATTTCGGCAACAGAGCATGAAAGCCCTCCCGCACCGTTATCTGTAATTGAACTGTAGAGGCCAAGGTCCCTGGCCTCCTTGACTACAGCATCTGACATTTTCTTTTGAGTTATGGGATCACCAATCTGGACTGCAGTGGCGGGACTGCCCGAATTAAGGGCTTCCGAAGAAAATGTTGCACCATGTATTCCGTCCCTTCCTACCCTTCCGCCAATCATGACAATGCAATCACCATCCTGTGCTTTTTTATACACGGCTGATATGCCGTTTACTGTCTTTGGGATTAACCCCACAGTTCCAACAAACACAAGCGGTTTCCCCTTATATCTCTCATTAAAATAGACAAAACCCTGTGGAGTTGGAATTCCCGAATGATTTCCACCGACATTTACGCCATGGACAACGCCTTCAAGGATCCTCCTGGGTGAAAGCAGCTGTGAGCCTTCATCCCGGTCCTTATAGAGTGGTTTTTGATCAAATGGATCTGCAAAACAGAAACCATACCTGTTTGCAATGGGCTTTGATGCCATACCAAATCCGATAGAGTCCCTGTTTACACCCACAATACCCGTAATGGCTCCGCCAAATGGGTCCAGTGCACTTGGGCTGTTATGGGTTTCAACCTTATCAGATACTATGAAGTCATCATCAAATTCGATGCCCCCGGCATTATCCTTAAAAACAGAAAGGCAAAAGTCCTTTTCCCCTTTTTCCCGGCGGATCCTTACAGTGGCCTCTTTAATATATGCATCAAAAATTCCATCTTTCACTTCATCCATTTCAGCTGCAAAGATTGTATGTTTGCAGTGTTCACTCCATGTCTGTGCAATAGATTCAAGCTCGATGTCCGTGGGGTCCCTTTTTTCAATATTGTAGAAATAATCCTTTATGGTGTTCAACGATATCATATCAAGGGCCAGGGGGCCTCTTCTTGCCCCGTCACTATCCGGTATTCCTTCTTTTCCTATTTTTAGTAATTCATTGCCGGGGATATTAAGATCAACTGTAAGCGCTTCGGGCGTTTCTGAGATCCTGACGATAGGCAGAACTTTCCCCATACCGCCATCTTTTATATAATCATTTTTTGAAAGAATTTTCATCCTCTGGATAAGGGGATTATACAGTTCTCCCGATATCTGTTTTGCCTCTTCAAATTCAGCTAAACCCCTGAAAAAATATGTTATTGTAGAAAAAACCGATGTATCATGGTCAAGCTTGGTTGTTAAGAGGTCTTCAATTGTCTCCCTCACGGTATGGGAAACATTATCTGTAACACCGGGAAGAAAACCAATTTCAATGGCAAAATCAAAATCTTCGGGCATATGGGGCTCATTGACTATATAATCCTGCGTTACCATCTGACTAAGAGCCCTGGCAATTGCGGATACATCCTCTCTGGATAATTGGGCATTAATTAAATAATTATCAGATATATAAACACTGGAAATATTGTATCCCATATCCCTGAATTTATCTTTTATTACCTCGCCGCGGGGATCAATATCCCTGTAAAAAACCTCGATCCTGTTAATTTCATTTTTCATCGTACAAATTACCTTAAAAAATAATAAACAATTAATCAGTAAAATCTCAAAGAATTATATATATATATTACATAAATCAGGTAAAAAAATAAACAACTCACACAGAGCTCACAAAGTTCACAAAGTTCACAAAGGTTTAATTGAATTAATCAAATATTATTATTTCAATTGAATATCAAATTATTATTGATATTTTATTTAATGAATATTTATCTCCGTGAGCTTCGTGAGCTTCGTGTGAAATCCTATTATATCTTACTTTAATCTTTTAACACAAAAATAAATAATTTATGGTGTCACAGGAAGCCTTTTGGCCTCTTTCTGTTCAATAAATACAATGCCATCTTCCTTGTATGTTTTTAACTGAAAATGGGATACAGTTGACTGAACTCCCTTAACCGTTGCAAGCTTTTCAGAAACAAAGAGCGCCACTTCATTGAGGTTTTCGCCCTCAACCAGTACCAAAAGATCATATCCTCCAGAAAGCAGGTAGGCAGCTGTAACCTCGGGAAAACGGAAAATCGATTCCGCAACGGCATCAAAACCAACCTTGCGTTCAGGTATAATTTTTACTTCAATAAGGGCCTTAACGTCATGCTGCCTTATGCGCTGCCAGTTTACATGGGCCTTATAGCCCAAAATTATTTTATCCTTTTCATATTTATCTATATATTTTTTTACTTCCTCTTCTTTGATATTAATCTGTTTAGCTATTTCATCAGCAGTTGCCTTTGCATCTGTTGATAAAATTTCGAGGATTTTCTCACCGGTTTCATCAATCTTATATAATTTCATAATACTCCTCCATTACTAATACTGATTATCTTTAGCCAACAAATAGCTTGTTATATAATCCCCAAGGGCCGCTTTCCAATCCCTCACGGCAGCACCTGTGAAATTACTATACTTTGCCGTATCAAGTACATTGAACTTCAGCTCCTCAGCAACTGTTGGAATGCCGGAAAGGTCAATCTCATTTATTGCAAATTCCAGCATGGAATTTCTTTCGGCATAATATTTATCTAATCCCCATTCATAATATTCCTTTGTGCTGGAATAACCACTCTGACAAAAATGGAAAATGCCCTGTCCATCATTCTGAACTAAATTATACACCGCCCCTGCCGCATCAGGAGAATATGTATGGCTGATATAATTTTCCCTGCAAACATCAATGCTTATACCATTATGAATATCATCAATTGCCATGAGTAAAGGTGACCTTTCGAAACCATAGATATCTGTCATTCTGACAATGAGGTACCTGCATCCTGATTGAGCAATTAACTTTTCACCCAATAGCTTTGAATCGCCATATACTGATTCCGGCCTGGCTACATCATCCTCGCTGAAGGGCTTATTCCCCTCCCCGCCGAAAACACGGGATGAACTTATATTAACAAAGTATACATTAATGTTTTTACAGATATTAGCAATTTTTCCAACGGCAAAGCCATTTATATCATATGCTTCATCCTGCTTGTATTCTGCCTCATCGGGGTTGTGGAATTCTGTACAGTTGATAAAAACACTGGGGGATTTTTCGCTTAATACTGCCTTAATAAATTCAATATCCCTTATGTCTTTATCAAAAGAATATATCTCTTCATCTTTGAATCGTTTTACCAGAGATCTGGCCAGAATACTATTTGAACCTGATATTATGATCATTATCAAAAATATAAGACAACACTGTTGAAAAATTTTAATTTACCAAGAATATTTTTAAAAGATTTTTCTATGGTCTATTATAACCCATTTCAATTGCTGAAGCATCTAAAAAATTGGTTATAAGATTTTCTACGGTTAGGTCATACCTGCTTTCTTCATCTTTCCCGGGTATTCGTATAGTTTTTATGAAACCCATACATTTATCGCAATAATCTATTCTATACCTTGCATCATCCTCATGGACCAAATACCCCTGGGTATCCATATCTTTATTTTCACAAACAGCACAAACCAGCCTGGGAAATTTCCATTCATACTCACAAAAACCGCAATGGAGCATGCGTGCATTATCCCTGGATTCTATAATCTTTGAAATGTCAGAAAAGTATCCGCAAACAGGGCAATGAGTCTTTTCCCAACCTGACGTATCAATTGTATCACAATACATGTTTCTAACTGCAATTAAAAACGGCTTAAACCAGTTTATTGATAGAAATATGAGTTCCTCTATTCCCATCTTAAACTCCCTGGAAAGCTTTTGGAGTTCCTCAAACTCACCTGACAATAGATTTTTAATTATGTCCTCGTAATGTCTTTCATTATCCTTAAGAACATCAACCATGCGGGAAAAATCAAGGCCTCCCTGGTTCTTTGTTACGATATCAATGAGCTCGAAGAGAGATTCCTGCAGTGACGATCTATTTTCAGGGGTAAACTTAATTTTAGATGAATTAATTAAAGGTAATTTATTGTTCTTATTAACAAATTGAACTTTCCAATCTAAACTGCTGAGTTTTTCAATGTATTTCTCATGAAATAAAAATAAAGATTTATATAGTTCCGACAATTCAGGGGTTAATATATGATCGTCAATTATTCTCTTCTTTAACAATTCAAAATAATCACTATGTTTTTTTTTCATTTCTCTTTTTCGTTAACGTCTTCGTCCTCATCATCTTTTTCACCGGATATGGACTTCTTGAATTCCCTTATGCCGCCGCCGATATCCTTTGCGATCTTTGGAATTTTATTTGCACCGAAAAGTACCAGAATGATTAAAAAGATTATTACAAGTTCCGGAATACCTAATCCACCAAACATGATGAACCTCCACGAAAATAATATTAAAGGCTATAACAAGCCGACATCTGCAAAATTTAGTTTTTCTAATAAACCACAAACTATCTCGACCAATGACATTAAACTTAAATATACTGTCTTTTGTCAAATATAATTACAGGGAACCTCTATAAATTAACGGGGATGTTCCCTTGATGGTACATATTTTGGTGTAAATGGTTTTATTCATGATTAAAATTATGGAAAAACCAATTACACCATACTCTTTACTATTATGTAAAAAAAGGTAAATTTTAATACTTCAGAAGGAATTTACGAGGCAGATGTGAAACGAATGACCTTTTCTTCGGGATCTTCATAAAACTTAACATTATCCATTCTTTCTTCAACTTTTCTCACACTTTTTTTAATATTTAAAACAACACCGGGATAGATTTTATCTTTAATAGCTATTACCGGGTCTTGATCAAGCTTAAGTTTTTGTTCGATTTCTTTACTCTGCTCGGTTAAAGACTTCAATTCCTTGTTACCGTCATTGAGTTCTTTCAGGAGAAGCAGGCAATTCTTCTTTTTTACAGCAGGCAGATAAGACAGGTACTCTTTGGGGTTTTCAAAAACGCCTTCCCCATAGCTGACTTTTAATTTCCTGATGGTTTCATTAACTTCCGTTCTCCATTTAGTAATTTCTTTTCTAATAACATCAAGCTCCTTTTCAACGAAAAGGTTCCTCCCCACTGTCAAAACCGTTGATGTTTCATTGGGTGCACCTGCAACATTAACTGTTATGTCATAGAGTGCTGTTGTCTTCCCGCCGATTATTTTCCCCTGCTTAGCCACAACATTGATCCTTTTATTGGAAAAAACATCGGAATTGATAATTGAGTCGGAAATCATAACATCTTCCGTTACTTCAGCCTTTGTATTCAACAGGTACTTGGCCGTGAGGTTGCCACCGCATTCAATCTTGGCAGAACCCTTTCCGGTAATCCCCGACATTATTGTCATATCACCGTCAGACTTTACGAATGCGTCATCAACATTCTTCTCAACAATTATATCACCTGATGCCTTTACCGTAAAACCGGGTAAAATTGAGCCCTTAATATGGACAGACCCATTAAAATCAATATTGCCAGTATCATAATCAACATCTCCATTGATGTAGGCCACTGGCAATACAGAAACAGTTTTACCATCAACATCAATGCAGCCGTCAATTGACGCAACAAAGATGTTTTCCTCTTTAGGGGACTTTTCAATGTTCTGCCCCTTCTTATAGCCAGTTACTTCTTCAATTTCAGCAGGGGCTTTCACACCGTAAACATCATACCCGTCAACGGGTTTCTGCAGGGGTACCCTGGTAAGCAGCTCCTGGTGTTTAACCACCTGAATTATCGCGCCAACTTCTTTAAAGTCAATCCTTCCATCTGCAAGAATTTCACCGGCTTTCTTTTCAAAACTTGTGATAGGTACATAATATTCCTGGTGTCCGTTCAAGGGCTCCTTACCCTGAGCTATCAAAATCCTGGATAATTTTGGAGTATTAACATCAATTTTCTTTAGCTGCTTCTCAATATTATTTTCACCCACACTGGTAATTATTTTACTCTCATACATATATGACTCGATATCCTTGTATGTGGGAATCTTGCCGAATTTTGTGGGATGAATCAGGGAATATGCCTTTACCCTGTCACGGGTAACTGACAGAAGGGAAATAAGCCTGAGTTTGCCATTAGCGTATATGATAAAACCGAATTCAGCAGCCTTATAGGCCCTTTCTTCACCGTCATAATAGACCCCGGAATCAACTTTTAAGGGAAGAAATTTTGCCACATTATAATATTCATAGCCACCGTCAATCCTGGTGGGAATATCATCTTCGTCCTGAATGTCAATAACCCTTGCGACAATCTCTGCGCGGGCAACAAAATTATAGGGCGAAGAGATAACTCTCTTTTTCTCACCTTCCTCATTGACCACTTCAACAAACATCTTTGTTGCCTTGGGATCAAAATAAAATACAGTTTTTTTCATAAATATTTCTCACTATCACATATTACCGTGTACCTATATCTTCGTATATAAGCTCGATATAGTTAAACCAGATTTTTATCAATTAACAGGTCTGCAATCTGAATTGCATTTAATGCAGCCCCCTTTCTAATATTATCAGAAACTACCCACATATTAATTCCATTATCAATTGAAAAATCATCTCTAATGCGGCCTACAAATACATCATCTTTTGCGGCAGCATGAATTGCCAGGGGATATTCATCTTTTTCGGGATTATCAATTACAGTTACCCCTTTTGCTTTACCAAGGAGATTCCTCACTTCATCCGCCGAGATTTTTTCTTTTGTCTCAATATTAACGGATTCTGAATGCCCGTATATTACCGGTATCCTCACTGTAGTTGCAGTAACCTCAACTGAATCATCACCTAAAATCTTCTTGGTCTCATTAACCATTTTTATTTCTTCTTTAGTGTATCCATTATCCATAAATACATCGATATGGGGCAAGGCATTAAAAGCTATCTGGTGAGGGTATACGCTCACCTGGGATACTTCCTTTCCGTTAACGATATCCTTTGTTTGAATCATGCATTCCTCAATTGCCTTAAGCCCGGTTCCAGATACAGCCTGGTATGTACTTACAACTACCCTCTTGATCCCAACTTTGTCATATATGGGCTTTAATGGAACTACCATCTGTATGGTTGAGCAATTGGGATTTGCTATAATACCCTTATGCCAGTCCACATCGTCTGGATTAACTTCAGGGACCACAAGGGGCACTTCCGGGTCCATACGCCATGCAGAGCTGTTATCCACAACAATACAGCCCGCTTCAGCTGCCTTTTTGGCAACCTTTTTGCTAATAGCTCCGCCCGCAGAAAAAAGAGCTATATCAAAACCATTAAAACAATCATCAGTTACAGCTTCCACTTCAACTTTCCTGTCTCCAAAATCTACTACCGTACCTACAGTTGAACTGCCCAAAAATTTGATATTTTCAATTGGGAATTCTCTTTGGAGCAGTATTTTTCTGAATTCCATTCCCACAGCACCTGTCGCCCCGAGAATTACTACATTGTACTTTTTCAATTCCAATTCCTCCGCGTGATGAATAATTCTTTACAAAAAATTGAAATTTAATATTTGTCAAGAATTATTATATACAAACTAGTAAATTAGTATATCCATGGATTACCAATCTATCATAAAATTTGGGAGCCGTCAATTATGAAAAAAATATTTATACTAATAATATTGTTTTCATTTCAAACAAAAGGTTTCATTAAAAATGACAAAACTGAAGTAAAATTATGGGGATATGTATTGCACTCTTCGAAACTATCAAGGAGATACATCAAGGTAACAATTCCAAAACTTCATACCGTATCAATAACCGGTTATAGAATACTGGGGACAACGAAAATAAGGTCATCAAAAAACAGGCTAATCAATGATATAAAATCAATTTCCAGGTCAAAAAATGTGGAATTATATCCCCTCATAACATTTCATTCAATAAAGACGGGACGTAGAATACTTAACTCTAAAAAATTTAGAAAAAAGCTAATATTGAATATAATCAACCTGGTCAACCAAAATCATTTTAAAGGAATTCATTTAGACTTTGAATATCTTCCCCCTGCATACTCTAAAAGGTTAAGATTTTTTTTAAAGGAACTGAAAAACAGGCTCCCCGGGAAAACTGTAACCATGGCTGTATTTCCACAGGTTGGTTTCCCAAAAAAATGGTCGGATTTCCACAACCTGAAAAATATACATGAATTTACAGATGAAATTGTATTGATGTGCTATGATTATCACAGGCCGGGGACGGCTCCCGGGCCGGTTACAGGTTATTCATGGGCGGAAAAAAATATCATTGAAATACTAAAATATTTTAAATCCAAAAATGTATGGCTTGGAATTCCGGCATATGGCTACAGGTGGCCGTCAAGTGGAAAGGCAAGTGCAATATCCGCAAGGTA
>JBHPHB010000010.1:0-34257 GCA_042569985.1 Spirochaetota bacterium | reverse complement strand
CATTAAGTGAAAGGAGATTTATCTGGTCGGATATATCATTGATAATGTTTAGTATATTGGCCATTTCTAATGATGTTGAATTAATCTTAACCATACTTTCATTCATCTCGTTTATATACTGGCCTCCCGATTTGGCCTGGACAGAAATATTACCTGTTTTATCAAGGGCAATGTTAACCAATTTATCTACGTCCATTATAAAATCGGTAAGATCCGACATGTCCCTAATAAGGTCAGACATTGAATTGGTCTGATCCTCCACATGGTTTTTTACATTTTCAGAATTTGAAAGGATCTCTTCAATACTTGCAGTTACCTCTTCTATTGAAGCTGCCTGTGACTGGATGTTCGCGGAAAATGAATCAGAACTGTCTGATAACTGGTTTGAAGAATCATCCATTTTTTCTGATATCTCTTTTAGTGATTTAATCAGAGTTCTATAAATTTCAATGTTCTTTTCCCTTTTCTCAAGATTTTCTTCCATCCTGCGGTTTCTTGCACTTGAGTAAACACGAAGTATTAGAATACAAAGGCTGGAAACAATTACAATTGAAAAAATAATTGTTCCTATTGCACTGCCAGTTTCTGTTTTAGTCAATAACCCTTTTGATAAAACAAATATATTAATGCTAATGCCAATAGTACTTAACAGTATTATGGGATAATATATATACCTTTTTGTAAATAAAATACAAATTACAACAAGCGGGAGGTTTGGTATAAGGCTTCCCACAAAACGGGCCGAAGATCCACTTTTTATTGTGGAAAAATTTATATAAAACATGCCAACCATTAGTATTATACATAGCATGGTGGCTGAGATGTAATAATATCCAAAGTAAATTAAAATACTACATAAAATGCAAAGAATTATAAAAAAAGAAATGGCCATGTTTGCAGCATCAAATATACTGCGTTTTGCAGTTACATTTAATACAATCAGAAATACCATTTGTGCGGGAACAAATACTAATAAAAAGTAAATTAGAGTTCTTGCTTTTCCCTGTAATTCGTAAGAAGAATCTTCATATCTATTAAGAATGCTTTCCATCATTTTCGACATATACATAACCCCAATAATTATTTCATTTTATCTAATTCCCTTTCCACACTCATCATTAAAGCCATGGCGTATTCAGAATGAGACCACATTAGCGGTGTTGCAAAGGAAATATATCCCTTCTTACCGACATGAAGGCACTGCTCTTCCACATTATTGTATGAAATCTTCATATGGTTAAGTTCTTCAACTATATTGTCATATGGAATACCCGGAATCAAGATATCCGGATCAAATTCTTTAAGATAATCTCTGCCTGGTATCCATTCGAACCGTTTAAACTCATAAAACCTTTCAGGTGTTGTAAGGTGTTCGCAGAGGTACCCTTCTTTCGACATATATCCGTCAATAATATCTAAAATTTTATTTCCCTCATCAGTGTTGTCAATAAAAAAATAGTATTGGGCAAGCATTGCTGTATACTGTATCCATGGACCGTTTCCAGCATGAATGTGAGTATCCGGGTCTTCAATAAAAGGTAAATAGCGTTGAAGCATCCCAAGGTCGGGATCCCACAAAGTATCTTCAATGAATTTTATTGATTGGGCAAATATATCGTCGTTTCTAAAATGGTTTGTGATCATGCCGGTACAAAAGAAAAAGGGGCTCAGTAATGTTATATCCGGCCTGAAATCAACTTCGCCATCAGGTTTTAACCTGCGGATATATCTTCCAGAATGAGTAAAGAGTTTATCTATTGTGGATTCAAATCCGGACTTTAACTGCATCTCCCTTTCAAATCGGTCCTGCACACCATACAGAGCGGCAACATCCTCGATGAGTCTTAACATTAGAAGGTATGCAAAATTCACCCATATTGAATATCCCTCTTCAATAGCTGATTCATGAATTGAAGTGGTTGAGTAAAACAGATGAATTTCATTGCGGTAATAATTATCAACTGCATATTTGGCGCCCCTGTCGATTGAATTGAGGAACATTTCCACATCATTTAGTTGAATGCCCTTGTTTTTTGCAGCAAGCAAATACCTGCAGATGATCGACACACCGTGGGCAACATTGTCTTCCTGTTTATAAATACCCTTGTCTTGAGAATCAATTCCATAACGCTGCCCCCAGTATCCGTCATCCCTCTGGCATTTCAGGATAAAGCGAGATATTTCTCCAAGCAGCCTGAATGCTATTTCACCCGATTTTAACGGGCTCATGGCGAGCTTGTATAAAAATCTTGATGAGCACGCACTGTCCCTGGGATATACATAGGGATACCTTGACCCGGGAAGAGTGGCAAGAAGGGCGCTTCCAAAACGGGTATCCACAACGCACTGTGATATAATATTTAGATGTTTATTAACGGAACTGTTTAAATCGAGGAGCCTTTTTGTAATTATTGCAATTTCCGGATTGTTGAGGACATCAATATGATGGACCTTCCTTTCGGAAACAACATCATTAAGGATGTCCATCATTCTTTTGTCCTTTTGAACAATTCTTGAAAATTCATTCCTGGATATTTTAACAAGCTCTGTTATTTTTGAAGTTTCCGCTGTTGCGTTTCTGGGGTCCTCAGAAAGCAGGGACATTTCACCAAAAAACTGGCCTTCACCCAGAATTGCAATTAACTGGTCTTTATTCTGGCGTGACATATTGATTTTAATTTCACCTTCGCGAATCAAGTAAAAGGCATCGCCCCCGTCACCCTGTTTAAATATGATTTTATTTTCAGGTACTGATATTAATTCCACACACTTGAGGACATCATTAAAGACTTTGTCATTGAGGTTTGTAAACACAGGGACGCTTCTTAAATCTTTGTTTAATTTGCGTTCAATATAACTGTCGTCCATGAGTGACTTTACATTATTAGATACTTTTACCAGGAACTTGAGGGCTTTGAAGTCCATGGATAATAAAAAAAGGTCACTTTCCGCAATAATTGTGTTTTCACGCGGCTCGGACGAAAAAATAATCTCCTCTCCAAAAAAACTGCCGGGCCCAAGGTTGTAAAGTTCAAATTTAGGATCATTTTCAGTAGGTATGACAGCCTTTACCGTACCGGAAAGGATAATGTAAAATTTTTCATCGAACATGCCGTGTCTGCAGATTATATCATCCTTACGGTATTCATGGAGTATTATCATTTGGGAGAGTTTTTTCAAATCCCTATCATTGATATCGGAAAAGAAAGTTATGTCTTTTAAAATCTCCGGTGACTCCAGTGATTTCAATGCAGAAAAATTATTTAGCTTTTTCACTAAATCTGGTATGGAATAACCGTCTAATGACATAATATTACCACCAAATGATTTATTTTTTTGCGATCATTCTATTTTGATACCGCATCTTTTACAATACATTGCATCTGCATCATGATACGCAAGATTGCATGTTTTGCAAGTTAAATTTATTTTTTCGTGGGGAACTATGAGGTGCTTAATTAATTCTTTTACCTGCCATGGGATTAATATAATACCACTGAACACAATTAAAATAGTTATAAACCTGCCGTAGCTTGTTACGGGAGTTATATCTCCGTAGCCCACTGTGGTGAGTGTTATTATTGAGAAATATACTGCATCAGCAAAGTCTTTCATGTTAGAATCGGGCTGATTTTGTTCAGCATAAAAGATTAAACCCGAGCAAACGAAAACTATTGCAAAAATGATATACATTATCCTAATTATGATAACATGTGTTTTGTTTAGTCTTGCGTAGAAAAAATGCTCACCTTCAAGGAATCGTATGAGACGAAGAAGCCTGAAGATCCGTAAAACCTGATAACTTTCAATGGCAAAGAAGAATATTGGCATTATGGCAATAAAGTCAATTATTGAATAAAATTTAAATACCTGTTTTAGTCTATTTGGGGCAGACCATATTCTAAGGATGTATTCAATAACAAAAATGCCGACTATTGCATTCTCAATATTATCTAAAAAAACTGCAAGGCCTCGGGGTATTGTATACGTCTTTATAACAAAAATTATTGATACAATGAAAATTAATATTACAATGATAATATCCAGGATCCTTCCCGGTTTAGTGTCAATATCCTGAAATAAGTTGTATATTTTTTCTCTTAGTTTATCCATAGAATTTGAGAAACAAGCTGTATTAGTTACTAAATAATACTTAGTATGAATTAATAGTCAAGCAATTTCATTTTTTTACAAGGGATACAGATGTTTAAATTTTAAAAGATTTAATTTGAGGAAATAACGGAAAGAATTATTTCATTAATATATGTTCTGTTATATGACACTCATTTTTTTCCATTGGCCATTTAAAAACCTCATCAAAAAGATAAAGCCAAGGACTATAACATAAAAAGTAATAATATACCAGCTGGCATAAATATCCATTTTCAGGACATTAATTACAATATAACTTGGTAATACCAGTAAACATAATGAGGCAATAGAGATTATATACATTACATACTTTGTATCTCCGGCACCTTTAATTGCAGATGCAAAAATAATATTGAGCGTATCAAAAACACAATAAAATGCTACGAATTTTAAGAGGACCCTGGACAAGTTTTTGATTGATTCAAAGCTCTCATACTCTGCTTCAAGGGCATAGGGATTTAAAAAAATGTCCGGTACGAATAAATAAAGGAGAGAAAGTGTTAACATGTATATGCCGGTAAGGTGAAATCCTGAATAAACCGAGTATTCGGCAAGTTCAATGTTTTTACGGCCGATATTTTGACCCACCATAATGGATATGGCAATGCCAAATCCAATCATGGGCATAAATGCCAGTGAATTGACATTAAAGGCAATGGTTGTTGCTGCAAGTTCGACAACTCCAAGGCGACCTACTAAAAGAATGAATATTGTAAAACCAAGCATTTCAATGCAAAATTGGATACCACTGGGAACACCGAACTTGTTTAGCCGTAGAAAAAGCTCCTTATTGATTTTCCAGCCCTTTATTACATTATATAACTTATCGTTAGATTTATTGTAAATCAAAACAATGTAAATTACCAGCTTAATGACGGATGATATTACAGTTGCAATGCCTGCCCCTTTAATACCAAGTGCAGGGAAACCAAGCTTCCCAAAAATCAGTATGTAGTCCAGGATAACATTTACACCGGTACTTGCAATATTTACCCACATAACCGTTAGGGTTTTTCCCCTGCCGGAAAAAAATCCCGACATTGATGCGGAAGCCACCAGTGGTAATGCACCAATGCACAATATCTGAAAATATATTGTCTCCTTTTGTCTAACCAGATCTCCATGGCCGATAAAATTAAAAATATCCTCTGCGAATGGTATAATTAGTAAATGAATAATTCCGGCAATTACTGCAATATAGATACCCTGCCACATAATTGGCCCGATATTTTTTAGCTGTTTTGATCCGAAGTACTGGGCAATGAAGGTACTCACATAAATGGCTGTGCCGATAAAAAGGCTCATTATGGTGAAGTTTAGCATTCCCGCAGGCATAGATGCTGCCACGGTTTCCTGTGAAACCCAGGTGAGAAATACCCTGTCGACAAAAAGCTGTAAAGAGAATGAACCGGTACTGATTATCAAGGGTAATGCCAGGACCAAAACTTCTTTATATCCGCACTTGTTATTCCAGCGGTTTCGGATTTTATTGAATAATGTCAAATGTTTTCCTTAATTCTAATAATATCTTTTTTGTTCTGCCACTGTGGACTTGGGGGTGCGGCCATAATGGTGTCCTGGCCAAATAATAGTTTTTGGAGGGTATGAAAGGATTATATTCTTTATGGAGTGCATAATTTTTTCAGTGGAACCGCCGGGAAGGTCAGTTCTTCCCATACCCTCGGTAAAAAGGGTATCTCCCGTAAAAATATGACCCTTGGTATAAAGGCAAATACCGCCTTCGCTGTGGCCCGGTGTGTGTAACACTTTGAGTTCAGTCTTTCCTAACTTGATAATATCTCCATCTTTCAAAAGACCCACCGGTTTTGGTGAACCCTTTCCTCCAAGAAATCTTGACATGAGTTTGTTGGAGATGCTTCCAAGCTTTGGGGCATCTAATTCATGGATTAACAGGCTTGCCCCTGTGGTTTTCATTGCATGGTCATTGCCGGCTGTATGGTCAAAATGTCCATGGGTATTTACAATATACTTGATTTTCACCTTATGCTTTTCAACAACTTTAAATATACTCTGAAAATCCCCTGCAGGGTCAATTAAAATCCCCTCTTTTGAATCTACATCGGCAACAAGGTAACAAAATACCACCATGCCCGTTACAAGAATTTGTTCTACAATCATTTTTCAATCCTCACTTTTAATATTGACAGGTTTTTAAAATATTGAAAAAAATTCAAACGTTTTTTATTGTTCAATGCTCTTTGCAAGTATAGCTGCACCGATGGCGCCATTGAACTGGGCATTATCAGTGACTTCAATGGTTGTATTAAGCCTTTCTGCCAGTGCACGAACCATACCGGCGTTTTTAGCCACTCCCCCGGTCATCATTACAGGTGACGTAATGCCAATATTCTTTGCCATGGATGATATTCTGGTCGCAGCAGCTTCAAAAATACCGGAAATGATATTTTCTCTTTTTTCTCCCTTTGAGATCAAAGTTATTACTTCAGATTCGGCAAAGACAGTACAAATGCTGCTGATCTCCAAAGTCTTGTCAGATTGAGAAGGCAATATGCTGAATTCCTCAATGTCAATTTCAAGGGCACGTGCCATAACTTCAAGAAAGCGTCCCGTCCCTGCAGCACATTTATCATTCATTACAAAATTGACTACATTACCTTTTTCATTTAGCAATATAGCTTTGCTGTCCTGACCCCCAACATCAATTACAAACCTCACCCTTGGATTTGTAAAATGGGCCCCTGCGCCATGACATGTTATTTCAGTAATCGATTTATCAGACTTTTTAAAACTTTTCCTGCCATAACCTGTTGATACAATGCAATTTATTGACGATTCTTCTGTTCCAGAAATTGACAGTAACTTATTAAAAACAGATTCACCGGCTTTTTCTGCATTATAGCCGGTAAAAATCAATTGGGATGCCGCAATTGAATCATTTCTTAAAAGGATTCCCTTAGTTGTAATTGAGCCTATGTCAATTCCAATTGTTATCATTTATACCGCATAAATATTAACCATGAATTTATTTTAAATGATACACGCTATTTATCATTTAAAACTAAATAGTATATCCTGCCTTTTTTAATTTTACTGCCAATTCTGCCGGTTTGAATAAGATAGTCCAGTGAGAGCTGGATCCACCCTCTCACCATGAGACGTCGAATAAATTTATCATTTTTATAAAGTCCATTAATTATCTCTTTCAGTGTCATGCTGTTTCTGCTGCTTTTATTAATAAAATCAAATAGATCCTCAGTCCTCTTTGTCCTCCAGTCTATAATTTCCCGGATCCTTTCCTTTGGGTTTTCCACGGGCATGCCATGTGAAGCAAGGATCAATTTTAAATTTGGAAGAGATAATATAAATTCAAGCGATTCTTTATATTTAAAAAGATCAGAACCGGGAGGTCCCAGCCATGTATTCATATTGTTGAGGACATTGTCACCTGAAAGTAGAATTCCCCTCTTCGGATCATATAATGATAAATGATCTTCTGCATGGCCCGGCGTGGGAAAGATATCCCATTCTTCATCGTTTATAGAAATTTTGGATTTTTCATCAATTATAACATCGGGCTCCTTGATAAATCTTAAACCGATAAAAGTTTTATAAACGATATAAAAGAAGGCTCCGAAAATCTTCCGCCTTAAAACCTCAAATAAATTGGTGAGGTTCCAGGCCTGGTCAGGGGGCTTGTAATCAATGGATTTTATAAAATACTTACGAGCCGATATATTTTTTCTTATCTTTTCTGTTACTATTACTTTTAAGCCAAGGAGCTTCCTAAGCATGTACAGGCCTGAAAAATGGTCGACATGTGAATGGCTTACTAAAATACGGGAAATATTGCAGGGCTTTTCATTTCTGGAACACAGTTCTTTTATCTCTTTGATTTTATCCTGTAAATATTTAATCGATTTTTTGTCTCCATATCCTGCATCAAAAATAATTCCATCCTTTCCAGTTATTACAAATACATTAACATACCTGTTAATTGAAATGTGAATGCTCTTTTCGCTTATCATGTATATTCCGGGAAAAACCTCTTTCATGGCCGCCTCAAATTCAAATTGATCACATGTTATAGTAAGACTTCAAAGGCAATAATTAAAATATCATCTCTGAAATCAATGTTGCCCCTGAACCTGTTTAATTCTTTTATAATGACATCAAGTGTATGGCCAAGTTCGGGGGAAGATTCATTTGTTTCCACTACTATTTGAGATAACCTTTCCGTTGTAAATTGGTCCAATTTTTTATTAAAGGTTTCAGGTATTCCGTCTGTAAATAGATATATCCTGTCACCTTTTTGAAGCTCCAGTTCTAAATCTTCATATTCAGCATCATTAAACATACCAAGCAGGGTGCCTTTTGTATTAAGTAATTTAACATCACCCGTATTTTTTCTGTACCATATCGATTGAGGATGGCCCGCAGAAGTGAATTTTAAAATGACTCCCTTACCGTTTTCTTTGGTCATGAAAAGTCCATAAATAGCTGTTAAAAAGCTCATGGGCATATTATTTAATAACTCGTGGTTTAAATTCTTGATGTAATCCCGCGGGTGATGCGCATACTTCCTGCAGATTCTATCGGTGGCATATTTTATCAAGGAGAGGAAAAGGGCTGCAGTAATGCCATGGCTTGATACATCACCAATAAAAAAACCAAGGCCCCCCTCTTTTAAAGGTGTAAATGAAAAAAAATCGCCACCAACAGCTTGTAAGGGATTGTATCTTAATTCAATTTTTACTTCGGGAACTTCCGGTAATTCACTTAAAAGAATGGATTGTTGAATTGACTGGGCGATTTTTAAGTCCTGGTCAACGGCCTTGCTGACCTGCTTCAGGTGTATCTCGGTTTCAATTGCGTCTTCTAAATATGCCTCAAGTTCATTATTTCTAAGAATTTCATTATTGTTCCTTGTGTTTAACCTGTTAACCCTGACATTGTTCACAAGTGATGTAATGTAGACCACTGTAATCGATAAAGAGCTGAATAAATAACCATGTAAAAACATATTATAATCAATTAAACCAAGCTTTGATTTAAATATTGCAAAATAAATAGTGTTGGCTACTAAAAAAAATAATACTATAATCTGCAGTATTCTTCTGCTGGAAAAAACTGATATGCCCGCTACAAATACAGGTAAAATATATATAATTCCCAGGTAACTGAATAAACTTTTACTCACATCGGTAATAAAAATTATCATAAAAGAGACTATGGAAAGTGAAACTATAAAAACATTTATGGACAGGTAAACCTTTCCTGCGATAGTGAGAAAGAAAAACGCTACAGATATGACAGCCAGCAAAGACAGCATTAAATAGAAACGAAATGGATCACTAAAAGCTGCTTTTATGTGATAGACGTAAAATGACATTATAATAGTAATTATAATGAGAGAATATGCAATGAGGCTTTTAATATTCCTAAATTCACGGGATGTTAACTTATATGAATACTGAATATCTTCTTTGTTGTTATTAATGTTTTCCAATTTTCAAAAACTCTATTATAATAAATATGTTTAATTTTAAAATAGTAATTATTTATTTTAAATTAAGTCAAGACAATTAATCAGATTATATAATCTTAATTTGCAGAAATTATAAAAATGATTTTAGTTTTTTTGATGTTGATGTCAATACCAGAAAAAATATTATTCCCACAAGCATTACAAGGGCGCCTGAGGGAAAGATGTATTGTATTTCAAAAAAGTCCACAGTTAACCCTGCAATAGTGGAACCGAATACCAGGCCAATACTGTGTGACATGGTAAGCAGTGACATGACAGAGCCCATTGCCTTGTTTTCATTGCCCCTTTGAGTGGCCAGTCCCAGAAGAGGAGGTAAAGATATTCCGCCGCCAACACCAAAAAATAAATTACTGAAGAAAAGGTGCCAGAAATTTTGTGCAAATACCAGTGATAGTATTGACATACCCGTAATTAGGCCGCCTGCAACAACCATAATGTTTTTATTTATCCTGTCGGCGATGTATCCCATGGGAATCTGTAATGCGCCGCTTGTGCTTACTCCAAGCATTATCAAAATACCGATTTGAGAACTTGAAAGGGCCAGTTTCGTATCTGCAAAGACTGGAAGAAAGCTCCACATTATACCTATACTGCTTGTGTATGCGAACCTGAATATGAGCAGCCTGAATATTCCTTTATCCCTGATTAATTTTATAATAGAAATTGCCGGACCATTTTTAATTGATGTTGTCATTTCATCTTTCAATTTAGGAAGAAAGATAATACAAAGTAACAATGCAGTAATTGACAATATACCCATACAGCCGAAAGCAGCCTGGAGGCTGAAGTTGTCTTTTATTAAACCTCCCAAAAGCGGGCCAATACTCATTCCCGACAAAAGGGCTATATTAAATATTCCCATGTTCAGGCTTTCTTTACCCTTAGGTGTAATTTCACCAACATAGGCCTGTGCAACAGGTATTATCATTGCCGACGCAATCCCCTGTAAGAACCTTACGAATACCAGGGACTCAATGCTTTTAGTAAAAACAAATGCAATTGATACCAGTGAATAGCTAAAAAGACCAACCAGTATAAATGGTTTTCGCCCCTTTTTATCGGAAATTTTTCCAAAAAAGGGAAGGCAAATTGCCCTGGATAGGGAAAATGCCCCAAAGATAAACCCGATATATAAACCGCTGGCACCCAGGTCATGGGCATATACCGGAAGAAGTGGTACTACAACTCCAACTCCAATCAATGTAACAAAAATTGAAATGAACAGTGTGGTAAATACTTTTTTTTTGTCTGATTGATTCATTAATAATTGTCTATAAATTAGTGAATAAAAATTTTCTCAGTATTTCTGCAGAAATCACATGGTTTTAAAACAATTGGACAGAGTCAACAAATTAGTTGAAAAAGGTATAATTAAAATGTGCAATATAGGAAATATTATTGTTATAATATTTATTATTCATTCTTGACAATTTACTTAATATGATCATAATTGAGTTATGAAAGAACTCATGAAAAAATGCTCTGCATTAACGGGAAGCATTGCAACAGGCAAATCCACTGTTTCGGGCATGTTTAAAGAGCTGGGCGCGCATATTGTTGATACCGATCTCATTGCCAGGGAAATTGTTCAACCGGGGCAGCCTGCTCTTGATGAAATTAAGAATGCCTTTGGCAAAGAAATAATGAATTCTGACGGTACTTTAAACCGCGAAGTGATGAGAAATATAATTATTGACGATCCCGTAAAGCGGCAAATTTTAAATAGTATTACACACCCCCATATAAACAGTATTGCCTATAAGCAGGCTGAAAAATATTTAAACTCCGATAGCAAGCCCGTCATAATGGATATCCCCCTTCTTTTTGAAGTTGGTTCAAGTAAAATGTTTTCAACAATAATCCTTGTCCATACTCCGGTAGAAAAACAGGTAAAGCAATTAATGAAACGGGACGGCATCGATAAAATGACGGCAGAGAGAACAATTAAATTTCAGATGGATATTGAAGAAAAAAAAAGCGGCTCAACATATGTAATCGACAACTCCGGAAGCATAGAAAATACACGTAAACAGGTGGTTAAGATTTACAAGCTACTTTGTAAATAATAAAGTCTTTATATAAAAAAGGGCAGCCCAGGTATTAACATGTGTTAAAATTGATTTAATTAACCTATGTCGTAGGATTAATATCATCCATTAGGGCCGTTATAATTGTACTTCCTTCAGGCATGACTGAGATAAGTCCATTTGAATTAACTATTGCAACTGACTCATTGCTGGATATCCAATTTACATCGGCACTTATATCGCTGGTATTATCATCACTATATATTCCGGTTGCAGTTAGCTGTTGAGTAGTTCCATTCGGTACAGAAGGATTGGCAGGTGAAATTTTAATTTCACTTAAAACAATATTGGCTTTGTTTGCATCCAGCAGGGATTCAAATATTGTATTACTGCATGATAAATTAAAAATTGATAAAAAATATTATTATGAATGAAAATTTAATCTTTAAATTAGCTGTAGACATATTAAACCCCTATAATTAAAATATGTTTTCTTTTATTTGTTAAATGCATATTATTTTCAAAGTTGATATTAATAATAATACCAATAATTATATTGTACGTCAGCATAAAAAGCCCATTCGGGCATTTTTTGTCAAAAAATTAAATTCTGCTTTTTTCATCATTAAATACCGTGAATATCTAAAAAATTAACGGGAGTATTTCTTTAATTCACTTGATTATATATATAACTAAGTTTAATATTAATATGATATTGTGACAATAGGTTATTAAGGGATTTTTGTTTCGGGACATTATCTTAGTGATTTGCAGGAAATTTCCTTATATTGTATTACAAATAAAATTCGGAGGTTTTATCTATGAAAAATGATGAAGATATTTGGCTAATGATTAAGAATCACCTGGGGTATTCTGATGAAGAAATGAAATTATTCAAGGAAAATCCCAAGAACAGGGATATTCTGTCAAAAATCCCTGAAATTCTAAATACAACATTAACTTTTGAAGTAATTGAATCTAACGGGTGCAATAGCCAGCACATGGTTGGTGATAAATTCATTTTTGACGGTGCAGGAAATCTTTTAACAGCAAAAAATCCAAAAAGAATCTGTATCTATGCTCTGCAGGCAATGCTCCCTGTTATTTTTGCCGGCAACGAGCTGGTATATGCCGGAGTCAATCCAAATGAGATAAGATTTAAGAGGGCCGGTTGTTTTGATGTTGGTGTAAAATGCGGCGGATGGGGACGTATAGTAGTTGAGTTTAAAGCAGAGCAACGAAACAGTACATAGTATATAATACTGTTTCAATCATCCATAGAATAGCTGTTATTTGCCCCGACAATCAAACTCTTATGCATTTTGAGATCACCACCGCAGGACGGACACTCTTCAATATCATCCCTGAGGGGATAGTCGTTTCCGCAATATGGACATTCCTTAACGACAATCTCAAGTTGGAAATCGGGGAAAATATAAATTTTCCTGCCGTTTTTTATAACCTCACTGGCAATACCCCTTTGCATTATCTCATTTAATTGCTGTTCAACTATGTCTGAATTTCCCAGGCTTGCCAATATCTCTTCTTCACTGATTTCACCATTGTTAAGCCTGGCAAGTTTAAGTAGTTTCTTTTTAATTCCCGCAGGACTAATAGACATGGCCTTTCTGAAAATGATAATTCCAACTAGCAGTATTGTAATACCAATTGCAAGTAAAACAATTCCCGCGAGGAGCCGTGAACCCTGCCCTCCTGAAGCGATTAAAAAGAGGACCCCCAAAAATGATGACACAGCGCCTGTTACAGATAATATGGCTCCCATTATTATTTTGCCCGTCATTACCATTGCTCCTTTGTGGTCCTGTCTAATTCTTCGCCCATGCTGTTAAAATACCTTTCTATGTTTTCATCAGAAAAGAGCTTTACCGTATATTCCTTAAATGACTGTGAAAACTCGCCGGGGTGTAGATTATAGAATTTCACATCTATCCTGCTTTCCAGTTCATCAATGGTTTTAGAAAAATTCAATGAAAATTCGGGCACATCTATTTTTAGTTCAGATAAAGATGGATACTTATCCTGAGAGTCCTTAACAGATTCTACACTCTTTGTGAATTCTGTAACACCCTTGCCGATACCCCTTATTAACGCCAGAAAGGAAACAGATTCTTTTATGCCCTCAAGAAGGTCGTTATAAACAATGTTCAACTCACCCGATTCAACGAGGCTGCCCATAATATCGGGCCTGTCTTTGGAAAAACGCTCACCGCAGAAACGACAGAAAAACCTGTTGGACTTATTATGGGATTTACATCTTGGACATTTGGCAACCAGCCCAGTTTTAATTTTGGCTGTTAAATATTTTTCGTCACCCTTAATTTTTTGAAGGGCACTTACGAAGGAGGCTTTTTTGATTATATCATCACGGTTTTCCTTTAGGCTGTTTAGTTTCTCAACTGTAATTGAATATTCAACCAGCTCTTCTTCCCAGCCTTTTTTCCCGGCTTCATTTTTTTCTTCGAATTTATTGAATTCCTCTTCCCACTTTGTCCTGGTTTCTTCAATCCTTTCAACGTTATCGTCCCTCTGTTCAAGCAATTCATCCTTGCGCCTCTGGATCTTTTTCATTCTAAAAAGATTTGTTATTATGCCCATTCCGGTATTGAGTTCGTCAATTTTCAGGTTGTACTGGTCAATCTCTTTCTCCAGTTCTAAAACCCTTTTCTTTAATCTTTCCTCACCTTTATCGAGCATCTTGTTTTTGGATTTGACATGTTTATAAAGGTTCTTTCTTTTTTTATCCTGACTGTTTAACTCACTATCAATTTGGTTTTTTTTTCCCAGCAGGGAAGTATAATTTTTGTCAAACAGGTCTTCCTGGTTTTTTATTTCTCCTTTATATAATTTTTGAATTTCACCAGGGAATTTATTATAGTCATTGAAAAATTCATCCTGTAGAAATTCAATCTCTTCGTTTCTGATAATATTGAGGTTGCTGAAATTATTGTTAAAATATTCCTGGATCTCATCAAGGTTCTTTTCAACTTTACCAAGGCTGTCGTTTGTTTTTTCTAAAAATTTAATCATGTCTTTAAGACTACCCATTGGTATCCCTCCTGAATGCTTTTAGTCCCTTCACCCCTTTTGCCTTAACGCGAAGTTTATTTTCAATTGACCATAAAATATTTTTTAGTCTGTATCTATTATGAGAAATATTTTCTATCTCATCAAAGCAACCCTCGTTTTCCCAATAAAGAGGGCATGCACCTCCGCATAATTCATCATAATCACAACTGCTGCAAACCGGGGGCAAATATCTTTTTTCCCTGAAATATAAAGCCTCATCGGAATTCCATATGTAATCGAATGAATGATTCAGTAAATTGCCAACTCCCCTGTCGTAGCTTGAACATGGGAGAATCTCACCGCCGGGATTCACTGAAAGGAGGCCCGAAATACATGCGCATGATTTCGATCCCAGGTTATGGTCAACGGGATTGAATATGCAGTAAGGGGTTGGCGAATACCAGACAAATTTTAATTCCATGGATTCACAATAAATTATAACAGGCCTTATAATGTCACCTATGGATGTATAGTTAATTTTAACATTTCCATTGTCCCTGGCAATGCCTGTTTTGATAACCATGTTCATTGATAAGTAGGAAAAGTCAAATTCATCCTTAATGAACCGCGCTAAAGGTTTAAGGTGGTCCATGTTTTTCAGGCATATGGTGGTATTTGTATGGGTGTAAATGCCGGCATTTTTTAAATTATGGATTCCCTTGATTGTATTTTTGTATGCAGAGCTGTTTCCGGTGATATCATTATGAATATCCTCTCTGTGAGATTCAAGGCTCACCTGGGCAGAATCCAAACCGCTCTTTTTTAGTTTCTCTACAAAAGAATTATTAGAGCACTTGATTCCGTTTGTTATGAGATTTGTCCTCATCCCCAGGCCATGTGCAAACTCTATGAGAGCGGGTAGATCTTTTCTCAAGGTTGGCTCCCCCCCGGTAAAGGATATTGTTGGGACATGAGCCTCATCACTTATCTTATGAATTATCTTTTTGATATCATCCGTTTTCATTTCAGATGACCGTTCTCCCCTGTAGGGGCTTGATGCATAGCAGAAATCGCAATTGTTCTGGCAGCTGTATGTGAGTGCTATCTCCGAGAGAACGGGGTATTTTATGCTTTCAGGATTAAAGGGGATAGTATCAACCATGCAAGCCCCTGCATAATCCTCCTTCATTATTGCATTTATGCTTTGAGTAAGTTTAACCAGGTCATTTTTGAGGCGGCCCTTTTCGACACCGTACTTTTCGGCCATTTTCCTGATAGTGTCCTCCGCTGAAGATTTCATATTGTAGATTAAATGGAGCATGTTAAAAGCAGTTTCATTGAGATGTTGAATTTTATTGGGACGAATAATCAATAACCTGTCAATGTCCCTTAAATATACGACATCCCTTGTAGAATTAACAAATGAATCTATATGGTTTAATCCGTTATTATCCATTAAATATCCTTAAAAACTTGAAACACATGCTGAGTGACATGCTGAATGGCATGCGGAGTGACAAACGCATGCAGAGTGGCACGCCGAATGGCATGCCGAATGCACACATGCAGAATGACATGCTGAATGGCATGCCGAGTGACAGGCATCATAACTGAATGATGAAATGTTATCGGTAATATTGTTAACCTTTTCCTGGATTGCATTGAGGTCCGGTGCGGTGAAGAGGTTTTCAATCCTGTCAACAATTTTGCTCGAAATATCTTCCACGCTTTCCACAATTCCATCGGAAAAATCCCTGATATTCTCCACGTATGATTCCGATGAATCTGTTATCTTCTCAAAAAAAGGCATGACATCCCCTTTTTCACTGTCAGTTAATGCTTTTTCCATGAAAGGACCCGAAGTGCGGTCAAAATCATCACTGATAATTATCCATGGATGATAACTGTCGAAGTAATCCCTCTGCCTGCCGTAATCATCCATTCTCTCAAAATCCTCCATGTGTTTACTGACTTTTTTAGTATATATTTCTGCAGTTTTTTTAATATCACCTTTCCATATCTTACCCTGAAGTGACTTAGAGATGGATTTCAAAATAATTGGAACCTTGTTCTTATCCAGAGTGCCATCTTTGGCAATTGAATTGAGAAATATCGTCTCGTAGGGCTTTAATTCATCGTCAGATTTTTTAAGAACCTTCACCTGCAGTGGATTACGATTAATAATGTCAATATATCCCCTTTTGAAGAGGTCCATTACAAGAAGGTTTATTGCTTTAGAGGGTTTGTTTATAAAGACCGCTGCTTCAATGGGCTCCAGGTTTTCCACGGGCTCATCTGTTTTGAATATTTCTATCTTGATTTCAGGTGCAATATATTGGGGTTTTTTTTCAAAGTACCTTTTAACTACGGGATGAAATGACAATAGCCTCACAAATATTGCAAGAATACCTGCTATAATATAATAAACCACCCTGAATGGTACAATAATGCAATTGAAGCTGAATATGTATCCGGAGTTAAAACTAAACTTCTTCCTACCCTCGGGAAAGAATATTTTATTAAAAAGATCGAACTTAATTATTTTCCCTATAAAGTACGCAAACAATCCTACAACTGCAATCTCGCCTCCCAGAATTATAAAATTCATGAAATAGCCGCATAAAATTATTGCCAGAAGAACTGCAAGAAACTGAAACAGGAATTCTTTGTCTCCGGCGGATAATTTTAATTTCACGGTATCATTGAATAGAGTTCTTATTGCAAACCAGCTTGATATTTTTACCTCAGATGGATTTATTTTAAATCCCAGTGTAATTTCAGGTATAACTTTCCTGTTCCAATTTATTGAAACCGCAGAAATATCAATGCATGGGTAGAATACCTTTATCCTGTTTTTTATATAATAATCTCCCTCCTTTTTATACCTCATGATATAATCCCACCTGTCAAAAAGTTCAACTGTATTATTGGATACCACTACGGGAAGATTTTTATCATTGATTTTTATTTCCGTTAGTTCACTCATATAGGAACCCTGAAAGGGACTTTCAATTTTTAACCTCAACGATTTTACATTCTTCCGTACGGAAATACCCGGCCATGTATAGCCTGCTAAAAACTTCGAGTCAAATAATTCAGCCTTTATTTTCATACTCAGGTTCCTGGTAAACCTCATCCTGATTTTAACAACGTCATCCTTTTTTACCGCTTCAGATAAAATGACATCATATGTTGACTTAAATGTTGCCCTGTTTTTTGAAATGGACCTTCTTATTTTAGACCTGATTTCCTTCCCGTTTACCAGCACCAGTATATCCTTGGGAGAAATATAACCTGTTTTAATCGGAAAATGAACGATTTGACTAAAAACATTCCTGCTGCCCAATTCGGTTATGATGTAATCGATCCTGAAGGTTTCTGTAATAATTCGCGGATCATATCTTGACTTTAAAATATTTACGTTTATTTCCATGCTGTTAATGTTATAATCACCATTTTCTACAAGGTCTTCGGCGGTGAATTTATTCAGGGTATAATCACCCCCCTTTGCACCTGTTGAAACATACTTATGTGGTATATAGAAATCAAGATACTCCTTTTGATTTGAATATAGGTTTAATTTTTCTGAGTGTATAGATAGGTAACTTCTCCCTTTCCATTGTGTTGGATAATAAATCCACCTGCTGTGATTTTTCTTAATTCCCAATGCGGTTAACACCCCATATTTATTTACCAGGGGGTCTTTTATCATTCTTGCTTTTCTGTATTTCTTTGGTATTTCTATGGGCAATACAATTTGCACTACCTGCTTTTTTATTGGAAGGTTCCATTGTATCGGTTTCCACCAGAATTTAGCATAATCTTTGCCCTGGTACTTTGTTTTGTCCAGGATTGCCTTTTTGATAAGATAACGCATGTGCACGGTGTATTTTTTATTCTTTTTGGTAGCAATGTTGAAGTTTGCCGAATAGAAACCATTTCCTTTACTGAACATCTTAACTTTAAAGCGTTTTCTTCCATGGGTCCCGTATGATTTGATAAAAGTCATGGGGGTAATAAATTGGCCGATAGTTTTAATTTTCTCCCTTGTTTCGTGTTCGGTAAATGTTAACTCATATGAAACCTCGGCCTTTCCATCTTTCAGTATGGTAACATGATATTTTGTCTTTTCGATAGTAACGGGCGCTGAGAATAATAACTGAGGCGTAATAGTTATTATGAATATAAATATTATTATCATGCAAGGGAAATGACTTTTTTTATACATACCAGTTTTCCTTATCAATTTTTTAAATGTCCTGTTTATCTTAATATTATTTTTATAATCTAAGACTTAATAATTCAATAGTTTTTTTGAAGAATTGAATATTAAATAACAAAAAATACAATATTAACATAATCATTATTGACAAATCGTAAATTTTATTTGAAAATATATTAATATTTCAATGGAAATTAGATGGAAGAATTAAAAATATTTAATGAAATAGCTCATGACCCCTATGGGTATGTGGAAGATTACAAAATCAAAACAAAAAATAGTATAATGGGGTACTTTTGTTCATATACCCCGGAAGAGATAATTCATGCCTCCGGCTGTCTACCTGTTAGAATCATCAATACGGGCAGAAAAATAGAACATGCAGACAGACACCTCCAGTCATATTCATGTGCTCTTATACGGGGATCACTGGATGATGCATTATCAGAGAGGTTAAGTTTTCTGGATGGAACTGTTTTTCCCCATACATGCGATTCAATACAAAGACTGTCTGACATATGGCGTTTAAATACGGGTATTCCCATGCATTTTGATATAATATTACCAATAAAACTAAATACTGAAAGCTCGAAAAAGTATTTTGTTGAAGTATATGAAAAATTCAGAAGAGATTTGGAAGAGAAATTAAAAATAAAAATTACCGATGATATGATAAAGAAGTCGATTCAATTATATAACAATTTGAGGAAGACATTATCTGAAATATACGACATAAAAAGCCGGCATACCGGCATTATATCCGATATTGATATGCATTCAATATCTATGAGTTCAATGGTAATGGACAGGAATGAACTTCTTCATAATTTGAACCTGCTAAAATCCGTATTAAATAAAGAAAAAGTCAATCATTCGGAAAATTCGGCAATATTGAAAAGAGTTATGCTCAGTGGAAGTTTATGCCATGAGCCTGCAATATATTCAGTATTGAATGAATCGGGACTTACTGTGGCCTGGAATGACCTCTGTACAGGTGAAAGGTCCTTTTCGGGAAATATTGATTTAACCGGTAAACCGGTCAACTCTATTGCCGTTAGATACATTGACAGGATTATTTGCCCTGCAAAACACAAATCCCCATCAGCCAGGGGTGAACAAATTATTAAACATGCTAAAGACTATAATATACGGGGAGTTATTTTTCTTATTATGAAATTCTGTGATCCCCACATGTTTGACTATCCCTACTTGAGGCAATGTCTGGATGCTGAAAATGTCCCCAGCATTTTAATTGAGATGGAATCACAGCTTTCCCATGAAGGTCAGCTTAGAACAAAACTTGAAACTTTTGCTGAAATGATTAATTGAGAAAAGACATGACCAATGTAAGTAAAGCGAGAAACAAAATACGGGATAAGCGGAAAATCAAATCCTTCAAAAAAATGAAGGAACTCATGACGTTGTATTATATTGACGCAAAAACTGCTGCTGACAATAATAAAAAAGTTGCATGGATTACAAGTGGAGGCCCCGTTGAACTGCTAATTGCATTTGATGTTATACCCGTTTATCCCGAGAACTATGCTGCAATGATTGGTGTCGGTAAAACAGGTTCACAACTTTGCCTCAAGGCTGAAGAGATGGGTTATTCAAGTGACCTCTGTTCATACGCCACTGCAGATATTGCCTGCTCGGTAGTTGAAGGAGGGCCAATAAATGGCCTTCCCAAACCAGATTTTCTCATCTGCTGTAATAATATCTGCGGTACCGTCATGAAATGGTACGAAATACAGTCAAGATACTACAATGTCCCCCTTTTTATATTCGATACGCCATTTATTCACAAAGACCTTTCAAAAGAAGCAAATGAATATGTTCGAAAACAGATCTACGAATATATTGAATTTCTTGAATTCATGACAGGTAAAAAGTTTGATGAACAAAAAACATCCCATACAATTAAACGGGCAATAAAGGCAACAAACCTCTGGAATGATGTGTTAAATACTTCAACAAACAGGCCTGCCCCCTTAAGTGCTTTTGACTGTTTTATACACATGGCACTAATAGTAACACTCAGGGGTTCACAGGAAGCTGTAGATTATTATGAGCTCCTATTAAAGGAAATGAAAGAAAGGGTTTCCCTCGGTATAGGGACAGTGGGAAATGAAAAGTACAGGCTTTTGTGGGATAACCTTCCTCTGTGGTACCGGCTTAGGTGGCTTTCAGAAAAACTTGACTCAAAGGATGCTGCCCTTGTTGCATCAACTTATACATCTGCATGGACTTTTGACTCCACACTTTTTGATGAAAATAATTATATCGACTTTTTAATTCATAGCTATACAAATATCTACATAAATATATCCATTGACAAAATGGTAAAATTATTATTTAATATGATAGATAAGTACAGCATTGACGGAATAATTATGCATTCAAACAGAAGCTGCAAACCCTATTCATTTGGTCAGTACGATCTAAGAAAGATGATTATGGATAAAATTAACGTGCCCACTTTATTAATTGAAGCGGACATGCTTGATGAAAGAAATTTCAGTGAAGGACAGATTGACACCCGTATTGATGCATTTTTTGAACTAATTAGCTAATAATTTTTTCAATAAATCTTTACAGAATAAATCACTTTTATATCAATGATTAACCGGAAAACAGAATGGAGTGAAACAATGAATTATGAAAAAATGCTTAAAACCGACCTAATAAAAGAGGTTAAAGCATTAAACAGGAAACTTGATAAACTGAAAAAGCATGACAAAATTGAGCCTGAAAAAGGTTTCGGTGGCCATGTTTTTTTCGAGGAAGAATACCAGGACCTCATCGAAAAAATGAATGACGGTCTCATAGTTTTAGATAAAGATAATATTATAACCTATGTTAACCCCAGGTTATATGATATGCTTGGATATGAAAAAGAAGATTTAATCGGCCATGATGTTTTTGAATTTCTGGATAAAAACAATATTAAAATCCTCAAAAACCATTTAAGTAAAAGAAATGATGGTAACCTTGAACCATATGAGATTGAATTAAGAAAAAAAGATAAAAACTCCATTTATACAATTCTGTCTCCGCAAATAATATCGGATAAAAATAACAAACTCATTGGCAGTTATGGGGTAATTACTGATATTACCAAGCAGAAGGTTAATGAAAGAATTATCCAATTACAGAGAGACCTGGCTTTTGCGTTAAACAGCTCGCTAAGCATGTCGGATGTAAGAAAAATATCACTTAAAGCAGCTATGGATATAACCGGAATGGAATGCGGTTCAATATATTTTTCAAACGAAGAAGGTAACCTTGAAATGGTATTTTCTGTGGGTTTATCCAAAGCATTAGTAAAGGCACAGAGTCTGTTCAAACCTGATTCAATGGAACATAAAATGGTTTTCAGGGGTGAACCTAAATACATAGTTATAAACAAAAATCTGCAGGAAAGATATGATGAACAGGATGACATAAAGGCAATGGCGGTGCTCCCAATTAAGCATGGGAAAAACATATTTGGCTGTCTGATTTTTGCTACAAAAAAGTATACCAACATACCTATTGAGGTAAGAAAGCCTGTGGAAACAATTTCTGCACACATAGGCAATGCCATGAACCGTGTAATGATCGAGGAGGAACTCAGGAAGAGTAAAGAGAGATACAAAACATCTTTTGACAATTCAATTGAGGGAATTGCTCTGATGCAGGGAAGCAAAACTGTTTATGCCAATAAATCATTACTCAAAATATTCGGATACAAATCACTTAAAGAATTTACAACCGTTTCCTTATACAATCTCATTGCACCGGAATCAAAGGAAAAGGCAGACTCAAGAATTAAGAAGAGAGCAAATGGAATGACGGGCCTTGAACCGATAACGCTAAAAATCACACGCAAAGACAATAAACAGCGAGATTTGGAATTTCATGCCTCACAAATAAATATCGCCAATGAACAGTTTGTCCAGATTACTTTCAGAGATGTTACAAATGAAATAATCTCTAAAAATAAAATTCAACAGCAATTTAATGAAATTGAAAACCAGTACCAGGAACTTGAGATAATTAATACTGAATTAGCCTTTACCCATAATAAACTTTTAAATGCCAACAAAAAGCTTGCACAGGAAAAGGAAAGGTTATCTACTACCCTCCGTTCCCTGGGTGAAGGTTTCATTTCAATTGATAATGACGGAAAGATTGACCAGATAAATAAATTTACCGAAGATATTTCGGGATGGGAATTCTCACAGGCAAAGGGAAAGCCGGTAAAGGACGTACTTCTCCTGTTAAATGAAAAGACCGGCGAAACAATTGATGATCTTGTAACCGGTGTTTTAACTACCAATGAAATTGTAAATATGAAAACAGACACTATTCTAATTACAAAAGATGGTGATAAACGGACGATTTCTGCAGTGGGGGCACCTATTATGGATGAAAAAAGCAGGACAATTGGCGCCGTCATACTTTTCCGTGATATTACAGAAAGGAAAAAAATGGAAATTGATATATTAAAATCATCAAAGATCGATTCACTGGGTGTATTTGCAGGAGGTATTGCCCATGATTTTAATAATATGCTCACGGCTATAATGGGAAATATTTCACTGGTCAAACATAGTATAAAAGATACGGATGAAAATTATGAGACATTATCTGATGCTGAAAAAGTAGCAATGAGGGCTAGGGATCTTACACAGCAGCTCCTGACCTTTTCAAAGGGTGGTGCCCCAATAATGAAAACAACATCAATTAAGGAATTACTTATTGATACTGTTAATTTTGTTTTGAGCGGCTCCAATGTTAAATGTGATTTTCAAATTTCTGAAGATGTTTGGAATGCAAAAATTGATGAAGCCCAGATAAGTCAGGTTATACATAACATTGTATTGAATGCACGCCAGGCAATGCCAAAGGGAGGAAAAATAACGATAAATGCTGAAAATACCGTTATCAGCCCCAATGAAATTTTAAAAAATGAGAACAAAAACTCAATTATCATAACTATTAAAGACGAAGGAGAGGGAATTCACAGGAAAAATTTACAAAAAATATTCGATCCCTATTTCTCAACAAAAGAAAATGGTACAGGCCTTGGGCTGTCAGTGACTTACTCCATAATAAAAAAACATGATGGCCATATATCAGTAAAATCCAAAATTGGGTCCGGTACTACTTTTGAAATATACTTACCGGCTTCTACTGAAAAGATTGATCAACTTACCGATAAAGTTGTAATTGATTTTGCCACAACCGGAAAAATTCTGCTCATGGACGATGAAAAAATGATTCTGGACGTTGGCGAAAGGATGCTTTCACGCATGGGATTTGATGTGGTCAAGGCAAAAAACGGTGAAGAGGCCATCGAATTATATAAAAAATCTAAAACCAATGGTGAACCTTTTAAATGTATTATCATGGATTTAACTATACCCGATGGTATGGGTGGCAAAGAAACAATTGAAATATTAAAAGATTACGATCCTGACGTTAAAGCAATTGTGTCCAGCGGTTATTCAAATGATCCGGTTATGGCAAATTTTAAAGATTACGGATTTATCGCAATAGTTGAAAAACCGTACAGGCTGGAAGAAATAAAAAATATTTTACAAAAGATTCTATAATTTAATACACTTTATCTTTCTTTTATGTTTTTGTATTTTCTTTCTTTATCACTAAGCGACATATATGCAGGCCTCATTATTTTTCCCTGTATTAATTGTTCGATCCTGTGGGCAGACCATCCTGCCACCCTGGCCATTGCAAACATGGGAGTATATATCTCCGGAGGTATGCCAAGCATCTTGTATAGAAAGCCCGAATAAAAGTCAACATTTACACAAATTTTAATCCTTTTCCTCTCAGAAATTAACTTTGTACCAATCTTTTCCACAATATTATATAATTGAAATTCTCTTTCGAGGCCTTTCATTTTTGAATATTCTTCAGCCTGCTTTTTTAGAATTACGGCACGCGGATCGGATAATGTATATACTGCATGACCAAGGCCGTATATTTTACCTGATACATTATTAACCTTTCCGTCAAGGAGCCGCTGTAAATATTTCGTTATTGCTCTTTCATTACCCCAATCTTTGACATTTTTCTTAAGATGTTTCATCATTTGCATGACATACTGATTTGCACCACCGTGAAACTGTCCGCTCAAAGATGCGATGCCCGATGCAATAGCCATGTAGGTGTTTGCACCGCTTGACGAAACAGTTCTTACGGCAAAGGTTGAATTATTTCCTCCTCCATGCTCTGCGTGGAGTATAAGTGAAGTATCCAATAATCGGGCATCATAACTGTCTGGCATTGAACACTTTAGCATATACAGAAAATTTTCTGCTGCGCTTAATTCAGGCCGTGGTCTCATCATCTTTAAATCTGATCCTTTCCTGTATTTCATAGCATGATAATTATAAGCAACAATTGTAGGAAATTTTGCAATCAAGTTAATGCATTGCCTGATGACATCTTTTACATCTGTTGAATCCGGGGTTATGTCGGACCGGCTCATGTGAGAAATGACAAAATGTAAATCATGCATTTGATTGTTCGTCTGGGCCTCTTCAAGTATGATACCCCTTTCTGCCTTTGAAAGATTTCTTTTAATGCCAAGCTTTTCATTAAATTGCTTTAAATCATTTTTACCCGGCAATTGACCTGCTAATAGCAGATATATTATCTCTTCAAAGCCAAATCTGCCTTCTGCAGTAATTTCATCAATTAGATTTGCTACATCATATCCGCAATAGAAAAGCTTTCCATGACTGGGCTTTATATCGGTTTTACCTTCTTTATCAATTTTTGTATATCCTTCAACTTTTCCTTTTGTAGTTACACCCACAACTACACCTGTGCCGTCACGGTTTCTCAAGCCGAATTTGATATCTTTTTTTCGAGCTAATTCGGGAGAAATACTGTCATGTGCAAGTGATAATTTCTCAATTTTTTTTGATATATCGGCCATTTATGCCCTCCATGGAACACAAAATATCTATTTAATTTTTTTAACGATTTTTGTAATATGAATTATGAAATTATTTTTTAATATTGTAAATTCTTTCATTTTTCAATTAATCTGTCACGCATTTTTTTCCTTAGAAATGATGTAAAATATTTAGTATATAAATTTTGAGGTTTTCATTAAATATTTTGTTTACAAATATTATTTAATGAGCATACTATACAACTATTCTTCTTTTTTAATTGTTTTATCGTTCTGCAAGAAACTTTACAATGTGCCACAATTAATGCATGATATTCCCTGTAATCATTTATATTACCATTAAAATTATCATGAAACAGGCCCTGAATCTTTTCATATTTTTCTTTGCCGGTGATAATTCCAATTCTCTTGAAAATTCGTATTGTATATGCATCAATAACAAATATTTTTTTGGATAATGCATATAATAAAATTGAATCAGCAGTTTCAGGGCCTATTCCGTTTATCTTTAATAATTCATTTCTCAACTGGTGCAAATCTTTTTTAATAATATTCAGGTTTGGAAAATTGTATTTTTCTGCCCAATTGATAAAATTTTTTATTTTTTTTGCCTTCTGATTAAAATAGCCCGTTGACCTGATTAAATTTCCAAGCTCTTCATTTGACAGTGATAAAAGTCCATTCGGTGAAAAATGTCCGCTTTTTTTTAACAGGATCAATGATTTATTAGCATTTTCCCATGACACACCCTGTGTGAGTATAGCACCTATGCAAATTTCAAATACATCGTCCCCATTAGATGGAGCTCCAACATGGTATTCGCTTTGAAAAGTTTGATTATTTATTATGGGCCACCAGCCCTGTGGCTTATATTTTTTTAACAATATTTTATATATTCGATTATAAATTTGATTGGCCATTTTTGATTTAATGTATCACCAATTATATTGATGATAAAAATCTTATGATGTAAAATGTTGTTGACAAGGCAACAACTGACGTTAAAAAATTTATAATTAATAGATTTCGTGTCAATTGTTTTAAAATCACGTAAGGAGAATTAAAATGGGTTTATTAAAAGATGTTGGAAATTCATTGGTTAAAATCGGCGGTATAGTGGCTGATAAAACAGAGGAATATACCAAAATTGCAAAGCATACAATCGACCTGAAAAAACATGAGAGTGATTTGGAAAATATAGAATCCAAAATTGGTAAAATTGTATTGGACAGGTATGAAAAGAATGAATCCATGATTGAATTCAGCAACACCGACCTGACAAAATTGTTTAAAAAAGCTGACAGGATTAAATCCGATTTAGAAGCCGCAAAAGCAACAATTGAAGAATTGAAGAATGAAAGATTACAAAAGAAAAGCCCCCATAGTGAATAAATATAACTAAGCCATTATCCATAATGCCAATATCATCAAAAAACATTATTACCTTTATAAACAGCTGCGGAAAAACATTTTCAAAACATGATATAATTAACAGGCAGGCTGAAAATAGAAGAACGCGAAAAAAAGGCAAAAAGAAAAAACCCACCCATGGAATTTCGCAAAAAGATTCAAAAAACATTGAACATATATTGAACAAACTGCAATCATTAAATTTTATTAGAAAAAGCCGAAAGGGCTTTGTAATATTAAAGCCACTCCAGGTAGAAGGCAATATTGTTATCAATACTTCGGGAGATTCAATTGTATTTTATAATGATGAAGATATTATTATAAAAAAAAGAGATATCAATAACGCATTCAACGGTGACAGGGTTATTGTTAACATTATAAATGTGAAGCATGGTTTTATTTTTGGAGAAGTTAAGAAAGTCATTAATCGAAAAAAAGAAGATTATATTGCAAAACTTATTATCAAAAACCAGGGTAAATGTATTTTTAAACTCATAGACGTTCAGGGTGATGTTGAAGCAATTTCATCCGATGATAAAATTAAACTTGAATTAAACGATTATGCCCTTATTAAACTTCAGAATAAAATATCAAAAAACAGGCAATACTGTTCAATTGAAAAAATAATTAATCCTGAGGATGAAGATTACGATTTAAACAGGTTAATTATTAAACACTCTCTTCCATCTCCTCATAATATCTACAATGAACTGCAAAGGATTAAAAATTCAATACCTGAAAATGAACTTTCCAACAGGAAGGACTATAGAAAAAAGTTTACCGTTACAATTGACGGGGAAAACGCAAAAGATTTTGACGATGCAATTTCAGTAGAGAAATCCGGAGACAACTTCATAATATTTGTACACATTGCAGATGTATCTGCTTTTGTCGCCGTAAAAAGCGAACTTGATGTTGAAGCAATGTCAAGAGGGACCAGTTATTATCTAGGAAACAGTGTAATCCCCATGCTGCCCGAAATATTATCAAATGATCTTTGTTCTTTACGGGAGGGTGTTGACAGGCTGACGCTAAGTGCAGAGTTGACTATTGATAAATTTGGCAATACTGTTAAATCTACTTTTCACAGGGGTATTATTAATGTTGATAAGCGCCTAACCTATAAAAATTCAAACGAAATCCTTCTTAAAAGAAAGCCTGCTCAATTATTTAATGAACTTACAACCATGTATGAATTAAGTAATACATTAAAAAGAAAGCGTCTTAAACAGGGAAGACTGGATTTAAATTTACCTGAGGTTGAATTATTTTTTGAAAAAGACTCAATAACGGATATAAGGCTGACAGAAAGATTAAAAAGTCATTTCATTGTTGAAGAGTTTATGCTTACGGCAAATGAGGCAGCCTCTCTAACAATACGCAACAAAAATATTCCTGCCCTGTACCGAATTCATGAAACCATAAGCCCTGAAAAAATAAATGCTCTATCCATATTTTTCAAACTATATAACATTAAGATGAAAAAAGCCGGAAACAAGGGCTATAACATCCAGAAAATACTTGAACAGGTAAAGGGGCACGATGTTGAGCACGTGATAAACCTGGTTGTATTGAAATCACTGATGCAGGCGTCCTATTCAAATGAACCTCTTGGGCATTTCGGTTTGGGGTTTGCCGATTATACGCATTTTACTTCACCCATAAGAAGGTATCCCGATCTTATTGTCCACAGGTGCCTTAAGTCAATTATTGAGAATAAGCCAGCGCCTTATTCTCATGAGGGCCTGGCAATTATTGGTGATAAAAGTTCTGAATTGGAAAGAATTGCCCAAAAAGCTGAGAGGGATATGGTAAAATTAAAATCATGCAGGCTTATGGCTGATAAAATCGGTCAAAACTATTCTGCTGTTATAAGCGGAATTGCAAAGTTTGGTTTTTTTGTTACACTCCAGGAACTTCCCATTGAGGGAATGGTCCCCATGAGATTTCTCACAGATGACTTTTATCTGGTCAATGAAGATGAATACACTATTATAGGAAGGAAATATAACAGGAGATTCAGGCTTGGCGATATGATTACTGTAAAACTTGAAGATGTTGATATTGACATGATGAGAATAGATTTCAGCGTAGTATAATTATATCCCATGAGCCGCAGACGCCCACATGAAATTTGTTATACATTATCATGATACTAAAACAGCACATTATGACCTCATGGTTGAGCATGGCGATTCACTGTTAACCTGGCAAATTGATAAAAGTGACATTGAAAACCTTCTTGTTGGAAAAAAGATTACCTGCCGTAAGATACAGGACCATAGAAAAAAATATCTTGACTACGAAGGGCCAATAAGCTGTGACAGGGGGAGAGTAAACATTTATGATTCCGGTGAATATTCAAATATTAACTGGAGAGAAGAGAACAAAGAATTAATAGTAAATGGGGCCATTTTAAAGGGAAAGCTGAGAATAACAAAATCAAAAGACCCGGAGTATTTCCTGGAGGTTTATTAGGTATATATTTTTATAGAGAACTCTTTTTTCCAAATATTATTTTAATCCAATCAATCAACTTTAGAATTATATGCTTTAAAAATAATAATAGTTTTTTAAATCCCCTTGCAGTTAAATAAGCCCTTACTTCATCAAGCTTAATCATTTCTTCTTCTGTAAAGTCCTTCCTGGTAATATTTTCAGCTGCTTCGACCTCGAGTTTTTCAAGGTCATTCTCAACCGAAATCATATTACATTCAATCTCATCCCATCCAAGTTCCCTTGCGGACTGCAGTCTTCTGTATCCTGCCAATAGTTCATAGTCAAGAGTTAATGTTATGGGGTTGATTAATCCGTTATTTTTCATTGACTCTTTTAATCTATACAGGCTGCCAATATCTTCCCTGATCCGGTTTTTGATTACTATATCTTTAATTTTAACCTTCAATATTGACTCCTGTTATTTTAAACTGTTCTCAATAAGAATTTCAAATTTGTTTTTTTCTGAAAAAGAAAACGAGCTGTAATCCCTGTAGATATCCAATCTGATATTGGAAAGCTTAATGTCAGTAACATAAAATGTATATCCCGGAACGCTTTCCATTAATACTTTTAATTCATTTGCTATCCCTTTAACACCCTCTAAATTAAAGGTTGACGAAAGCCCGCCATCGGGAAGCTGAATTTTATATCCCAATTCACCATTCTCTAACAAATCAATTGCCAGTTTAAAGGGGACTATCTTTTCTTCCTGGACTTTCAGCTTGTATTCAACCTCGTTATCTATTTTATCTATCTGATTTATTAGTTTACCCCTTCTTTCGAGCTTGTATACTTCAACATTGGGACCATCCTTATTCAATGTTGTTTCTGGATTAAACTCAATTACCTGTTTTGCAACATTCTTGGCAAAAAAATAAAGTCTCAAAAGATAGTTTGAAAAGGAATTTGCATTTTTCCTGCATGTAATTAACGAACCCCTTTCATCGGAAATATAAAAATGACAGTAACGTTTACCCTCTTCATAATAAATCTGAATTTTGTCTTCTTTAAAATTTTTCATTATTTCATTTAAATAATTAAATTCAGACAGGGAAGTGTCAAACATGACTTTATTTTTAATGCCGTGGTTATATGAAATGCTGTAAAGCATCTGCATATCAGTTTTAAAGGATTTTAAATTAATTATTGTTTTACTAATTTTTTTCTCCTTGGAGAACACAAAATAATTTCCTCCAAATATCGATACAAACTTCCTTGAATCATCAGATTCCTCTTCAACCAGAAATGAATATATATCAATGAGAAATGTTTTAATTTTCAGAAAATCTTTGCTCGAACGAAATGGAAGTGATGAAGTAATGCCGACACATGTATTGTAATCCATATTGCCTACAATTCCGGCATTTAAAACACTTAATGCTATTTGAGGTATTTCAACTTCGCTTTTAAAGATTTTATACCTTGTTTCTCCCCAACTGTTGTGGAATAGAAAAACAATGTCATCAATATCATTGGAATATTTACTAAATGGATTTATAATAATAAATCCCACCAGCGGTATTGAATTATTAAAGAAATAATTGGTGTGGAGGTCCAACTTCTTATATTTAAAATAAACGGATAAATCCCAGATCAGTTCCTTGATAAAATTTGGGTCTACGGGATAAAGGCCCGAAGAAATTTCCAGCCTGGTGTAATCTTTTTGAAAAACACCGTTAAGACTAATCCAAACCATTATTCCGATTAGGGAGGTTTCTTTATGTATTATTAAATTTGTTGAATGGGCTTTTGTAATTACTCTTTTCGAAAGAATCCATATCTCTTTGTTATTCTTATCCCTGACAGATTCAATCTTTATTAGCTTTTCAGGAGGGAAACTTTTGAAACTTAATGTATTATCTATCTTATTTGCCGCTGGGGCAAAGTGTGAATAAATTCTATTGGTAATACCTTTGATCCTGTTCTGGTCAAGATCCTGAAAAATCTTTTTTGAAGCTATATTGCTCAATATATTTTTGTAAACTCCAAGTATATATTTTTTCGTGTTTGTCATTAGGTTATTCACAGATTCAATATCCCAGCTTTCAAACGAGTCCATCTCTTTAATTGTTTCCTGTGACCATTCCCATTTAGAAGTGTATTCCATTATCTTGGCCACTTTATGTGGAAGTGTTTCATCCTCTTTTACTGATAAGAATTTTGATAGTTTCAAGTCGAGTTTTAAGTAAAAGCTTTTTTTAACAATGTCTGCTGACTTATCATCGCCCACATCCCAGTAATAATCATATATTTGATTAAACATTATGAGATAGGCATCTACGCTCTCAACATCAAGTTTATCAGAATGTATGTTCTTCTTTATAAGATTGCATATGAAAGGATTTTCCTGCTTGTTTAAATACCTGTCAAGTAAGCCCAGTTTAATTATTGACTTAAAAGGATTGCCAAGCGATTTTAATATTTGAAACAGTGCTGCAAGCAAGAAGTCCTTCATGTTCAAATCGTAAACATTCCCAAGGTCGATAAATCTCTCCGAAATTGCAGACTTATTAATAATATTTAATAGCGTGCTATATGTTTTGTTATCGCTGCCGCTGGGTACTACCCACCAGAATGGTATTTTACCGTTGAGTACTATGGAACTTCTGAAAAATTCCTCCTTCAGAAGCTGTCCCAGGCTCTGACCTGCCAGGCTTTCCTTTTCATCCTCATCAAATATATTATTTTTTACCTTGCCAATTTCATTTATAAAAAAATGGGCTTCCATATTATACTTGTTAGCGAGCCAATCCTCAATTTGAGTACACTTAGCTTTGAAAAGTTTAACAGATTCAGTATCGTATGTCTTGCTGTCATAGCATACCCAGAAGTCATAATCAGATTTATCCGTGAAAGCAATTGTTCCGGGACTCCCCATAACAGCAAACATTTGCACGAAGGGTTCGCCTTCCAGTTTCTTTGGAAATGTCAGTGACGGATTTCTTTCCCTTAATTGGTTCATTGCCTTATTGGATGGACTGAAATCAACAATACCTGTTGGCATTTTTTCTGAATCAACAAATCCAGGGAGTTCAGGCTGGTTATAATTTAAAAATAACGGTATTGATTCAAGTATTTCGATGATGCGAGGATTAGAAATAGTAGAATTTAGATTATCTAATTTAAGTTTGTTATATAATAAAAATTTGTCTACATTTGAATTAATTCCTGCTATAATTTTCTTGTCGTTATCATTTGTCATAATACAATATCTATTTAGTATTTTTTTTCTTTTTGTCTATTAAATTAGCAATATAACTATTATAATCCTTTAACATATCAACCCTGACATTTCTCTTCAGGGGCTGTAGACTTTTATTTGTGAGTACCCTGATTTTCGGATTAAGGGGATATAATTTATTCATCTCTTCTATTACGGCAATTTCACCTGTGTTCAACCTGACAAGATCACCCGGCAAAATGAAAAAATCACCCTTATTAACAGTAAACCCTAAAGCCCTGATGAAATCACGAAAATCAACGGAAAGAAAATAATAGTTCTTTTTAAATGGCGCATAAACCATGTTGAGTAATTTTCTCAATGCATCTCTGCTGTTTAAGGGCGTTAATCCCGATTTTGTCAGTACCATCGAAACATATACATTGCAGATTGAAATAAGCCTGATTTCCTTGGGCAGCTTATTTAAATAATAATCTGAATCAAAACCGTGAGGGTACCCTTTCCCGTCTGCCCTTTCATGGTGAAGAAGGACTATTTCCTTTTCAAGCTCAATCATCTGGGGATTTTCTTTTAATATCTGATGTCCCAGGAAGGGATGCTGCTTGTATATCTTAAATTCTTCTGCGGTTAGTGCTTCTTTTTTATCCAGAATTTTCTTTGGTATTCCCGATTTTCCAATATCGTGCAAAAGACCGCCAAGCCCCATGGATACTCTTGTTTCTTTCTTGTATTCAAGCCTTGAGCCAAGGAGTGCAGACAATATTGACACATTAGTTGAATGCTTATAATTATATTCATCAAGGTCTTTTAACTTGCTGATTGGATCAAAAACACCATCTTTATTATCCTCAATTTCATTTAAGATTTTATTGACCATTGTTCTTGATTCATCAATTCTTTCCCTGGGTACACCGCCTTTATTGGGAGAAAGGTCATATACTTCTCGAATATTTTCAAAAAGGTCCTTTGCAAAACCGTTAAATTCATCGGCAATTTCATCTTTTACTATGGGTTTGGCTGTATCTACGCCGCCCACGTTAATATCCACCCTGTTGTCAGCAGTTGTATAATAAAGGAAGAAGATACCCTCGGAAATAAGGTGGTTAATCATTGGTTTGGACATGGGAGTATGTGCCTTTAAAACAAGGTTGTCATATTCATCAAGCAGGGGATAGGAAAAACTGGATCCTTCCTTAACTTTCTTAACGTCAATTCTTATCTGTCCAAGTTCAACATTTTCCTGAAAATTTTCTTTCTTATCCATAATTAAAACTATTAACC
>JBHPHB010000009.1:0-37191 GCA_042569985.1 Spirochaetota bacterium | reverse complement strand
ATTTTCTTGTGGTTTTAGGATTTTTAAGGATAAGAAACTAACATTTAAATTGATATAAATAACAAACCACTAAGCTCACTGGGGTTGCAAATATTTGCGAGCCCCCTGTTCTAAGGATGATATTGATGTGAACGCAGGCATGGGATGTGCCGAAAAGCGTTCACCCGACCGGGGGTATGTGGGGTCAAATAAGAGGACAATATGATTGAAAGATACTCAAGAGAAGAAATTTCCAATATTTGGGAACTTGCAAATAAATTCAAAATATGGCTGGATATAGAAATTGCCGTTTGTGATGTATATGCCGAAAATGGCATTATACCCAAAGATGATTTAAAAACAATAAAAGAAAAAGCGGCCTTTGACGTTAACCGGATACTCGAAATTGAAAATGAAGTGCACCATGATGTCATTGCCTTTCTCACATGTGTCGCTGAAAATGTGGGTCCCTCCAGCAGGTTCATTCATTATGGACTTACATCAAGTGATGTTGTTGATACTGCCCTTTCAATACAGCTTAAACAATCGGGGAAAATCATTTTAGACGGCATTGACAGGCTAATCTCCGCATTAAAGGAAAAGGCATTAAAATATAAAAATACACCCTGTATTGGAAGATCCCACGGTGTCCATGCCGAACCCACAACCTTTGGCCTTAAACTTGCTTTATACTTTGAAGAATTCAAAAGAAACAGGGTAAGAGTTGAAAGAGCCATAGAAAACATTTCTTTCGGCAAACTTTCCGGTGCCGTAGGTACATTCAGCAATATTGAGCCGGAAATGGAAGAAAAGGTTTGCCGTATACTTGAACTGAAACCTGCCCCCATATCCACCCAGATTTTACAACGTGACAGGCATGCTGAATTTATGTCGGCAATTGCCATTACCGCAGGCAGCCTTGACAAGCTGGCAACGGAGATAAGGCACCTTCAAAAAACTGAAGTAAGGGAAGTTGAGGAGCCATTCCAAAAGGGCCAGAAGGGCTCATCAGCTATGCCCCATAAACGAAATCCCATCCTTTGTGAAAGGGTCACAGGGCTTTCACGGGTTATAAAATCGAACATGAACACTGCCCTTGAAAATATGACGCTATGGCATGAAAGGGACATTTCCCATTCCTCGGCGGAAAGGGTTATTTTACCCGACTCAACAATCACCCTTGATTATCTCATTGATAAGATGGTGTTTGTAATTGAAAACATCCATGTCTATCCTGATAATATGGAAGATAACATAAATAAAACGGGAGGGCTTTTTTACTCTCAATCCCTCCTGCTTAAACTAGTTGAAAAGGGACTGTCAAGGGAAGATTCTTACAAGATTGTTCAGGATATTGCAATGGAAGTTTGGAAAAAAAAGGGCACCCTCAAGGATCTTGCCCTGGAAGATAAAGCTATATCGGGCAAGATTGACAAAAACGAGATTGATGAAATTTTCAATATAAGTAAATATCTTAAAAATATAGATAAAGTTTTCAAAAAAATCGGTCTCAGTTAAACCTGCAGTTTATTACACAATGACAAAATCATTCTTTATAGAGACATTCGGATGCCAGATGAATAAATGCGACTCCGAGCTCATGGAACTGTCCATGCATGGCAACGGTTTTAGGTTAGCTAAAAACCCTGGTGATGCAGATATTTTAATCTACAATACATGTTCCGTTAGACAGCACGCCGAGGACAGGGCAATTTCCAGGATTAAATCCACAGGGAAAAAAACAGGTCAAAATAAAAAAATCATTGTCGTTGCCGGATGCATGGCACAGAGAATTGGTGAATCCCTATTGAACAAAAACATTGCCCACCTTGTTGTTGGCACATATGAATCTCCAAAAATGGGAGATATAGTAAGCAAGTACCTGGGTGACAAGATCAATTCATATTTATCTCTTGAACCTGATTCATTCACCGAAAGGATCAACAGCGGCCTTATCAAATCATCTGAAGGGTCACACTGGCACAGGTGGGTGACAATTACCCATGGATGCGAGAACTTCTGCTCCTACTGCATTGTCCCTTATGTAAGGGGAAAACTTATTTCTTTTTCTTCTACATCAATTTTTGAATATATTAAATTATTAATCGATGAGGGCATTAGCGAAATCACACTGCTGGGACAGAATGTTAACCAGTACGGCATTGATATCGATGAAATGCCCTTTTATTCACTTCTTGATAAAATTGCAGAAAATGAAAAACTTTTAAAAATTAACTTTATCACTTCACACCCTAAGGATTTTTCAGAAGACATTATAAAGGTCATTGGAAATCACAAAAACATATCCAGGTCAATCCATCTTCCCATTCAAAGCGGTTCCGACAGAGTATTAAAATTGATGAACAGAAAATATACGGTAAAGCATTACATGGATATCATTGAGAAAATCGACCTTGCATTAGACAGCTATTCCATATCCACAGATTTAATTGTGGGTTTCCCCGGAGAAGAGAATGATGATTTTAGTGAAACACTAAAGACTGTTGAAGCCATCCGCTTTGACGATGCCTTTATGTATGCATACTCACCCCGCTCCGGAACGCCTGCCTTTAAGCTTGAAGAAAGCCTTTCCAGGGATGAAAAGATTGGCAGGCTAAACAGGTTAATCAATCTGCAAAGGTCCATCTCCAGGGAGAAACTTAAAGCCAGGATTGACCATGTAGAAAAAACCATCATCGAAAGGATCAGCAAAAGGTCTTCCAGTGAGGTTATGGGAAGGACTTTCTTAAATCACCCCGTCATTATACCGGGCTCAAAGAAAGATATTGGCAAGCAAATTATGATAAAGATAAACAACGTAAAAGGATCCACACTTCAGGGTACAAGAATTGCTTAAATTTCTTAATATATCATTTATTGTAATAATAGTCCTGTTATTTGCAGGCCCCTCTATGTCAAGGGATTCAGGCAGTAATGACTACATGAGGATAAAAAAATACGCTCAAAGAAATAACCATTCAAAACTGCAAAGGGCATCGAGGATATTCCTTAATAGATTTCCACGAAGTAAATATGCCCCCCGGGTAAAATTTATTCTGGCCCAAAATCAAAGAGACCCCTTTTCTGCAATTAAGAAATTTAAATCATTGATTAAAAGGTACAAATTCTTTTTGGGCAAAGATAAAGCTCAATATAAAATTTGCCAGATATATGAACTGCTCTTTAACTGGAAAAATTTAAAAATTGAATCTTATAGGGGAATGAGAAATTATCCCAAAAGCCCCCTGCACAGGTCATTCAGGTACTTATTTATACTGTCAAATATAAAACTCCAAAATTATGACAATGCCGGTAAGCAATGCAAATCAATTATGAAAAACGACAGGGAATCCTCAAATGCCCTGGAGGCCCTGTATCTTTTAACTCATATTTCTAAAAAAACCTATGGCTTTTCAAGAAACTATATATACAACCTCAGGGAGCTTGCCGCAAAAACCGGAGACAATGAACTTTATCCTTCGGTTTTATATTTGCTGGGTGAATTTTACCAAAAACAAAATGACCATAACAGGGCTTTTTCTGCTTTTAATGACATACTCAAAAAGTTCCCCAAATCACCTGAAGCCCTCTATGCACAAAAGCAATTAGATACATTAAAAAAACACAAACCCAAATCGACAGAATACATACCCGATAAAAAGACCATAAAGAGAACAGACATAATTGATATTAATCCTGAAATTCATTATGACAGCAGGATAAAGGACGGAGAGCCCTATTACTCCATAGCTATTGGAAATTTTTCCACACGTAAAGGGGCCTTGAAATTTAAAAGATTACTTTCAGAATATGGTATTGTGAAAACTGTAAAGTACAGGAGAAGCTATTTGCTCCTCCTTGGAAAATTTCCTAATTCAAACATTGCCCTTCAGAAAAAAATCAGGATTGCAGAGGAACAGGGCATCAATGGCAAACTTGTAAGAATTTACGGCAATAGAATAAAGACCTATATGTTTGGAGAATAACAATGGACACCAAACTGACACCCATGATGAAACAATACATGGAGATTAAGAAAAAGCATCAGGATGAAATACTCTTTTTCAGAATGGGTGATTTTTATGAAATGTTTTTTGAGGATGCGCACGTTGCATCAAAGATCCTTGATATAGCCCTTACGGCAAGGCAAAACTCCGTCCCCATGTGCGGAATACCATACCATGCCGCTGATAATTATATTGCCAGGTTATTAAAATCGGGTAAAAGGGTTGCAATCTGTGAACAGATGGAATCCGTACCGTCATCGGGAACAATTGTCAAACGTGATGTCGTGAGGATTATCACTCCGGGCACTGTTGTTGAAAGCAACCTCCTGCAGTCAGATGACAATAACTTCCTTGCTTCAATAATTATCGCCACAGATAAAATAGGTATGGCCTTTGTAGATGTTTCAACGGGTGATTTTTTCCTTTCCTCAATTGATAAATCACTGGAGATTTACAGAGGTGAAATTACCAAGTTCAACCCCTGTGAGGTTGTTTTTTTGGGGGGGGACAAACCGGAAGATTCCATATTCGCTGAATTCATTAAAAACAGGGATATATCAATTTATAAAATCAACGAATGGTTTTATGATATAGATTACATGAACAATATTATCTGTGAAACCTTCGATATTGCCAGCATTAAGGGCCTTGGCTTAACTGCTGATATTGATATTATTGCCGCAGGTTCAATTATACAATACCTTCTGGAAACACACAAAAGGTCCTTTGACCATCTTAAATTCCCAGTCAAGGCAATATCATCGGACAAGATGGTCCTTGACGATTCAACAATTTCCAACCTTGAGCTGGTTAAAAACCAAAACGACGGGACCAAGGGCAGGACCATTTTTTCCGTACTGAATTATACAAAAACAGCCATGGGAAAAAGGGCCCTTGAAAGAAAAATTCTTCAACCGTCCCTTGATAAAGATGAAATAGAAAAGAGGCTTGATATTGTACAGTACTTTCATGAATTCCACGACCTCATGACCCAGATTCAAAACATACTGAAAAATGTTTATGATATTGAGAGGCTGATCTCAAGGTTCATCATTGGCAAGTTATTCCCAAGAAATTTTATTGCCCTTAAGGAATCAATAAAATCTTCAGATAAAATAAAGGACCTTTTAAAAGAACAACCCAGCGAGCACTTTAAAGATTTAATAAAGGAACTGCCAAATCTAAAAAAGCTCCATGATAAGATTGAATCAACAATCACCGACGAACCAGCACTGACCCCCGACCATGGAAGAATTGTACGGGAGGGATTTTCGGAAAAGCTTGATGAACTTTACCATCTCAAATCCAACGCGAAAGAATGGATACTCAGTTATCAGGAAGATGAAAAGAAAAGGCTTGGTACTTCATCATTAAAAATCAAGTACAACAAGATCCTGGGTTATTTCATTGAAGTAAGCAAAGGGCAATCTTCAAATGTCCCCCATGAATATACAAGAAAGCAGACGCTGGTAACATCAGAAAGATATACAACGGAGAAACTGCAAAATTTTGAATCGGATATCCTCTCTTCTTCCGAACAAATCGTTAAAATCGAAAAGGAGGAAATTGATAAACTTAAAACTGAAATTCTAAACCACCAAAAGGATCTACAAAAACTTGCCAACACAATTGGTGAAATTGATTTTTATTTATCCCTGTCAATTGCGGCAATTGAAAACAGGTTTACCAGGCCCGTGTTCAATGATGAAAACGTAACTAAAATTACAGACGGCAGGCACCCTGTTGTGGAAAAATACTATACAAGGGAAGTATTCATACCCAATGATATAAACCTTGACGAAGATGAAAACATCATTAAAATTATTACGGGGCCCAACATGTCCGGTAAGTCCACCTACATCAGGATGTCCGCAATTATTCAGCTTATGGCCCAGGTCGGTTCTTTTGTTCCTGCTAAATTTGCCAGTCTTACTATTGCCGACAGGATATTTACCCGTATAGGCGCTTCTGATAATATATCCAGGGGTGAATCAACATTTTTAGTTGAAATGAATGAAACCGCAAATATTTTGAACAATGCAACAAACAAAAGCCTCATAATTATGGATGAAGTGGGAAGAGGCACAAGTACCTATGACGGCCTGTCAATCGCCTGGGCTGTGGTTGAGTACATACTGAGATATGTCAGGGCGCGCACCCTCTTTGCAACACATTATCATGAATTAACCCAACTGAGCAGCAAAAAGGGCATTGTAAACTACAATGTGCTGGTTAAGGAGAATCTCAATGACGTTGATTTTCTATATAAAGTTGCAAAAGGCGCAACAGATAAGTCTTACGGTATACATGTGGCAAAATTAGCCGGTATTCCAAAGCAAATTATTGGAAGATCTGCAAAGATTTTAGATAAATTGGAAAAAAGGGCCAATAACAGCAAAAATAAAATCGATGAAAACGAAGAAAAATCAACTGAACAGCTTGAAATTTTCAATGCATCAAACCATTTAGTAATCCAGGCAATAAAAAAAATCGACCCTGAAAGTGTTACACCAATAGACGCATTAAATGAATTAAACCGTTTAAAAAAATTAATTGATTAACTCAAAGGTCTAATTCTTATTGACTTTTCTGTAATGTTTATTAAAAACAAATTGCAGTTAATTCTTATGCTCTTTTAAAATTAAATTGACAATTAATTTGAAATATTTATCTTTTCTTAGATAAAATAATAGAAATTACTTGAATAAATGTCGATTTTAATAATATAAAAAGTAATTATAACTAGTAAACTCCAATATTTAGAGGAATAATGGCAACCACTCAATTCAAAGTTGAAAATTACAGGGCAAACTCCTTTGTCGTTGTAGAGGGAAAGAAAAATGCAAATAATTTCTACATCATTTTAAAGGGAAAGGTAAAAGTTACCAAGGAAAATCCTGTTATGAACGAAGAGCCCTATAAAGTATACGGGCCCGGAGATTTCTTTGGAGTTGTTTCATGCATGAGTGCCCATGCAAGAATCGAAACTGCAATAGCATTAGAAGATGTTTCTTTGATATCAGTATCAAGGGAACAGTTCGGACTTCTTATTCAAAAGAATCCCATCGTGGCTATGAAAATCATCCGCTTCTTCAGCAGAAAGCTCAGGGATTTTGACCAGGCAATTACCAAGCTAACATTTAAAAATCATGTAGAAGATGATCCCACTCATCTTTTTAATATTGGCGAGTACTATCTTAAAAAAAGGTCATTGAATCATTCTGCCTACGCCTATCAGAGGTATCTTCAGTACTGTCCCAATGCAGCACACAGGGACCATGCAATACAAAGGCTGAAAGCACTGAAGGCCCCGATGAAAGCTCCGGAAACTGATATATCGAGCATGAACAGGGCATATAGGGACAATACAATGATCTTCAGTGAGTTTGAACCGGGAAATGAACTTTATATTATACAAAAGGGAAAGGTAAAAATTACAAAAATAGTTAACGAAGAAGTTCTGCTGGCAGTTTTGAAAACCGGTGATATTTTTGGTGAAATGGCATTACTTGACAACAAGCCCAGGAGTGCTTCTGCAATAACTTTTGGTGATGTAGCAGTCCTTGCAATAAATAAGATGAACTTCGAGGGAATGGTACAGGCCCAGCCCCAATTGGCAACCAGGTTGATCCAGCTTCTCAGCGAAAGGATATGGACAGCATACAGACAGCTTGAAAACATTATGATAAAAGATACACTTGGCAGGATATACGACACACTGCTTATACAGATTGAAAAACAAAAAATTAGAATTGACGCAAAGAACCCACACAACTTTGAGTTTGGCACAAAGGAATTAATAAACATGGTTGGACTGCCTCCGGATAAAGGTGATGTAATCATGGTACGCTTACTGGAAGACAAACATATAAGGCTTGAAGAAGGTAAAATAATCTGCACAGACCTTGAAGAGCTGGAAAAGACAGTTCAATTTTTCAGAAAGAAATCCATAATGGAAAGAAAGAGGGAAGCAAATAAAAGGGATTAAATACATTAAAATTGCTTCAATAGTTCTTGCATCTTCAATTATTTTATTTTCTGCCAGTGCTTTAGTCTTTATCAATTTTTTTCCCAAAGAAAAAGTACTTAATATAATAATCAGCAATGCAGAAGATTCATTAAAGCGCAAAGTTAAAATTTCCGGTATAAATTACGGCTTTCGCGGCATTGAGCTAAAGGGAGTAATGATATATGACGGCCCCTCCCCGGAAAATCCTATTCTTGCCGAATCAGATGAAGCAAACCTTGGATTTTCCATCCTGGCACTTCTTCAATTTAAATTAGACATCAACCATATTTATTTTAAAAATTTAAAACTGAATATCCTTTATGATGAAAACGGCACATCAAACCTGGAAAAGCTTATTAACCTGTCTTCAAAAAATAAAGGTGAAGAATCTGTATCGATAAAAATATCTTCTATCATTTTAGATAATTCCAAAATTGCTTTAAAAAATCCGCCTAAAATCCTGAAAGCCCTCGAGGGTATTTACCAGATAACCACTAAAATCAGTGTCATAAAAAAGGGCCACTTAAAATTTACAAAATGTAAAATAAAACTGCCCGATACAAGGGGGACTGTTTATCCCGATGTAAATTTATTATTTGGAAAAAACCTATTGGATATATACGGCAATGTTGGTGTTGATAGGTTTTCATTTAGGTGGCTCTTCCCATGGTCAAAGATTAGTATTCCATATTACAATTTATCTGGAAATGTTAATAACTTTAAATTAATTAGAACTTCGGGAAAACCTTTTTTGATTAATGGGGATATTGACGTATCAGCCTTTGTAAAAAATTATAAAAAACCTGTTCATGCCAGGGGACATCTGGGCTTTAATCTTCATAAAAAAACTGTTCTATTGAAAAACATAAAGATTAAAACGGGTAGTTCAAATGCTTATCTTCAAAACATGCTTTTTAATTTCAACCTTAAGATTTTTGGATTTAACCTTAGCAAAATCAATGTGTTTATTTCTGATTTAAGCCCCTTTTTATATTTTATTCAGCTTAACAGGCTATATGGCAAAACAACCGGTGAAATATCCTACAGAAAGGGTATATACAATGGTAAATTAAATCTTATAAATTTTGGCTACAATAGAAAAAGCAAAGTCCTCAGTAATATTAATACTGTAATTGAGATTAAGAATAATCTTTTTAAAAAAGAGAAGATACCGGTAAATATTTTTAACAACCCATGCTTCTTATCAATTGCATCAACCGATAAGGATTTAAGCAAAATTTATATCAATGTGGAATCAGAAAAAATTATATATAAAAGAGCTAATGGCAATGATAAGGACCAGCAGTTTAGATTAAAACTCCCCTTCGCAATAGCCGGGAAAATTTATATAAAAACCTTTCAATATGGTAAATTAAATTTCTCCAACTTCAATTTTCACTATGAAATTTCCCGAAATAAACTGGACATTAAAAGGTTTTCGGGTGGTTTCTTAAATGGGAACCTCACAGGAAAAGGCAGGATAGTCACATCAGGCCCAACCCCCACTCTCTCGGCATATACAACATTTAATGGGATAAAGGTTCAGGAAATTTTTGGGTTAAGTGATAAATTTAAAAACAGGATTTTCGGTGTTGCAAAGGGAAATGCCAATATTGAATTTAACCTTAAAGGTGATATTTTAAAATCAATTAAGGGTAAAATGGAAATGTCCATCAATAAGGGCAAAATAGTCAATACGGGTATTCAGAATGGCCTTGGCATATGGCTTTCCGAATTAAAGTACAAGCTGAAAAACCTGGAATTTAATAAAATCTATGGTAATTTCGATATTTCAAACCAGCAGTACACTGTAAATTCCTTTATTTTTAACTCGAAAGATATCAGGCTTAAATTAATGGGAACGGTTAACCAGAAATTTATTACCAGAAACATGAGGATAAATCTTGAATTTACCAAAAGATTCATTCAGGATGTGCCCGGCGCTGTTTCATTTACTTTGAGAAAATACCTCAGGGGAAAATGGTACATCATCCCCTTTTTAGTCAAAGGCGATATTACCAAAAGCAAAAACATTAAGCTCATGAAATAATCAGTACCTTGAATCGGCATATTCTATCCAGCCGCCCGAAACTATGAGGTCATGGTCAAATTCTGATTGTTTAAAAGATATTTCCTCTGAGGTTCCATTACTTTTAACATTTAAAATTCCCTTTTCAAAATCCGTTTCTATTGATACGGTCTTGCCTGAATATTTTACAAAAAGATTTTCTATCACTTCTACCGGAAGTTCAACGGCAAGCATGCCGCAGTTATACATGTTCTGCCTGAAAATCCTTGCAAAGCTCGATGCAATGACCAGGTTAATCCCATTAACTTCAAATGCCCACACAGCGTGCTCCCTGGACGAACCGCATCCGAAATTTGACCTTGTCACTATTACCGAAGTTTCATCAATATCAGTTTCCGGATTAAATCCCTCAATTTTTAAATCTTCAAGGAGATGCGGTTTTAATTCATCCTTGCTAATGGCAGTGAGATACTTTGCCGGTATAATTTCATCAGTATTAATATCTTCCCTGTTGAGAAAGAGGACTTCACCGTTAAATTTTTTCATCTTTATGCCTCCACGTATTATTAAAATTCAAGATAGCTCTCACAAAGCACACTAAGTTCACAGAGTTCAATCTTAAGTAAAAGCCAATTATTTTCTTTGTGTTCTTTGTGAGCCCTGTGTGAAATATTTTATAAATCTTCTATGAATAAAACTCTGTATTTACAATCTCGCCCGCTATTGCCGTTGATGCGGCTGTTGACGGGCTCATGAGATGGATCATGCCGCCCTTACCCATTCTGCCGTTAAAATTCCTGTTGGTTGTGGAAGCGCACACTTCCTCGGGAGCAAGAACTCCATTGCTCATTCCCAGGCATGCCCCGCACGTTGGATTTGTCACACAAAATCCGGCATCCATAAATATTTTTATGAGTCCCTCCTTAAGAGCCAAATCGTATATATGCGGAGTGGCCGGTGAAACTATTGCCCTGACTTTTTCATCGATTTTTTTTCCTTTAATTATTGAAGCTGCAATTCTCAGGTCTTCTATCCTTCCGTTTGTGCATGAACCAATATATACCTGGTCAACAGTGGTCCCTGCAATCTCACTGACAGCTTTGACCTGGTCCGGCTTGTAGCCGAATGTAACAAGAGGTTCAAGCTCGCTAATATCCATTTTGATTACTTCTTCATATTCAGCATCATCATCAGAAATGAGCTTAGCATATTCTTCAAGTGCCTCTTCTTTTGATTTGAATTCACCCTTGATGAACTCCCACAGGTATTCCACGGTTGTTTTATCGGGATAGCATATTCCGCTTGTGGCACCCGCCTCAATGGCCATGTTACACATTGTCATGCGCTCTTCCATTCCCATTGAATCAACAACTTCTCCGGTAAATTCAATTATTTTATTTGTAGCACCATTTACTCCCAGTTTACCTATAACCGAAAGAATTACATCCTTTGCGTAAACCCCTTTCTGAAGCTTACCTGTAATATCAATCTTTATTGTCATGGGCGATTTAAAGGCGCACACTCCCTTTAATATGCCCACTGCCAGGTCGGTTGTGCCCACGCCGGCAGCAAAGGCGCCAAAGGCACCGTGTGTGCATGTATGCGAATCACCCATGATAATTGTATATCCCGGCCTCACAAAGCCCTTTTCGGGAAAGAGCGCATGGCAAACTCCGTTTCTGCCAATATCAAAGAAATCTTTAATATTGTGCCTCCTGGCAAAATCGCGCAATGTCTTTCCCTGTTTTGCCGAATTGGTATCCTTCGCCGGCGTTATATGATCAATTACAAGTTTAATCTTTGACGGGTCAAAGACCCTGTCCTTACCCCTGCTCACCAGGTCATTGATGGCAATTGGAGTCGTTATCTCATGGCAGAAGACAGCATCAAGCTTTAAAACATGCGTATCTTCTGTTGGGCTGTCAACCCTGTGTGAATCAAATATTTTTTGAACTAATGTTTTTCCCATAATTTTTCTCCTTCTTGGCCCCCCAAATTCCCCTTAAGGGGAACTTCTGTATTAAGTAACAAAAATATTTTTCTTTTAAGGCCCCCTCCGGGCAAACGCTTTTAGGCACTTCCTGTGCCTTCGTTTCTAGCGAAGCTTCCCGAAGGGCCATCAACATCATCCTGAGAACGCGGGTTGGGCGGCTGTATAATTTTATCCCTTAAAAAAATTCATTTTAGGCGGTGTAATTACCCACATAATTCTTAATACTTCATTGCCCGTATTTTTTATGGTATGGGGAATATCTGATGAAAAGGATATGCTGTCCCCGTTAAAAAGATTATACTTCTCCGTCCCGTATTCCAAAATCCCCTCTCCCTGGAGAACAAGTCCCAGCTCCTTACCGTTGTGGCCGTAGTCCTTGCTTCCTTTTTCACCTTTCTTTTTAATCTCCATTATGAAAGCTTCAATTGCATGGTCCTCTGAAAAATCGGGCACCACTGAAATCTGTTCATAGGCAACACTGCCGGTTTTGATATATTTCCTGTCTTTTTTTCGAACCAGCACAACCTGCTTATTGAGCTTGAAATCACTGAAAATATAATCCATATCGGCATCCAGAGCCTCAACAACGGCAAAGAGTGTATCTATGGATGGAGATAATTTATTAGTTTCAATTTGAGAAAGCAGGCTCTCACTGATTTGGGCGATTTCCGCAACTGATTTTAGCGTTTTACCCTTCCTTTCCCTTAATTCTCTTATTTTATTTCCAAATCTGTATTTAATCATTAGTTTATCTATACTTAACTGTCTTTAGTATACATTAAGGCATAATAATTATGTCGATATTTGTCAATAAATAATTTATATTTTTATATTTTAATTTATTATTTTTTTTGCATGATTATAGGATTTGTTTATTCAATATACGGACCTTGAAGATTTTAAAATTATAGTTGAGAATGCTATATGAATTGACGGCTGGAAATTATAAGGCGGTAGGTCAGTTGTTAGGGATGAAGCAATTTTAGAATATTTTCAAGCCCTGATAAAAGACTAATAACTACTGACTTTTCAAGCCCCCCTCCGGGGGGTTTGGGGGGCAAGTTTTTCCCTTTGGGACAATTCACTCTCCCCATCATCTACAACGTCTTCCTTATGCGACTCTAATATTCTGAATGAAATTGCCTTCTTCTTCATGATCGCCTGCATTTTAATTCGGTCCCCGTATTTTCCCTTTATCATTTCAACTGCCAGGTTATCCTCAATCTCTCTCTGGATTAATCTTCTGAGGTTCCTTGCGCCGTACTTTTCATCATATCCGTTTTCCGTGAGATACTTCTTTACACTTGACGATACGGAAAGCTCAATACCCTTATCGCTTAACTTATCAATAATCTCATTGAGCATGATTTTTACTATTTCTTTAATGTGCTTTTTTTCCAGCTTATGAAAATAAACAATTTCATCGATACGGTTTAAAAATTCCGGGTTAAATATCTTTTTAAGCTCATCAGATACCTTTTCATTTTCATCTGCTCCAATTGCACCTTCCGTACCTGCAAAACCCATCTTGCGGTTATTCTGATAATACCTGTTCCCGATGTTTGATGTCATAATAATAACTGTATCTCTAAAACTAACCGTAGTACCGGAACCATCAGTCAATTCTCCCTCGTCAAGTACCTGGAGAAATACATTGAAAACATCGGGGTGGGCTTTTTCAATTTCATCCAGCAGAATAACAGAAAAGGGCTTCCGTTTTACTTTTTCAGTTAATTGTCCGCCTTCTTCATAGCCGATATAGCCCGGAGGCGAACCAATGAGCCTTGAAACAGAATGCTTTTCCATGTATTCCGCCATATCAAACCTGAGGATGTTTTTTTCATCGTCAAAGAGAAATTCGGCCAGGGCCTTTGCAAGTTCCGTTTTACCCACACCCGTAGGGCCAAGAAAGATAAATGAACCGCTGGGCCTGTCATCATTTCCCAAACCAATTCTCGAACGCCTGATTGCCTTGCTTATTACTGATATTGCTTCTTCCTGTCCAATTATACGCTTATGAAGTTCCTCTTCAATTCTCAATAACCTTTCCGATTCGGACTCATCAAGAGTTTCGATGGGTATGCCCGTGCTTTCGGAAACAACAGCTGCTATATGTTCCTGGTTAACCAATACCTTGTACTCATCCTTTCTCTCACCCCAGCTGTTCATCTTCACCCTGAGCTGTTTTCTCATTTCAATAATTGAATCCCTCACTGCGGCAGCCTGTTCGTATTCCTGGGATAAAACAAGGTCATTCTTCTTTTTATTCAGCTCATCAATTTTATTTTCCAGAACGATTATATCTTCGGGCCTGCTGAAATTATCCAGCCTTGCCATGGCCCCTGTTTCATCTAATATGTCAATTGCCTTGTCCGGGAGATACCTGTCGTTTATATAACGCTCAGAAAGGAGTACGGCACGCACGAGGCTTTCATCTGAAAATTCCACCTTATGGTGGTCTTCATATCTTTTCCTTAATCCCTTTAAAATTTCTATTGTTTCATCAACATCAGGCTCATCCACAATAATTGACTGGAACCTTCTTACCAGCGCAGCATCTTTTTCCACATACATCTTAAATTCTTTCAGGGTTGTTGCCCCAATACATTGCAGCTCACCCCGAGCAAGTGCGGGCTTTAATATATTTGCTGCATCTATTGCTCCCTCTGCAGCACCTGCACCAATGATAGAATGGATCTCATCGATAAAAATTATGATGTTTTTCCCCTGCCTGATTTCCTTAACCACCCTTTTCAGTCTATCCTCGAACTCGCCCCGGTATTTTGTACCGGCTACAACAGACGCCAGGTCAAGTGACAAAACCCTGCTGTTTTGGATAGATTCGGGAACTTTCTTTTTTACAATCCGCTGTGCCAGCCCCTCAACGATGGCCGTTTTGCCCACTCCTGCTTCTCCTATCAATATGGGATTGTTCTTCCTCTTCCTCGACAATATTCTTATGAGCCTGTTAATCTCATCATTTCTTCCAATTACCGGGTCAAGTGAATTTTCAACTGCCATTTTTGTCAGGTCATGGGCGAACTCATCAAGGGCCGGGGGTTTATTTGCGCCCTTGTCCTTAATTCCCTGATCGGGGCTTGCTTTCCCAAGTGCACGGAGGATTTCATTTCTTATAATGTTATAGTCGATTCCTGATTTATGAAGGGTACTTAATCCGGAAGTAGAGCCTTCCTTGAAAATTGCCAGTAAAAGATGCTCTGTTCCAATATATGAATTTTTTAATTTCCGGGCTTCATCCTTAGATGTTTCCACAATACTTTTATACCTGGAATTTATTGGGACCTTCCCCAGTATAATGGATGTTTTTGTCTGCCTTATTGAATTTTCAAGCTCACTCTTCAATTTTATAAAATTTATACCAAGATTTTTTAGAATTCTGCCTGCAACAGAATCCTCTTCATTGATAAGGGCAAGCAATATATGTTCAGGTCCAAGGGAATCAGAATTCAGCCTTCTTGCTTCAGACTGGGCAAGTACCTCAAGTACCCTTCTTGACCTTTTAGTAAATTCAAACAAGTTCTTACTCCAAATTATTTTATTAAAATTTCACCGGCTATTTCGTTATTAACATGCGTAAAATGGTTAATAAAAAAATATGCTCAAAGTTTTTTTAAGCCTATATATTCAGGTTATTTCTTAAATAATCGGCCCTGTATTCGTCACACTGAAGGTTATTCGTGAAAATAACATCATAATTACTTTGTAAATGGGACCATTGTATATTAACCATCAAATCATTAATTAAACTTAAATCAATCCCCCTGATTACTGCCAGTATGATCCCCAACCTTATGCTTGATAAGTGCTCCATGGCCTCAACATAATTAATTTGCCTTGAATACTTGAGAATGCCAAGTGACCGCCAGATCTTATCTTCAAGCTCAACCCTTGATTGTGAAATGTATTCATCACGGTAATTATCTTCCAGTTCTATTACTTTATTAATTACCTCGGTTATGTCCTCAATAATTTCAATCTCGGTTTTGCCCATAGATGATTTATTTGATATTTGGTAAATGCTTCCCAAAGTCTGTCCACCCTCCTGAATGGTGCCCATTATATCAGCGCCAATCTTCCTGACATTCTGGATTATAGTGGTAATCCGCTTTCTCTGTGTAAGTGCCGGAAGATGAAGCATTGCCGAAACCTTTAAACCCGCACCGAGGTTTGACGGAGACGGAGACAGAAATCCATACTCATGAGAAAAGGAATACGGGATAAATTTATTCAGATCATCATCAACATTATTGGCGACTTCATATGCCTCTTCAAACTGGAGGCCCGGCCTGATCACCTGGATCCGCAGGTGATCTTCCTCATTGACCATAACAATATAATCGTCATTCTTATTGAGGATTACCATACTATGATCTGAAATTTCCATCTCATAGGTGATGATGTTCCTCTCTCTTAAAAACCTCTTTTCACTCTTATCAATTTCATTTAAATCTATCTGTATAAGATCTCCACTTGAATCGGAACCATTGATATACTTATCCAGCAGTACTTTAATCCTGTATGCTTCACTGCCCTTTATTTTATTAGTAAAGGGGATAGAATGAATATTCCTGGCAAGCCTTACCCTGCTTGATAATACTATATCGCTATTGGGCCCCAGGGTTGACCAGAACCGGGGTAATTGTAATAATTCTTTTAACAACTTATATCTCCTGATTTTTCAATTTGGTCATTCCTCTGATTCGTCTCTGATTTTGTCCCTGATTACTGCAGCATCTTCGTATCTTTCTTCGGAAATTGCCAATTCAAGCTTAACCTGCAAATCCGCTACTAAATCATAGTCATCTATGGGATTATCTATAACAGCCATCTGAACATCATTTATTTCAAGATTATGGGGAACCTTACCAATATGTTTTTTGCTTCCATGGCAGCCGGAAATTACCGGCTCTAAAGATTCACTGAGGTAACTATAACACTCTGAGCAGCCAAGTTTACCTGTTTTCTTATAATCAATAATTGAAAACCCGCATCTATTGCAACGGTTAACACTATTAATATCCTCAATTTCATTTATATCAATAAATGAAATTATTTCCGACACGGTTTGTGAAAAATCTGACAATTGTGAATTTAGTCCCGAACCTTTTGCACAAACTTCACATATATGCATTTCGGAGTTTACATCGCTTATGTAATGTATGGTTGCATCATTTTTACTGCATTTTTCACAGAGCATATCTTCCTCAATTTTGGTCAGTTTTGTAAATTATATTACACAATATTATAAATGTAAACAAATATTTAATAATTTTTGTCCATATAAAATATATATTGATTTTTTAATCCTCAATTTATACGATAATAATATAAATACTAAAAGACAAGTTATTTTTAGTTTTATTTCATTTTATTAATTATAAAATATTTACCATACTTAAAAGTCAACATTTATGATATTTAATCAAAGTTAATCTATGATTTGGAAAAGGCCTAAAGCCCCCTCAGTAAATTATTTTGTGTCAATTGGAGCCGGTATAAACCAGATACCTCTGATAAATGAAGCAAAAAAAATCGGATTCCATATAATTGGCGTTGATCAAAATCCTACAGCCCCTGGATTTCTTCTCTGTGACTTAAAGATCCAGGAATCAATAGGTAATTATAAAGATATATACAAAATCCTCAGGGAAATGCTTGTTGACGGAAAAATATGCGGGATTATGTCCAAGTCATACGGCGTTGCAATAAAAACGACAAGTTACCTCACTGAAAAATTCAATATACCCTTTTTACCGTTTAAACGAAGTGATGATTTCATTAATAAAAAAATCATGAAATCTATCTTTAAAAAGAACAGCATTTTAACACCACGTCAATATATAATTAACCGGAAAGATAATTTTAACATACCCGGCAATATTTCATTTCCCTTAATTTGCAAACCTGCCATTGGCCATGCAAAAATTGGTGTCACCTATATTAAAAATGAAAGCAAAATGATGAAGATATTGAACAAAAGTGAAAGCATTAAATCTTTCATTTTCGAAGAGTATGTCCGGGGAGATGAAATTATTGCAGCAGGAATTATTTACAATAAAAAATACTATCTCATCGACATTATTGATAAAACCACAACACCTTTGCCAAACTTTGTTGACATCATGCACACTTCACCTTCAAAACACTTTGATCTACAGAAAGAAATTACAAATATTGGACAGTCCATAACTGATTCTTTTGATATTACGAATTCACCAATGATTATGGAACTGGTTGTTACCGGGGACAAGGAACTTCATTTGATAGAAGCAGTCCCTGAATTCGGCGGTGAATTTATTCCCGATATTCTTATCCCCAACAGGAACGGATATAATTTCATTGGCCAGTTTGTTAAAGCGATGACCGGTAATGGATTTAAACCTCCCTCCCCGGGCATTGGAAAAAACTCGGTTATAATAAAGTATATAACCGGTGAAGAAGGTATTTTGACTTCGTGCAACCCCGAAGCTCCCATGAAAATGAAAGGGGTTATCTTTACGCGAATTTTCAAGGAAATAGGGTCAAAAGTAATACCACCCAGAACAAACCACGATAGAATCGGCGTCATAGCAGTTAAGTCAAAGCCAATTGATAGGGCCATTGAAATATCAGAACAAGCCGTTGAAAGTTTAAATATCAGGATTAAATAAATTGCCATGAAAAACAAACCCTGGGAAAACCACTATAAGTATAATAAATCAGAACTTTCCTACCCTGATGAAAATCTTGTGAGGCTGTTGAGTAAGTATTTGAATAATTTTAGTGATGAATTTTCGTCATTAAATGCCGTTGACCTTGGCTGCGGCAGTGGACGCCACCTAAAGCTTTTTCATGACCTGGGGATAAAAAACATAATTGGCACCGATAATAGTTTTAATGCATTGAAAATATCGGGCAAACCCGGTACATATGATCTAATTCACTGCGATAACAAGAACATCCCCCTGAAAAATAATTCAATTGACATCGTCGCGGCATGGGGTTCTCTTCACTATGATTATAAAGATGAACTCCCGAAAATGATAGAGGAAATATTGAGGATTCTTAAAACTGGCGGGGGGCTTTTTGCAACCCTGCGCAGTGATAACGATACATACCTGAAACGGGGCACTCTTATCGGTAATAATGTATGGCAAACTGATTTAGGCGATTTAGAGGGTTCCATAGCCTCCTTCTATACAGATGACGAAGTTCAATCTTATTTCTCAAAATTCAACGATTTCAGCCTTGGCCACATGTCCCGAAGCATAATAGGCGATAAAGACAAAATAATTTCCCACTGGATAATTAAAGCGGGAAAGTGATTGAGACAACATCATTACCTCTACAGCTTAAAATAATTATCCAAAACCATTAATGAATTGTCAGTTAAATTGTTAATCTATTAAAGCGCATAATCAATAACTGAAATTTAATACTGTTAATAATGCAGCATACTCAATATTTTGATGCATGTTATAACATGCGCATTATTTTGTTATACGGATATATAGAAAATTATATACTACAAAATAATGGTTATGTAGTAATTGTTCTTTGAAAACATATTGACTTTTTTATAATACCTTTTAGTTTGTGGAAAAATGTAAAATATGGGGAGAATTATGAAGAAAATATTATTTGGTTTGTTTGTAATGATTTTTGTTGTCGGTTGTGTTACTGGTGCTAAAAAACTTACACAATTGGGTGAAAAAGTAAAAATATCAAAACAGGAACCACCTTCTGGTTGTAAAGAAATTGGTTCTGTAACTGGAGATTCTATTGCTTTTGGTTCCCATTATAACTCAATTGGTGAAAATGTAAAATTGGCAAAAATTCGATTAAGGAACAACGCAGCAGCAGAGGGTGCAAATTATGTTGTGCTTGAAACTAATAATCAAAGAGACAAGCAAGTTACTTTAGGTGGTACAGCTTATAAATGCCCCAATAAATAATAAATAAATTAACATTTTAAATATTTCTTAATAACCCTGTATTGATTGCAGGGTTTTTTTATTGAACCCATATACTACAAAAAATCCATTATGTAGTGAAAATACATAACTCAATCACTTAAAAAACCCTATAACAAAATACCACATGTATGAAGTCATTTCAAAAATTTCTGTATAAACGGACAGGCTTGCGTGTTATCAGTAAAATTACTTTTCCCTTTACTCAGGCTTTCTTAAGAATCACGGTATTATCTTGATTACCTTTAAATATTATATATTTATTGAAAAATAACTTTACATAAAGAAAAGATAATAATTATTATCATTATATTAAAATTAATATACGAGTAAGTCTATGAAAAATGTAACTATAATTGGTGCTTCCGGGTTTGGCGGAGTAGGTTTAATTGGCATTCTGCTTAACCACCCTGAGTTTAAAATTAAGCAATTAATTGATAAGATCAATGTTGATGAGCCCATAAGCAATATATATCCCTATTTAAAGGGATTCTGCGACATACCTGTTACAGCTCCCGAAAAAACAGACTATAAAGATATTGACCTTGCCTTCTTTTCAACGCCGGACCAGGTTGGTATGACAATAATACAAAACTTCTATGATAATAATATTCCCGTAATTGATTTCAGTGGTGATTTCAGATTTAACAGCATGGATGATTATGGCGTTTACGCCGCAAACAAGGGTATGAGTGAAGAACACCACAGTGCTGAACTGTTAAGCGAGGCTGTTTATGGTCTTCCCGAAAAGAATTTCCAGAAAATAAATAATGCCAGGATTGTGGGAAATCCGGGCTGCTTTGCAATAGGCATGATTCTCGGTTTACTGCCGGCAGTTGAGGAAAACATCGTAGATGCAGATACCATCATTTGTGATGGAAAGAGCGGTGTTTCCGGTGCGGGCAAAAGTTCAGGTGAAGCTAACCTTTACCCCCAGAGATATGAAAATTCAAACACCTACAGGGAAGGCAAGCACCAGCACCTTGTGGAAGTGGAAAATATCATAAATATTTACGGCAAAGAAAAGAGAAATATATTCTTTGTACCCCAGGTAATTCCCCAAAACAGGGGCATTCTCATGAATATCTACTGTAAAACAAACGGAAAGATTGACAATAAGAAGATCCTCAATCTGTATAATGATTATTACAACAAAATGCCTTTCGTTGAGATTAGTGATTTACCACCAAATACTTCGGACGTTAGAGGTTCTAATAAGTGTAAAATCAGGCCATTGGTAGATGAAAGAACAAACACAATTTTAATTACTTCGGTAATTGATAACCTCATGAAGGGGCAAGCGGGAAATGCAGTACAGAATGCCAATATCATGATGGGCTTTGATGAAACTCTTGGCTTAAATCTGACTCCTTTTTATCCGTAAAATTTTAACCTTGACAGGATATCAAAATAATATTTTTAATCAAATAATAATCGTGATTACAATATTATTAATTTATAAAAACAACAAATAATATAAGATTTATTTAATATGTCCAAAAAAATTTCAAACGGTGTAGTAGTATCTCCCGGCATTAGGATTGGCAAAGCATATGTTTTTGACAAAGATAGGATTGTTATACCCAGGTATAAGATCAATGCTTCCAAAGTTGAAGACGAAATAAAAAGGTTCGAAGAAGCCATTGAAAAAACAAAAAGTGAAATTGAAAAAATCCAGCTCCAGATAGCCCACAGCCTTTCAAAGGACCTGGCAAGCATTTTCACAAGTCATCTCATGGTTCTTGAGGACCCCCTGGTTTATGAAAAAACCAAGGATATAATTAGAAAGAAAAAACGCAATGCCGAGTGGGTGATAAATGATATTTCACTGGAACTTATAAACAGTCTGGATAAAATCGAGGATGAATATCTTAAGGAAAGGATAATTGACGTATCGGATATTCATAAAAGGCTTATAGGCAATCTCCAAAAAAGTTTCACCAACAACCTGTCTGGGATTGACAAGGAAGTAATTGTTTTTTCAAGCGACCTCACACCCTCAGATACTGCCATGATGAACAAAAATTACATCCTGGCTTTTGTCACCGACAAAGGGGGAAAGACCTCTCACACGGCAATTATGGCCAGGGCCCTTGAAATACCTGCCATTGTCGCAACTATGGATGGCACATCAAAAGTTAAAAATGGTGACACCGTAATTGTTGATGCCGTTCACGGTGAAATTATAATCAATCCCACTAAAAGCGAAATAAATGAATATAAGCAATATAAAGAAACCTTTTTAGAGCAGGAACTACAGCTTGCGCAACTTACATCCTTACCGTCAAAGACACTTGACTCTAAAGACATATTTATATATGCCAATATTGAAATTCCCGAAGAAATGGAAATCATCAAAGAACACGGTGCCCAGGGCATAGGATTATTCAGGTCTGAATTTCTCTTTCTCGACAAGTCCCTGCCCGATGAAGAAAGACAGTTTCAGGAATATAAAAGTGTAGTTGAATTTTTCAAGCCCCTTCCCGTTACCATCCGTACGCTTGATGTTGGCGGAGATAAAATTTTTGCACACAACCTGCCCTACAAGGAAAGGAACCCCTTCCTCGGCTGCAGGGCAATCAGGTTTAGCCTGGAAAACATAAAGCTATTTAAAGTTCAATTGAGGGCAATCCTCAGGGCAAGCCATTATGGTAATGTAAAATTGATGTTCCCAATGATCACAACGGCTGAAGAGCTCATAAAGGCACGCTCTATTGTTGATGAAATAATGGAAGATTTCAAGAAGAAGGGAATCCCATTCGATGAAAAAATACCCGTGGGTATAATGCTGGAAGTTCCATCAGCCATTATTAATGCGGATATATTGTCAAAATATTCAGATTTCTTTTCCGTTGGCACAAATGATTTAGTTCAATATACACTGGCTGTTGACAGGATCAGTGAAAAAATTGCCTATCTCTATAACCCGCTAAACCTGTCAATACTTCGGCTCCTGAAGCAGGTGGTTAAAACATCTAATAAAACAAAAACACCCATCTCCATATGCGGAGAAATTGCCGGTGAGCCTCAATATACCATGGTACTCCTGGGCCTTGGCTTCAAACAGCTCTCCATGAGCCCGACATACATGTACCAGGTTAAAAAAATAATAAGGTCTGTAACAATTAAAGAATGTGAAGAACTTGCAGAAACCCTTTTAAAACTTGAAGATACAAATGAAATAGAACTAATGGTAAGAAATATCTGCAGAGACAAGTTTCAGGAGATCTTTCTAGCTTGAAACTCTACAACGATTTAGCAAAATATTATTTTTCAATCGAATCAAACCATAGAAATTTAACCGATGATATCTCACTAATACTATACTTATTAAAAGATTATGGCAACAGCCCTTCTTTGCTTGACCTTGGATGCGGTACAGGAGAGCACCTCAATGAGCTTTCAAAACATGGAATTAAATGTTTGGGCATTGATAATAGCGAAGAAATGCTTAAAATTGCACGTGAAAGGTTTCCCGGTAATATTGAATTTATAAATGCTGATATTTCAGAAATACAATTTTCAAATCAATTTGATGCTGTAATATCCATGTTTGGTTCCTTTGATTATATATTATATGATGCTGATATTAAAAAAGCCCTGGGTAATATTTGGAATGCACTCAAAACCGGTGGAACGGCACTGCTTGAAGTATGGAACTCAATACCCATAAAGAAAATCGGAGAAAAGAAGCCAAATCGTATTTCCACTACAAAATTTGAAAATATGATTATTGAAAGGGACAGAGGATTTAATATCCTTAACTATCCTGAAAAAACCCTGGTTGAAGTAAATTACAGGTATTTCATGAAGAGCGACAATAAAACAAAAACCCTCAGGGACAAGCACCTAATGAGGGCATATTCAGTAGATGAGATTTCTGATTTTGTTACCGGGAATGGGTTTACTATTAAAAATATATATTCAAATGCCCTGAAAGATACCTATGATGAAAATTCAAATAAGCTTTACGTCCACTTTCAGAAAAATCAATAATATATAAAATTCCCGGGGAACTTCAAATAAAAAGACCTACATTTTTATTGTATTCTCATCGGGTAAAATATCAGTGAGGCTCCAGTCCCCGAATGTATCTTTCCACCTGTCAAAGAGCAGTTTAGTTTTCTTTTCATCTTTAAAAAATCTGGCCGGATGCTCTAATGATAAAAATAATACTTCCTCAACTAAACTTACCGGATGAAAAATCATCTGTTCTTTAACATCCTTTGGAATTTTCTCAAGGTCTTTTTCATTTTCTTTGGGCATTATAATATGCTTTATATCCGCCCTGTGAGCAGCTAATACTTTCTCTTTTAAACCGCCAATGGGAAGGACCTTTCCTCTCAATGTGATCTCGCCGGTCATGGCCACATCGCACCTTACTGGTATATTACTCATGAGAGAAGCAATTACTACTGCCATTGTAATACCTGCAGAAGGCCCGTCTTTAGGTATGGCACCCTCAGGTACGTGGAGGTGGACATCTTTCTTTTTAATAAGGTTCTCATCAAAATTAAAAAAGTTCTGGTTTGCCTTTACGTATGTAAATGCCGCCTGGGCTGATTCCTGCATAACTTCACCAAGCTTACCGGTGAGTGTTAAATTTCCCTTACCCATGATAAGGGAAGCCTCAATATTAAGTATGTCTCCGCCAACCTCTGTCCACGCTAATCCGTTGGCAAGAGCTACTTCATTGGAGAGTTCCTTAACGCCATACTTGAATTTTATTGGCCCAAGGTATTTATGGAGTAATTCCTCTGTAATAATATCCTGATAATCTTTGCCCTGCCTGACAACCTCCCGGGCAACTTTTCTGCATACCTTTGCAATTACTCTTTCCAGGCTTCTAACACCAGCTTCCTTGGTATAATGCCTAATTGTATAAAGCATCTCATCTTCTTTGAATACAATGTTATTGGCCTTTAATCCATTTTCAGCAATCTGCTTATCCAGCAGGAACTGAAGGGCAATATTCAGCTTCTCTGGTTCAGTATAGCTGGAAAGTTCGATGATTTCCATTCTGTCAAGAAGTGGCAATGGTATATTGTGCTGTACGTTGGCAGTCGTAATAAACATTACATCACTGAGATTATAGGGAACCTCCATGTAATGGTCAACAAACGTACTGTTCTGCTCAGGGTCAAGAACTTCCAGAAGCGCCGATGAAGGGTCACCCCTGAAGTCCATGGACATCTTGTCCACTTCATCAAGCAAAATGAGAGGATTAACAGTCCCCCCCTTCTTGAGCATCTGGACAATCCTTCCCGGCAAAGCTCCCACATATGTTCTCCTGTGGCCACGGATTTCAGCTTCATCACGCACACCGCCCAGGGACATCCTTACGAATTTTCTGCCAAGCGTCCTTGCAACAGACCTGCCCAGTGATGTTTTCCCAACACCCGGAGGGCCCACAAAACAGAGTATGGGCCCTTTTAATTTTTTCGATAATTGCCTTACCGCGATATATTCAATAATCCTTTCCTTTACTTCTTCAAGTCCATAGTGGTCCTCGTTAAGTATATCCATGGCATGGTCAATGTCTTTGTTGTCCCTGGTCCTTTTAAACCATGGTACATCCCTAAGCCATTCAATATATGTCCTTACAACGGATGATTCGGCTGACATGGGAGGCATCTTTTCCAATCTTCTCAGTTCCTGCATTGCCTTGCTCTTGGCTTCTTTGCTCATCTTAGCATCAGTTAGTGACTGCTTAAGTGCAGTCATCTCATCTATTTCCTCATCCCCATGGCCAAGTTCCTTCTTAATCACCTTCATCTGTTCATTGAGGTAATATTCCTTCTGGGTCTTCTCCATCTGTTTTCTAACCTGGCCCTGTATCTTCTTCTCAATATGCATTATTTCAATCTCGCCGTTTATAAGCTCTATCATTTTTTTCATTCTTTCAACAGGATTGCCTATATCCAGGACAGACTGTTTATACTCAATTCTCATGTCCACGTGAGATGCTATGACGTCCGTATATTGAGATATTTCCTCAATACTTGAAACTGTGGTTAAAGCTTCTTTTGGTACTTTTTTGTTCAATTTGATGTATTTTTCAAAAGTATCAAGTAATGTCTTTCTCAATGCCAAAACATCAGGGTCAACATCAACTTTCCGGTCAATTTCCTTAATGTTAACCTTAATAACATCACTGTCAGCTTCAAAGTCATTTATGAATACCCTGCTAATTCCCTCTACAAGGACCTTAATTGTTCCATCAGGTAATTTCAGCAGCTGCAAAATTTCAGATACGGTTCCAACATCGTGGATGTCCTGCCTTTCGGGCTCAGTTATTTTTGCGTCAATCTGAGTTGCAAGAATGATGAGCCTGTCATTTTTCATTGCAAGGTCCAGGGCTTTTACTGATTTATCTCTTCCCACAAACAGTGGCACAATCATGTGAGGATATACAACAACATCCCTCAAAGGCAGGAGGGGGTATTTATTTTTATAATCAACTTTTTTACTCATTCATTTCCCCATCGTTAATATTTTATTGCGTCATTTAAATAAATTCAAATGGCTATGCGGATTTTTCTTCTTCGAAAATTATTTCGGCATCCTCTTTGCCCTTTACCATGGGTTTCGTAATTATAATTTTTATTATATCACTGCGAGAGGGCACTTCAAACATCAAATCCATCATCAATTTTTCTAAAACAGCCCTTAGCCCCCTTGCACCGGCATCACGTTTTTGGGCAACCTTTGCAATTTCTTTAATTGCATCTTTATCAAATTTAAGTTCAACATCTTCATATGAAAAAATCTTTTTATATTGCTTTACGAGAGAATTTTTTGGTTCGGTTAATATTTTAATCAGTGCGCTGTGGTCCAATTCATCCAGCACGGCAACTATTGGCAACCTGCCCACAAATTCAGGTATTAAGCCGTACTTAATAAAATCTTCGGGAATAATCTGACTTAGAGGATTCGCCTTGGTATTATCTTTTTTTGATTTAATATCAGCACCAAAGCCCATTGTTTTATTACCTACCCTGTTCTGTACAAGATTATCCAGCCCCACAAAAGCACCGCCAACAATGAATAGAATATTCTTGGTATCAATTGAAATAAATTCCTGATGCGGGTGCTTCCTGCCTCCCTGGGGAGGTACGTTAGCAACAGTACCTTCAATTATTTTAAGAAGCGCCTGTTGAACTCCCTCACCGGAAACATCTCTTGTTATTGAAGGATTATCAGATTTTCGTGCAATCTTATCAATCTCATCTATATAAATAATACCCCTCTCGGCTCTCTTTATATCACCATTGGCATTTTGAATCAGCCTTAATAGTATATTTTCAACATCCTCACCAACATAACCTGCCTCAGTTAAGGATGTTGCATCAACTATGGCAAATGGAACCTGTAAAATCTTGGCAAGTGTCTGCGCAAGAAGAGTTTTGCCGGAGCCTGTTGGACCGGTTAATACGATATTGCTCTTTTCAAGCTCAACATCATTCTTTTGGAGATTGTCATTGCTGTAAATTCTCTTATAATGATTATATACGGCAACAGACAAAATTCTTTTTGCGTCATCCTGTCCAATTACATACTCTTCAAGAATCTCTTTTATCTCTGCTGGTTTCGGCAGATTTCTCACGTCTTTGTCAAATCCAATATCAGCCTCGTCTGCTACTATTTCATTACAGAGTTCAATACATTCATCGCATATATATACATCAGGGCCTGCCACCAGTTTTTTTACTACATCCTGACTTTTACCGCAGAAAGAACAAAATAGTTTTGACTTGGAATCCTTTTTTTTTGAAGACATGTTTTCTCCTTAAACTTTTCTCTATTTTTTCTCAATGACCTTATCTATGATGCCATAATCTTTGGCATCCCTGGCAGTCATAAAATAATCCCTGTCCATATCTTTTTCAACCTTATTGACAGGATTTCCTGTATGTTTTGCGTAGATCTCATTGAGAGTTTTTTTAACTTTAACTACTTCCTTTGTGTGTATCTCAATATCAGATACCTGGCCCTGATAGCCGGCCATTGGCTGATGGATCATTATCCTTGAATTGGGTAATGCGGACCTCTTTCCCTTTGCTCCGGCAGTTAGCAGCAAAGAACCCATTGAAGCCGCCTGGCCAATACAAATGGTGGCAACATCAGGCTTAATATACTGCATGGTATCATAAATTGCCAAACCCGAAGTCACAACACCGCCTGGTGAATTAATGTAAAGAAAAATATCCTTATCAGGATCTTCTGCTTCCAGAAACAGTAACTGAGCAATAATAAGACTTGAAACATGATCCTGTATTTCCTCACCTAAAAATACTATCCTATCCTTTAACAACCTCGAATAGATATCATAAGACCTCTCACCTCTGCTTGTCTGTTCAACAACAATTGGAACCAAACTCATAAACCACTCCTTTCATTGAGTTATATTGATTAATTCGGCATAATAATATATACAACACCATCCATTTTTTCAAATTGTATGAATTAATATACTATTTATGCAGCTACGAAAACGACATAAATCTCGTTTTTACCTCTCCTGGTTAAAACCAACCTTAACCTGCTAAGAGAAGTTACTAATTATGAAAAAACCAAAAAATTTTAGTTACATATTATTTTCAAAGGAAATTTATATGCAAAATTTAAATATATTATAAATAATATATTTAAAAGCGACATAAATTTCAACTAAATTATTGGCTATTCTGCAATAATTCTTTGACAGATACGGGCTTTAATTTTTTTACCTTTGCACTGTCATATATAAATTCCATTGCCAAATCCAGAAGCATTTCACTCTCAATATTTTCCCTGGATTTGTTCTCTTCAATTATTTTTTCAATTTGCTCCTTAGTCTGGTTGTTGCTTTTAGCTATCCCTTCAATGGCCTGATTATATTTTTCCTCAGAAATCTTTAACTCCTCATTTTTAGCTACCTCCGACAATATGAGGGTTGATTTTAATGTTTGTTCTGCTTCATCTCTGAGCCTCTTCTGAAATTCCTCAAGTTTCAAACCCAATGCAGTGGCAAATTTTTCTATATCCTTCTCGAAAAAACCTACCCTTTGCTGTGTTTTGTTGAAAATCTCATTCATTTCAGCATTTATCATGGTAAGGGGAAGATCAAATTTGCTGTCTTCTATAATTTTCATCATAATTTCTGTTTTTGATTCGCCCTGGCATCTTTGGCTGACAAACTTTTCCAGAAATTCGCCCGTCTTTTCTTTCATGTCATCAACTGATTCATATCCCATCTTTTTAGAAAACTCTTCATTTAATTCTGGCAGCTCTCTAACGTTTATATCCTTAATTCCAATTATATATGTTGCCTTAACTCCGGCTAAATCCTTAATATAATAGTCCTCGGGATAAGTTATCTCAACTTCCTTTGTTTCATCAACTTTCATTCCAATGGTATGTTCATCAAAGGAATAAGACTGCTTGTTTTTGCCGACAATAATTGTATATTCCTTAAATTCCCTGCCGTCAATTTCCTCTTTGCTGATATCGTCTATCCTTTTAATCATGACCAGCGTGGAATCGCCTTCTTCAACCTTTCCTTCAGGGTCCTTTGGATTAAAAACTGCCTGTCTGTCCCTGACAGTTTCAATTTCTGACATTATATCGTCATCGGCAATTTTATATGTCTTTTCATTTACTGAAATATCCTTATATTTCCCAATTGTTAAAGTGGGGAATATCTCAAATGTAACGGTAAACTTAAAAGGTTCATTCCTGTCAATTTTGTCAAAGTTATATGCAGGCTGTGATATGGGCCTATAATCTTTCTCATTTATGGCCTCTCCAAAATGGGCTTTAACAATATTTTCGGCAACTTCCTTGTCAGCCTGTCCTAAGTACTTCTGTTCAACCATCGACAATGGAGCTTTACCCTTTCTGAAACCGTCAATTTTCACGGACTTCTGAATTTTATCGAATACAAATTTATATTCGATACCTACCCTATCAGCAGGAACTTCTATTTCAAGCTCCATGGTTGCATTTTCTAATTTTTTTTCGCTAATTTTCAATTTACATCACCTCTTTTATAGTGTCTTTTTGTAAAATAACATGAAAAACAAATTATTTCTAAAATTTACATATTAATGGAATATTTAACCAAATGATTTATTATAAGCAGGTGAGTCAAACCTTTTTTGGTTATTACAGATATGAATAAAATACAAAAAGGCTATGCCTTATCAATAATAAGGATAGCCTGGATGAGCGGGAAACGGGATTCGAACCCGCGACGTCAACCTTGGCAAGGTTGCACTCTACCACTGAGTTATTCCCGCATATTTGCGAGCGGAGGGAATCGAACCCCCACGCCTTGCGGCACTAGATCCTAAATCTAGCGTGTCTGCCAGTTCCACCACGCTCGCAAGATTTGTCAAATATTTTTTTAATTGCTAATATTATCAAGATTTTTTTTAATATACAGCAAATTTAATTGCAAATATGTTTGCTTATACAATAATTTTATTTATACTTTAGGTACTATCGAAAGATAATAGATTTTTTTCACGGCCCCCTGACTCCCCCAAAGGGGGAGTTAGATCATATATTTCTTATAACTATAGCCCCCTCCGGGGGTTGGGGGGCTTAATAAATGGGAATAATGACTTTAAACATACTTTATGTAGACAATCACATCCTGGCAGTGGAAAAACCTGCAGGCATGCTGTCACAGGGAGACAAAAGCAATACAGGTTCTCTGCTGGATTTAGCAAAGGAATATATTAAAGAAACATATAATAAACGGGGTAATGTTTTTCTGGGGCTTGTTCACAGGCTTGACAAACCGGTATCGGGGATTATGATTTTTGCAAGAACTTCAAAGGCAGCCAAAAGACTTCACAGTGAGTTTAAAAATAAAACAGTAAAAAAACTTTACGTAGCACTTGTGAAAAATATTGATTATGAAAGTGACAAGTGGGTGGAACTTGAAAATGAGATTCAAATTGAAAATGGATTTCCAAAAATAGCAAAAAAGAAAAGCCCAACTACAAAACAGGCAAAGCTAAGATATTCAATCATCAGTTCAGACAGCCGGCATTCCCTCCTTCTAATCGATTTAATAACCGGAAGGAAACATCAAATCAGGATGCAGCTATCCGAAATCGGCCACCCCATCACCGGTGATAAAAAATACGGCAACCCTGAAAATGTAATAGAAAATTCAATATGCCTGCATTCATATTACATAAGTATTAAACATCCCACCAAAGACAGTACAATAGAACTTTTTTCAGACATCCCCGAAAGAATTAGTAAAATATTTACAATTAATAATACTACAATTACCGGTATAAAAAGAAAAATTAAAGAACTATGAGAAAGATATTAAAAACTTTAAAGAATATGGCTAAGATAGCCATTATTATTCATGTTTCAATTTTTCTTGCCTTTTCCATTGTATCATTAATATATTCTTTCCATAATCCAAAAACAACCTCTCTTATGATTTTCAGAAAATTAAATGACAGTCATAAAGTTCAAGATATTTCGTTTATACCTATAAAGAAGATATACCCCCACACAAGAGAGATGCTCATAACGACAGAGGACCCCGGCTTTTATTTTCACCATGGAATTGATGTTGGAGCTATAATGAATGCTTATCGAATAAACAAAAAACTTGGTTATCCAAAATGGGGAGGAAGCACCATAACACAACAGATTGCACGTACTCTTTTCCTAATTCCTGCCAAAAGCTATATTAGAAAATATATGGAAGTCCTCATTGCACTTACAATGGATTTAATAATCCCCAAGGACCGAATACTGGAACTTTATATAAATTACATCGAATTTGGAAAAGGTATCTTCGGCATTGGACAGGCATCCATATACTACTATGGTGATACTTTTTCAAACCTTCATGATGAAGAAATAATAAGATTAATTACAATTTTGCCAAATCCCATAAAATATGATGTGAGCAACTTCTTCAGCAATAAACACCTTAGAAAACGCTATATAAATCTCATGAACTATTAATTCATCCATTACAAAAAATCATATTTTTATGAATTTTTGGTGGACTTTTTTTATATCATAATTAGAAATAAATTGATTTTAAAATCAATAAAATTTCACTGGTTATCAATTAGGAGATTTTTACAAATTTAAACAGTTTAAATCACAATTGTTTCGCAAAATATTAATATTTATGTTTTATTTGATTCATTAGAATTCCCCGGGATTTAAATGCCCGGACAGAATATTTGAGGTTAATAAATGTCTGAAAATGATAATAATGATTTTGATTCCCTCTTTGATGATATTGAAAGTGATATTTCAGGTGAGAATGATAAGAAAAATAATGAAAATAATGAAAATGACCTATTTTCGTTTGATGAGGAAATTAGCGATGAAAAAGCTGCCCCTGCCCAAACCAATGTAATTGCTACACCTGAAATTCCAAAAGAAAGCATACCTGACAACAAAAAAAAGAGGTCTTCCCTGGACTTTGAGCCCGATATGGATGCAATTTTAATAACTGCCCAATCCTCAATGGTAATAGAAGGAATGAAACTTCTCACAACAAGAGAATTTGCACCAAAAACACGGGCTGTCTATGCTGAAGCTATTAAAGGCATAGACCTTTACATTAAGATTATTCAAAGAAATCCCAATAACTATCAGAAAATGTCAACAATTATCAGCGAGGATCTCGACAGCAAGGAAGTTGAAAAGTTTGCTATAACTTTATATAAAAAAATATATGACGAATTTCCCGATACTGATTCTCAAAAGCTCAGGGCCTTTGAAATCTTCAGGAACCAGTTAAAAATTGCTTTTAACAAAGCAGACATAAGTTACTCAAAGGTAAAAATAAAAAAATACTACCTGCAATCCGGCGGCCTGGATGAGAATAAAATTGCTAACTTAATTAAAATAAAAGACAAAGACTTAATGACAGATGTATCAAAGCTAAACAATCAAATAAAGATTGCAAAAAAACTTCTCGATAAAGGCAATACAGAGATTTCAAAGGGGCTGAGAAGCAGGGACATCAATATATTTATAATTAATGCAAGTGACCTTCTTTACTATTATTACAATAATACGGCAAATTTAAAGCTTGCATCGTACTATAAAAAGTTAAACGAAAACTATAAAAAATACTATCTCATTCGCTAAACTGAATTTCATTTCAAACTGTCCAATTCAAACACCCATAATGAAAATTATTAATTTATTATGGGTTCAACTATTTTATATATTACAGAATCTGCTAAAAACAAGCCCCTTTCCGTTAGCCTCAAGTTTCCGTTATTATTAGAATCAAAAATTACCAAACCATCTCGAGCCATGTATTCTATCTTTTCCATAATCAACGGGGATAACTTTAATTTAAGCCTTCTCTCCATTTCCCCTATTGAAAAACCGTTTATGAGTCTCAGCCCGGTTAAAAAATATTCCACAACATTAGAGTTTTCATCTCTTTTATCGATTGTCAACGTAACTTCATTGGATATGATATAGTCATCAATGGTCATTGCATTAAAAGATCTTTCATTATTATAAAATGAATGTGCACCTGGCCCAAAACCGATGTAAGGAAAAAACTTCCAGTATTTCATATTATGCATCGATTCATAACCTTTCATTGCATAATTTGAGATTTCATAATGATCATAACCTTCTCCCTGGAGTAATTTCATAGTTTTTTCAAGTGCCAACCTCTGTTTATTTTCATATGATTCATCAGCCCTCATCCTGCCGGCAAGTGCTGTATTCTTCTCGATGGAAAGCAGGTATACCGATATATGACGGGGATTGTATTGAACAATATGTTTTAATTCGCCAGTAAGCTCATCAATGCTTTGTCCCGGTATTCCAGTAATCAAATCGATGCAGTGTGTTATGTCGTCAATGCCGAAAAACATTTCCAATACATCTTCACTGCATGGCCTGGATGACCTGCCTATTTGTTCATGCAGTTTTTTATTTAATGTCTGAACGCCCAGGGTAAACCTGTTGACTCCGGTTTTCTTTAAATTTTCCAATGCCTCCGGCGAGACATGCTGCGGATTAAACTCCATAGATATTTCACAATTTTCAGTAATGCTGGAATTTCTCTTAATGGAGTTTAAAATATAACTAACCTGGGCATCATTTAAAATTGAAGGTGAGCCCCCTCCAAAATAGATGGTATCAATCTCAATGTCATCAAAACTTTTAAGCCTCTCGTCAATTTCTCTTTTCAGTCTCTCAACATAATGCTGAACATAGTCCTCAACTATATTTCCATCCTTCATTGAAACTGAAAAGAAACTGCAGTAATCGCATTTAGAGTGGCAGAAGGGGAAATGGACATATATTCCATAATTCATTTTGTATCGTCGACACCCATGTAAAAGTTAATCTTTGATTTTGGCTTAAATTTTCCATTTATGCAAAGGGCAACCTGCCTTAATGACTCTTCAGTATGAGAAAAGGAGAATAACGCCGACTGGTCTCCAAACGCTTGAATCAGCGGAAAGGGGTTTCCGGTTGACAATATTACCAGGTTGATTTTTCTCTTTTTACAGATACTTATTACCCTTTTTAACGAGGCCGAATGAAGCTTGCCCACATGATAAAATAAAATCGCATTATCACTGTTACTAACTTTCATTGACATTAACCCTGAAATGGCTGGAAGAACGGAATAATTATTTTTGATATTTATGTAATCCCGTAATATCTTATTTTTTGAAAAAATTATTCTTTTCCCTTTAAAACCGGGGCTTAACAATTTGCTGTCACCCCTATAGTACAGGGAACCCCTGGAAATACTCTTGTTAACACTTTCTCCATCTTTTAATAATTTTAATTCTTCTTTGCCGTATTTTACCTTTCCAATGGAGATTTTCCCCTTCTTGTATTCAGCAATTTTATACCTCACCTTAATTTCAATAAGCCTTTTCAATGATTCATCAATTCTTTTTACAGGTATTTCACCTTTTTGCACTGCATCCCTTATGGCCGCATATATCTTTTTTGCATTCCCGCCATAGGAGGTGAGGAGCACAATATCCGCCCCGGCCTTTATTGACTTCACCGATGCAATGCCAATATCCATCTTCCTGGAGATTGCTTTCATCTCCATGGCATCTGTAATTACAAGGCCCTTAAAATTCATCTCCTTCCTGAGAACATCACTTAGAAAGTACTCTGAAATAGTTGCGGGCACATTATTTTTTAGTATCCGGGGAAATGAAATATGAGCAGTCATAATGCCTTCACATCCTTCGTCAATTGCTTCAATAAACGGTGGAAACTCTATACGCTTCAGCCTGTTAAGCTTAAAATTAATGACAGGTAGTGTTTTATGTGAATCCTTATTCGTGTCTCCATGCCCGGGAAAATGCTTCCCCACGGCAATACAAAATGACTCCTGGATACCCTTTATATATTTCCTGCCCAGTTTAGAAACTATCCTTTCATTGGAGCCAAAAGACCTTGAATTTATTACGGGATTATGGGGATTGTTATTTACATCCAAAACCGGTGCAAAATTCATATTAACTCCAATCTTCCTCAGCTCCATTCCCAGGATCCTGCCCCATTTATAAACTAAAGAAGGCTCATTTACAACTCCCGCTGCCATGTTGCCAGGGAACTGCGTAACCCCGTCAGTTATCCTTTTCACCCTGCCCCCTTCCTGGTCAATTGATACAAATAGAGGCAAGCCCGTATACATCATTGATGCCTCCTGAATGTGACCAATATAATCCTTCAGCTGTTTTTCCGATTTAATATTAAAGCCAAAGAGTATAACCCCCCCAGGTTTAATCTTCTTTATCATCCCCAGGGTTCTTTTGTTCATACTTTTACCGGGAATACCTATTACTATCATCTGCCCAATTTTCTGTTCCAGGGTCATCTTTCCAATTATTTCATTGGCCTCTTTATTCATTCTTTTAACTTTACATGATTGAATTAATATACAGATTATTATTACTGGGAGGTATATTTTATGTTTTTTCATAAACAGTCCTTAGAGATTTTTTATCTGTCCACAGAATATTTTATCGCCATATTTTAACAAGCTTTTTTAATGCGTAACCTCTTGAAGTTCATAAAAGACGGTCTTAAAGAAATATTATTTCATGCTCACAGGCTTGAATTTAAATATATTTATTGATTTTTTTTCTATCTTTAGTATTAATATAATTGACACGTTATATGCGTGTGAACAGTAAATATATAAGTTAAAAATAGATGAAAAAGAATACCAAAGAAATAACATTTATCGACAGTTACAGTGCAGATACGGCCATTGTACCCAAAGTAATCAATGCCCTTATTGAGGATTTGAAAACACTGGGTTATTCTCAGGATGATATAGATGAAATAGTTTTATCAATGGATGAATCCATCACAAATGCCATACAGGAAACACTGGTAAAAAGAGAGAATTCCAAGCATAGCGAAACATGCAGAGAAATTACCGTGAGGTACACCATCAATGATGCTGAATTTGACGCAACAGTAATTGACCAGGGCTGCGGTCTTGATATTGCAAAATCTCTAAAGGAACTGCCCGATGAATGCTCAAATGATTACTTTGAGCAGATAATCGATTATGCTGAAGAATCAGAAAAAAACAAATTGAAGGTCCGCATCAATGGATGCGAAATACCACTGAAGGGGATAGGAACGGGCCTTAAAATAATCCTGAAATTTATGGATACTGTCACGATTGATTTAATTGATAAAAAGAAATTTTTAACAGACTCAGTTTCGGATAGCACAGACGGCACAATATTAAATATGAGGAGAGCAAGAAAACATTAAGATTATGAAAAAAAATGAATTATTAAAGGCATTTGAAAATCCCGATTTTTTAAGGTCAAGAGAGGCCAGAGTATTAAGAATTTTAAGTGAATATATTGAACCGGAAACAAGGTTTGAATTTCATAATATAGTTAATACTATTGTTTTTTTTGGATCAGCAAGAATTAAACCTGACTCTAAAGACAAAAATAATGTGAGCAGGTTTTATCATGAGGCTGAAGACTTTGCCTACAAGCTTTCACTATTAAGCAAGGAGATAAAAGAAAAAAGCGGTGAGGATATCTATATATGCACCGGCGGCGGCCCGGGCATAATGGAAGCGGCAAACAAGGGTGCATCCCGCGCTAAAATGCCCAATATCGGTTTAAATATCGACCTTCCCTTTGAGCAGGGATCAAATCCGTATATTACTCCGGAACTTTTTT
>JBHPHB010000008.1:0-37537 GCA_042569985.1 Spirochaetota bacterium | reverse complement strand
TCATCTGCAATAATTATCTGCCATTTTTGTAGGCCCTCTGTTTTGGATAAGCGTGGAAAGAAATTTATAGATTTATTTATATTATATGAGAAGTATTTCATTGATTGGCTTATGTCTGCAATTTCATATTTTCTTGTTAAGGTGATTTCATTTATTTCTGCATATGCAGTATTCCCAGCCTTATCCTTTGATTTTATAAAATAAAAATAGAGACCTTCGGGAACATCAATATTTTTATCACTCTTACCATTCCATATTACTTTATCAGGAATTTCGTTCCCGGACCACTTGTAGTTTTTTACTATTATGCCCTTTGAATTTTTAAATCCTGCAACCCACATATCCTGGGGTGAGGTTTTGGTATTATGAGTTATAGTAATTGTGTCTTTATTATTATCTCCATTAGGTGAGAAGAGCGATTCCTTTGTTTTTACATAGACTTCCGGGGATGAGTTGTCAATGAAGATGTAGCCTGTTTTAATAGCAGCAATATTGTCTCTTTCATCCCATGCATTGAATTTATAGATGTATTTTCCATCGGGCACAATCTTCCCGTTTGAGTCGATACCGTCCCACATAATAGTCCGGGGAACGGACATTGTTTCTTTTTTTTGAACCATTCGCTTAAAAAAGTCCGTAAAGGTTAAGGTTCTTATAATATCTCTCTCCGACATTTTAAGTTCCTTTATTGTATTGTTTTCTGAGTTAAGTATTCTTAATCTCCATCCCTTTATCCTGCTTTTGTCATGAACATCAATTTTAAATAGGACATAGTCTTTGTTTCCATCATAATTTGGAGACAGGTGTTTTTTGTCCGGTGATATTTTTGTTTCCGGTGGTTCCCGGTCAAGTTTCCCATACTCAAAATTTATTCCAATATAATGGAGAAAGGAATATTTTCTAAAATGAATTACTGAGTAGTCTACTGTCCCTGCAAAAGTTTTTCCTTTGAACTTATAGCCAATGCCAAATGTAATATCACCGTAATCATAATATTGCGGATAAATAAAACCTGCTCTGATTATAAAGGAATTCAATATTACGGATTCAAGACCTGCCTTTACGGGAAATTTTAAATAGTTTATAGTTGTAATATCGTTGAAAAAGCCAAGGTCAAAAATTTTGTGTCTGAAAAATGTAAAATTATATCCAATGGTGAGAGTATTGAAATTTGTTGATGATATAAATTCTTTTTTGTTAAATGGAAAACCAAAATTTATCGCAAGGCCAATATTTGGTTTAAAAAATCCAAACCCCGATTTTTTTTGTGTTCCATTAAATCTATATATTGAACCGATTGTTCCGCCAATGTATAAAAGGTCATTGTTTGATTTCCCATAGAATAGATTGAATGATGCTCCAAGTAATAAATGTTCTGTTATATCTTTACCATATCCGAACTTTATACTATAACCGCTATTGAAGTCAGTAGAATCGGGAATCCATAATAAGCGAAAAGACGTACCAATATTTCCATAAGATGTGGGAATGACAACTGTAACTTGAGGATCGTAATAGTTAGTTTGAAAGGGGAGTGTTCCGTAATTTAGAGATGTTCCGACCCTTTCAGATAATGCAATTGAGGCCGGATTCAGATTAAAAAGCCCATTCCCCAAAGAAGATATACCAGTATCTCCCCTGCCAAGAGCTTCTGTTGAATCTCCAATTAGAAATAAATTTTTGCCACTGTGATTCTGTGAAACTAGAGGGGGGGTAATAAGGGTGAAGATTATTAATAAAATTATACAAGGTGTTTTTTTTAAATATATCACAATTCTAAATCACTTTTTTTAAGAGGGTTAACTGGTAATTGTTTTTTTATAAAATATTTTATATTTTTTAAGTTTATTCGTATTTATAATATAGGCAATTATATGAAACAGTGATAAAATTGTAAATCCAAATTTTTGGAGTAAAACCTAATGATAGAAACAACTATTAATATACATAGAGAAATATTAGATATGGTTAATTGCGCAGCAAAAAAAACTGGGTTTTCAAGAACAGAGATTGTCATAATTCTATTTAAAAGGATTATGGGCAGCAATACAAACAGATCTCCATTTAATACCTCTGTGAAATATCAGGATAAGGACAATCATGATAATTGGCATAAGTTTCATATTCAACTTAAAGAGGATGATTATGAATATTTATTGGATTTAAGGAAATTGCTGAAACGGTCTGTTTCTTTTATTTTAGCTTATGCTGTTAGAAAATATATTAAAGAATTTATTGATGGTAAACTTACCGATAACTATCCATTTAAAAACTATATTATTGCTAAAGAAATTGTCAATGATGTCATATGTTGGAAATTATTTTGGGGGGTACCAGAGGACATTGAAAAAATCCTCTTTTCTAAAGCATAAATACACTCATTCTTATTGACATTTAAACATCGTTTATGTGTAATAAATTTATGAAAATATTCAGGTCCATTCTTATTGTAATTCTGTTATTATCTTTGAATACAGTTTATGCAGATAAAAACAATAATAAGAAAACCATAATCCAAAACAAATCCAGTAATATTGAATTTAAAAATAATTTCCCATCCAGGATCGATCTGTCATTCAGTCTTTTTTCACCATCAAATTATATCTTTGAGGAATCATACCCGCTTCTTTTTGGATTGTCATTCAATTATATTCATCATCTTTTTAATAATCTATGTATTAATGCAGGCGGATTTTTTTTATTTCAAAGCCACGAAAGTAAATCCGAAACCTATGTTTTTTTAAACTCATACTCTTTGGGTTTAAGATATTATTTGCACATGTTTGATATTATCTATCCCTATATTGGGTTTAATGCGCGGATCACCTGGTGCGGTGAGAGTGATGGATATGAATCCAGGAATTATTTTGCATATGGAGGAGACCCTTTTACCGGGGTTAGCATTGAGGTTCGTCAATATCTTGATGTGTTTTTGCAGTACAATTATATTTTAAGCAGGGTTTCTGATGATGCAGGAACAAATATTAGCGGACATTATTTTTCAATAGGTATAGCTTATAAAGGCAATCTTTTTAAATAAGGTGTAACAATTAATTATGCATGATTCATATTTTATATGTCCTAAATAAATGGAGCCTCATACTATGAGATATTTCATATCATTTCTAATTTTAATTATTTCCATTTTCTCTTTCCGATGTAGTGATGGAAATTTTCTCGATATTTCCGATGGGGCTTTCTGGGTCTTTGATACTACTAAGGATTATTTTTATGATTCATCAGCTTGGTATAGAATTTATACCGATAGAAGATATGAAAATAGCAGGGTAATAGTTTATGTTGATAGGAATGCAAAGAATATAAGCTATGATGATATAAAAAAATTAGCAGATGAATTTAAAAATAATATTTATCCAAAAATAACTGAAAATTTTGCCAAGCCCTTAGATGTTGACAAAAACGGAAAAACATCTCTTGTAATATATGATATTGAGGATAGTTTTATATCATCAGGAGATGTCTACCTGGGCGGATATTTCTCTCCCTTCGATTTCTATTCAAAGGGGGCAGTTGACCAGCAAAATAGTATTTATGGATCAGCTATTAAGACAAACGAAGGAGATATAATATATATTGACTGCAATCCTCAATCAATTTCAGATCCAAGGGTTTTTACTACAATTGCACACGAGTTCCAGCATTTAGTCAACACTTCATATAAGTTAGTAAACACCGATACAATAACTGATACCTGGATCGAAGAAGGATTGTCAGAAGCTGCAAACCACATGTGTTATGGCAATGTTACCGAAAGAATTCATTATTATAATGACAGTGAAACATCATCCTTGATTTCAAATGGCCACCCCCTGTTTTTTTGGGACTGGGATCCTGACGAAGATCCTGATTGGGATACAAAGCTGTTATTGAATTACACATACTCATATTTATTCTTCCAATTTATGAAAGGCCGGTCATCTTCGGGTGATGGAATATTTAAAAATATATTGCAGAGCCAGTATGGGGATTACAGGTCAGTCCAGGATGCCATGGATGCTGATACATCATTAAGCGGAAGCGAATGGGGTACAACAAGAGATGAAAGGTTTAAGAAACTTCTCCTCAGGTGGTATGCTACAAATGGCGGTGTCAGCGGAACTAATTATGGTTATAATCCCGATGATAATATTACACTCACTCCGCGATTATTAACCGGGAATTCACCTATTGTTTTAAAAAATGGCAGTGGTATTGTGAAAAACATGAGTGGAGTTTTTTCAAGCCCAGAAAATGGTTACATTTATTTAAGTGTTGATAATAATGGAGATTTTGAAGATTTCAGTGAATCAGGCGGTTTCTCCAATCAAGATAAATTTATTGCAGTATATTTTAATCCAACAGATATGAACAACTCCTCTGAAGTTTCAACCCCACTGCCCGATACATTGTTTAGCAGTTCTGTTGCCAACCCTGTTGTTGATTATCAAACAAAATCGGTCCAGCCCTCAAAGTCATATTCGAAATGGATAGATTTTATTCCTTCAAGGATGAATAAGAAAATTAAGGGTATATCTAAGGAATACATTAAATAATATGTCTGATAAAAAAATATTTTTTGCTGTATTAGCGATAATTATATTTTTATTTCCAACATGCAAAGATAAAAGTGCAAAATTTAAGGATGTCAATTTAAAGGGGCAATTTAAGTATGTGGGTAATATGCCCTTTGCACAGCTGGCATTTCAATCGAACCGGGGTGAATTATACTTCATAATTGAAAGGGATACAGATACATTTAAAAGATATCTTGGTAAGACATTGAAAATAAAAGCTAAATCCGCCAGTCTTGTTATGGAGACAGCCGGAAAAAGATACAGGAAAAAAAAATATTATTTAAAACATATTAAAATATTAAAGGAATGAACGAGAGCATCTATTTTTTCCATCCGTATAAGATTATACTTTTCGGAAAGAAGTAATCAAAGAAACTTTCTGTTTTTCGCATGAAGTTTGAGAATAATCCTAAATGCAAAAATCTGTGGTATGCCTTTGTAATGGGATGTTTATCCAGGTGGAGCCCCACTACACACCTGATAATCCACCAGATTGTATGAAAGGAGTGCTTAAATCCAACCGAATATATTTCGAGGCCGTTATTTTCCATAATCTTTAATAGCTGTTTAGGGTGATATTTTCGTATATGTCCGCCGGGAGTGGAAAAATATTCAAATGTAATGAGGTCATAAATCATTTCGCTAAAAAGCGTGGGTACGGTTATTGCTATTAGCCCGTTTTTTTTCAGAACCCTGCAAAGTTCGCTGCATGCATGGTTATCATTGCTCACATGTTCCATTACTTCGGAGCAAATTATTTTATCAAAAGTTTCATCTTTAAACGGAAGGTTTTGGGCATCTCCAGTGTGGACAAGGAAACTTCCTTCCCTGTCTTTTTTAAATGAATTTTTAATTAGATTGAGGGCCTGTTCTGTTTTCTTAAGTGAATCAATGTCCAGGTCCATGCTGAAAACACTTGCTCCTTTTGAAATAGTTTCTAAAGAATGTCTGCCTTCACCGCATCCTGCATCAAGAACTATATCTCCCTCTTTGATGCCCAGCTTATTAAAGTCAACTGTAAGCATTTATTGTGTCCTCGTATGTTTTTATCATATCCCTGGCAGCATTTTCCCATGTAAATTTTTGAAGTATCCTTTTTCGAGCGGCTATACCGATTTTTTTCCTCAGATCAGGTTTTTCTATGAGGAAGTCAATTGCATCAGCAATGGCCTGGGAGTCTCTTGGGGGAGTGAGATAACCGGTTTCCATATGTTTTCCAACAACCTCGGGTATTGCGCCTTCCGTAGTAGTGATGACTGGTAATTCGCAGGCCATGGCTTCTGCAACGGGAAAACCAAATCCTTCATACAGGGATGGTGCCACGGCAATTTCTGTTTGCGAATATAATTCTATAAGTTCCTCGATTGGTATTTTCCCGGTGAAAGTTACCTGTTCTTTGATGTTAAATTTTTCAATCCACTTTAATACATCACTTCTTTTAGGTGCTCCTCCGTCAACTATCGTTAGAGTTACCCTGTTTTTAGTCAGCATTAATGCCTTTAATAGATATATAATCCCTTTTTTCCTATCTTCTACATTACCAACAAATATTAAGCTGTTTTTTTTCTTTTTTGCGCCCCTGATTGGGAAGAAAATATCCAGGTCCATTCCGTTATATACAACATCCATCTTGTTATATGGTACGTTAAATGCCTTATTTATTTCTTTTGCCGAATCGTTAGATACCGTGACAATCTTATCCATTCTATTGGCAACATATTTTTGCATCATCAGGGGATAATAAAGGACCCTTTTCATTTTAAGGGTAAAATCCGATGGGTATTCAAACCAGGTAGACCTGTCAATTGTTAATGGATGGTGGATAGTGGATATAAATGGCATGCCCAGTTTTTTGATCAAAACAAAACCATAACCCAGGCACTGGTTATCATGGATAATATCAAATTTAATTTCCTTTGAGAGTTTTTTTAGTTTCAAAAAGGCCCTGATGGAAAATGTTTCAATCTCCGGGAAGATGCCAAGCTTAGAGGCAATGAATTCATAAAAGTTCAGGGGTTGCAATGTGGCAAAAGGTTTTTGCGGTTTTACGAAATTTCCGCCATTATTAAAGTAATTATGATTGCTGATTTTATGAACTTTTATTCCTTTAATCTCATCGGGATATGGCGGGCCTACTATCATATGCACTTCATGGCCCAGCTTAATAAGCTCCTTAGCCAGGTAAGTAACATAAATACCCTGTCCCCCGCAATATGGATTTCCCCTGTAGCTTAATAAACAAATTTTCACATTCAGTTCCTGTAATTTTTTATAACATCTTTATAAACATTTAATGTATTCTTAGCAGCAATAGGCCAGGCAAAATTTTCTACAGCCCTTTTTCTCCCTTTTTGTCCCATGGTGGTCCTGAGCTTTTTATTATCAATAAGTTTCAGGATAGCATTTTTCAGGGCCAGGGAGTCTCTTGGGCGAACAAGGATACCCGTTTCACTATTGACCACTTCTTTTAAAGCACCTGCCGTGGTGGCAACTACCGGTGTTTCGCAGGACATTGCCTCTGCGGCAGGAAGGCCAAAACCTTCGTATAGCGAGGACATAACCAGTATTGTCTTTCTGCTATAAAGGCTCACAAGTGTTTTGTTGTTAACTCTTCCGGTAATTGTTATCCTCTTAGTTAATCCCATTTCTTTGATTGATTTCATCACGTCATCTCTTTTTTCATCAACAATGGTTAATTTAATTTTTCCCGGCAGCATTTTAATTGCCTCGAGAAGATATGTAATACCCTTTTTGTTATCTCCCGAATTTCCCACAAAAAGAAGATTGTTTTCTTCACGCTTTTCCCCGGTATTTTTGAAAAGTTCAACGTCCATTCCATTGTAAACAACGGAAATTCTATTTTTCTTTAGTCCGAAGGCGTTATTTAACTCATCAATTCCTTCTTTGAAAGAAGTAATAACCCTATCAAGTCTTTTTATTACAAACCGTTGCATGTTTATGGGATAAAAGAGCAGGGTGGCAACTTTTTCCCAAAAATTTTTATCAAGTTTCAGGTCTTCATCTCTATCCCTTGTGAGAGGGTGGTGTACAGTTGTTATTATCGGAATGCCGTATCCCTTCATAGGTAAAAGGCCCCAGCCCAAAGATTGAACATCATGTATGATGTCATATTTTTTATTTTTTAGAAATTTTTTCAACCTGAAGAAAGCCTGCATGCTGAAAGTTTCCATTTGCGGAAAAATATGAAGCCTGCTGAGAATATAATCTGTAAGGTTCCACGGTGAAAACATTTTTGTCAGCTTATCATGTTCAATATCTTTTGTCTTAACAGCCCATGTTGCCAGGTATTCCACTTTATGGACTTTTGCCCATTCATCTACCGGTTCGGGGTATGGAGGTCCAACCAGTAAATCAACATCTACCCCCAGTTTTGAAAGTTCTCTGGACAAATTGTATATATATATACCAAGGCCGCCACAGAAGGGATTTCCACTATATCCTAATAATAATACCTTCATCTTTTCATGCCTCTGGTGATAATTGGATCACTGCTTGTCGGGGAGAGTAGATCTTGTTGTTAATATGGCTATGCCAACCCAGAATATGGCACCCAGGATTACCAGTGTTATAATTGCCGCCGGTATGGCCAGGGCCCAGAAATTTTTTATAATGATTCCATATATAAGTAGACCGGCAAGCCCAAGAGTTGCCAGGCAAAGAAAAAATGCCTTGATTTTGGAATTATCAGGTTTATCTATGATATCAGCCATTGGGGGTACCACCTTTATTGTTAATATTGTCCAGCCAATCCAGAATCCCGTTCCAATAACGAATGATGAAACAATGGCAATGGGAAAGGCTATGGCAAAATAAGTAAAATCATTCAGATTTTCAATGCTTATATTTTTATTAATATTTATGATGAAGATAGAATATATAAAGAGACCGGCCAGGCAGATTGAAACAATAACTGCCAGAAGTCCCCAGATTTTTGCTCGTGGCATTTAATATGACCTAATTGAGTTTATTGTAAATAAAAGATTGGTCAAGGATTAGTTTTAGCAATATTAATGTCAACTTTTTTATGAGGATATAAAAATGATTAAGATGAGTTAAAAAAATAAATCTTAAATTTGCAAATGCTAAAATTAAAAACTATCTTGACAAAAAAATATATGGAAGTATTTAATCAGAACTGAAAAAAAAATATAATATGAGATGTGGATTATGACAATATTAAGTCGACAAGAAGAAAATGGTAATATTATTGAAGTTGAAGGTTTTTTCTCTATCGATAAACAGGATGATTTTATTCATTTGGTGGATGAGAGTATCATAGAAAAAAAACATGTTATTATTGATCTATCTAAAACAAGGTTCATTGATAGTTCATCATTGGGCCTGATAATTAGAATGAATGAGAGAACGAATCAAGAGGGCCTCCGGTTTGTAATAATTAATATCAGGGAAGAGATTCACCAGGTATTTGAAATTACAGGCCTCATTAACAGGTTGAATATAGTTGATTCCCTTGAAGCTGCTGTTAACTTCGTTGAAAGCAAGTAGAGTTTTATTTTAACACCCGGAGAATAATTTATAAATGAAAATTATATCATGTCTTGGGAATCCCGAAAAGAGGTATGCCAAAACCAGGCATAATATCGGGTTTATCCTGGGAGAATTTATGGCCGGTGATTTAGGTATCACACTTAATAAAAAAATGTTCTCGTCCATTACCGGTACGGGTAAGCATTATGGCATTGACCTCATGATGCTTTTCCCGCAGACATATATGAATAGCAGTGGAGATGCCGTAGCACAGGCTTTAGGTTATTATAAAGAAGAACCGCAAAACCTGATTGTAATTCATGATGAGATTGAACTGCCCTTTGGTGAATTCAGGACAAAATTTGGAGGCGGGCATAAGGGACACAACGGGCTTAGATCAATAATCAGCAGAATTGGTACAGCAGATTTTCATAGAATAAGGTTTGGTGTTGGAAGGCCGGATAATCCAAATATGGAAGTAGCAGATTATGTTTTATCGAATTTTTCAAAAGAAGAGATTGATAAGGTCAAGGAGTTATTGCCCGGCATCATGGATATAATAATTCCAATTATTGAAAAGGATTGATTGTATTTATTAATTCAAAATACTAATTTTATACTTGATAAAAAGAATTTATAATATAACATTACTTGTTAAGTCCAATAATAATTCCTGTTGGCAGGCCCTAAAGGATAGAAAATGATAAAAACTATATTGTCAATTATCACCGGTATAGGCACATTTATTTTAATAAAAACGTTGCTGGGTGCAGGTTTTGGAATCTGGCTCATATCTTTTTTCAGCGGTGTGGCTGTTTTTATTTTGGTAAGACGATTGTTAAAAATACTGGCTAACAAACTTGAGAAGGGCAAAAAGGAAAACAAAAAGGGTAATGGTGTATCGGGTACGCCTTCCCAGAGAAATAAAAAAATGATTGATGACGGCATCAGGAGGGTTGTGGGTATTAGAAACAAAACAAGGTTGATTAAGAGTAATGAGGTTGCCCGCAATATACAGGATATCTGCAAGGTGGGTATTGAAATTTTTAATCATGTTAAAAACAGCCCCGAAGAGATTAAAAAGATAAGACAGTTTAATAACTACTACCTGGATACTACCGAGAAGATTGTCAGCCAGTATATTGACCTGTCAAATAAAAGAGAAGGTGCCGCAGAAATTGAGGAGTCTTTAAAAAAAGTTGAATTGCTCCTTGACCCCATAAAGAAAACCTTTGATAAGCAGCTTGCGAACCTTTTGGAGAATGATCTTCTGGACCTGGATGTTGAAATATCTGTCCTCGAAAAAACCATGAAGATGGAAGGTTAGTTATTCATTTTTTCACTGCCATTTCAATTGCTTTTAATACATCATCTTCCGAATAGATATCCCTGAGACAAACTGGTTTATTAAACGATTCTCCACCGGGGATTATTGCCAGAAAGGGGATAGACCTGCTTCCCAATTGCTCCATCAGTTTTTGAGCGGCATCATTTTTCCTGGTTAAATCAGCGGTAAATAATTCAATCCTGTTTTTCTTCATTGATTCGATAACTTTTGATGTATTAAGGGATATTTTTTCAACCAGTTTACAATTGGGGCACCAGTCAGCTGTAAATTTTATAATGGTGGCTTTGCCAATTTTCCTGTTGTTTATGAGCTTTTCAACGGAAAAGTTCAGACTTTTTATTTTTGAAGTTTTATCGCTATCAAAAATAAAATTAAAGGAGATGAAATATCCGGAAACAATTAATAATATGAGGAATATTGCAGATACAATTCTGCTCCTGTTTGATTGAATAATAGATCCCCATCTGCCATATTGCCAGAATGCAATTGCAATAAAACCCATAAAAGTAATCATTGGCATAACTGACTGACTATCCAGAATGTTTATTAAATAAACTGCCGTAAATATCAAAAGAAATCCCATGACAGACTCAAAGGTTTTCATCCATTCCCCGGGTTTGGGGATAAACCTTGTGAGCCTTGGGTTTATTGTGAGAATTAAATAGGGCAAAGCCATCCCTATTCCTACACTCATGAAAATAATAAAAATTTTAAGTGGTGTTTGTGTTAATGCCCATGCAAGGGTACCGCCAAGAAATGGGCCGCTGCATGGAGTTGCCAGAATCGTTGCTAAAATCCCTTTGGTAAAAGCATCTGTATAACTGTTTTTCTTTTCAGTTGGGGACTTGCTGGTGAAAGATGGAACATTAAAGGTAAAGAGATGGAACATCTCAAGGGCCAGTATAAATATAATTGATGTCATTATAATGATAAACAGCCTGTGCTGGAACAGGCTTCCCCAGTTATACCCAAGGAAAGCTGCAAGTGTCGCAAGGATTGTAAAACAGGAGAGTATCCCTCCCGCAAAGATGAATCCCAGGATAGTAAGCTCTTTCTTGTTTTTGTCCGCATGCTTAACAAAACTTACAATTTTCAGACTTACCACCGGTAAAACACAGGGCATGAAGTTAAGAATAAATCCTGCAATTAGTCCAAATATTATTGCCTGGATAAGGCCGGTGATTTTTGATTTCTCCAGATATCGGGGTTCAAATTTTATGCTTTTTAATTCATAGTTTTTTGATGATGGATGAGTTTCCTTTTTTATGTCCTTCTTGATAATACCCTTCAGCATTTTTGGGGTGGATGATATTTTATATTGTTCTATTATTTCTTTATCGTGGGTAGTCCCTTTTTTGCCTTTCTCAATAATTTCAATAGGATATTTAAAAGAAAAGTTTTTTATCACGCAAGTTTTAACATCACATATGAGTGATTCGTACTGTATGTTTATTTCGTGGTTTCCCATCCTGGCTGAGGGTTTAACATTGAAAGGTATAAACATCGTGGTTTCATGTTCATATACCCACACAAAGTTTTTATCCCCCGGATAGAAATATTTCTTTGGCCCCAGGAAGCGGGTAGGTTTAAATGAAATGAAATCGGGGCCTTTCGCGATAACTGTTGTTGGTTTCCCAATTCCAGGCCCCTTTGGATTTCCGTAGATATGGTATCCATGGGGTATTTCAACTTTAAGGGAAATAAAGGATGAACTTCCAATAGCTGCTTTTATTTTTTTTGGTTTCGGGAAAACTTTATTTTCACTATATTTTTTTACGCCGCACGAGAATAATATTACCAGTGGTAAGATTATGGATATTCTTTTTAAAATTTTAATTTTCATGGCTAAATTAATTTAAGATTAATTTTACGGAACTAAGTGCTGAACAAATTATTAATGTGCAGATTCTAAGCCTTAAACAACAAAGTCAAGAATTAAAAATCCATTATATTAAACAATAGATCCCAATTATAAAATCAGGTAAATATTATTTTTCGTCCCATTGACTTTATTAACTTTTTCTGGGAAGATATCTTAGCGGGTTTAGCGGCTTTCCGGCATAGTCGATTTGAAAATGAAGTTTGTTGCTTAACCTGTCAATTCTTCCTATCATTTTTCCTTTTTGAATTCTTTCACCTTCAGAAACGGTTATCATTCCCATGTTAGAATAAACAGTAATAAACCTGTATCTATGCTTAACAACTATATATTTGCCAAAACCACGCATTCTTCCAATTTTTACTACCGTCCCTGATGCAGAAGATAAAACTCTGGAATTTTGTCTGCTCACTATTATGATTCCAATTGCTTTTACTCCCTTTAATCCGTCATTTAAATAATTGCCAATATATTTCACCGGCCATGTGAACCTGGGCCTGTTTTTTATGTAGATTTTTTTTCTTTTTCTCTTTGCATACCTTTTATTCCTGTTTCTTTTTCTGTTTTTTATTTTTAAGGGGATTTTTAAAACCATGCCTTTAAATATGCGGTTTCTTTTATTAAGCTTATTTATTGAGACTATGGTATTTATGGATGTTCTAAATTTTTTTGATATGCCAAATAGGGTATCTCCCCTTTTGATTTTATAGTATCTGAATTTTTTCTGTTTGCCATATCTTCTATGGTTAATCTTTCTTTTTTTTCTATATTTTTTCTTCCTGTATCTTTTCGTTTTTTTATAGTAGCAAGTTTCATAAGTTTTTGACAGGCCCATATTATCAAAATTCAGATTTGTATTATCATTAATTAGCAAAGTATCATTTATTGCTAAATGAGGGGGTATTTCCTCAATACCACTATTATTCCACTGTGACCACAATGAAATTGGGAAGAGAAATAGAAGTAATATTAATATTACTTTGATATTAGTTAAAAATCCGTTTTTAGTTTTAGTACACATCCGTTTGTACCACTAAATTTATTAAATTATAATATTTTTAGTTTTTAATTTAAATTTTTAGCGAAGCTACCTCTAATCTACGTTTCGGAATTAATGGCTTTATAGTTTAGCATTTAAATTTTTTTCATATTTATATCATTTTTTTGCATAATATTAAAGAAGGAAAACATTACTCCCCCCATTTGTGATTAAGAAAATCCAAGTATTGTTGAAAAAAGCTTGTTATTTTGAAACAATATTATTGAATGACATTTTGGGAAAAGGAGCATAGATTAGAGGTTAAAATGACTTGTAAAGTGTTAATGGGTACCCAGTGGGGTGATGAAGGTAAGGCTAAAATGATAGATTACCTGTCGGGCGATGCTGATATTGTCGTTAGATATCAGGGTGGAGCCAATGCCGGGCACACAGTTTATGTTGGAGATAAAAAATTTGTCTTTCACCTCATTCCTTCGGGCATTCTTCATAAAGAAAAAATTTGTGTTATAGGAAACGGGCTTGTGCTGGATCCCATCCAGCTTATTGATGAGATTGATATGCTTGAAAAAGAAGGTTATACTGTAGATAACAGGCTTTTCATTTCCGACGCGGTACATCTTTTATTTCCCTATCACAAAGGCCTTGACGAGGCAATGGAAGAGTCCAGGTCAAACAAGATTGGAACAACAGTCAGGGGTATCGGACCGGGCTATTCAGATAAATGTTTAAGGATTGGTATTAGAGCCGGAGATATTTTTGATGAAGATTTTTTAAGGAAAAGAGTATCTTTTGCCATAAAGGTTAAGAATGAGCAGTTTGAAAAAATATATGAGAAGCCCACAGTCACTGAAGATAGCATATTAGAAATATGCAATATTTTTAAGGAACGTGTGGGTAGTATGATATGTAATACGCAACATTATCTACACCAGTCTCTTGAAGAGGGGAAAAATATATTGCTGGAAGGTGCACAGGGATATGCACTTGATATTGACCACGGTACATATCCTTATGTTACATCATCCAACCCGACTATTGGAGGAGCCCTGTTGGGTACGGGTTTAAATTCTTTTAATATTAATGAGGTTATCGGGATTACAAAGGCATATATTACAAGAGTGGGTGAAGGCCCATTTCCCACAGAAGAAACAGGCCCCCTGGGGGAGATGATGAGAGAAAATGGCGGTGAATATGGAGCTACAACGGGAAGGCCCCGAAGATGCGGATGGTTTGATGTTGTATTATTAAAGCAGGCCCGCAGAATAAACGGATTAACGGGCCTTGCATTGACAAAAATAGATGTATTAAGCGGTCTGGATAAAATTAAGGTTTGCGTGGGCTATGAAATTAATGGCAAAAAGTATGATTATTTCCCTGCAAATTTATTAAATGATGCAAAACCGGTTTACGAGGAATTAGACGGTTGGGATGATGATTTATCAAAATGCTCAAGCTATAATGATTTACCGGAAAACGCAAAGAAATATATTGATTATCTTGAAAAGAAAACAGGTGTAAAAATTATATACGTTTCTGTCGGTCCCGGCAGAGATAATACAATTATTAAAAATTAATCTTGTTTTTTTTATTGACACTGAAGAGTCAATTCAGTATTTGGTATTTTTATATTTACTGAGGGGCTAGCTCAGTCGGTAGAGCAACTGCCTTTTAAGCAGTGGGTGCGGGGTTCAATTCCCCGGCTCCTCAATTTTTCGACATATATTATATATGTCCCCGTCGTCTAGGGGTTAGGACACCGGGTTTTCATCCCGGCAACAGGGGTTCGAATCCCCTCGGGGATGATTTAATAAGGCCAGTTCATTTTGAACTGGCTTTTTTGTTTTATATACCTGCAAAGTATTGATTTTTTATAATTTCAGCCTCTTTCTTTAATAATATATATTACATTTCTATTTGATTTAACTTTTTTTTATTGATTAATACAAGATTAAACCTAATACTGTTGTTATTTTTCAGATGGATTGTAGTTTTTTTGATACTCATTAAATGTTGACAAAGCTATGCCGAAAGTTATTGAAAATATTACAGATGAAACCCAATTCGAAGCTGCTTATAATAAGCATTTCCACAACAGGAGTGCATATATTAAGACAAGTGAGATGAATATTTCTGTAAATTTTAAATCATATAGAGAGGGCAAAGTCACTTTGTCTATTGAAAATTCCTTTGATGAAACTGATGGGGTCCTCTTTGCAAAGATTGACAATGATAGGGTTGTATATTCGAAATTAAGTTATATTAGAAAAATTGATGATCATTCGTATATATTCAAGCCTGAGTCAATTCATATCGTAGATGCAACAAGAAAAGAAGAAAGAAAGGGTGTTGATAGTAAGAACAAGGGCAATATTTACATATCAAATATAATATCAGATTTCACTATTAAAGACTGTCTCTCAAATCAGCATAGAAAAGTTGATTTTATAAGGGATAAAATTATCCAGAAATTAAGTGACAAATTTAAATACGCCAGGGTATATTTTCCCGGGGATAAAAACCCCGATAAAAGATTGATGTATTTCTACTCGAAAAGGGTACCCATTTTTAATCCCAATAAAAATGATGAAGAATACCACAAGAAAGATACAAAGTTTTATAAATTTTATAATACTTCTCTTCATCAATCTGATAAAAAATTAGACTGGAAAGGGCTAATTTCAGAAATTTCAGTACCCCTCATGTACAAAATGATGTTCCCCTTTGGATATATTCAGATAAATCATAATGCAGTTTTATCGGAGGATGACTACTCTTCTGTTAGAAAACTCGGGTCTTCTTTTTCAGAGGTGTTTTCAAAAAATGATATTATAAAAACTTCTGATGATAAGATTTTGATTACAGATTTATCAAAGAACGGACTGGGAATAGTCTTTAAGGAAAGGTCACTTATTAAACACTTCAAAGATGGCAGTTATATATTTTTTAATATATTTATGCCGGATAACAAAACAGTCTCGGTAGTGTGTATAATCAGGAATATTAATTTTATTAAAAACAGCATCTTCAAGGTTGGCTGTGAGCTCATTGAAATGGATGCACTGGGTGAAACTTATTATGATGAATTGATTGAGTCTTGAAGATGGAATTAAAAAGACCTCACCCCCTTGGTCCCCCTCTCCTATGAGGAAAGGGGAATTATTAATTAAAGTTGATTGAGTTATTTTCCCCCTTCTCCTTGCGGGACAAGGCCAACGCTTTTTGGCACACCATGTGCCTGCGTTGGCATCAATCTCATCGTGAGAAAGTGGGGTTAGGGTGATGAGGTTAGATTATATAAAAAATCAGGTTAAATATTTTATGAGTAATGGAAAATTATTTACAACAGGCAGGATCGGTCCAATAACATTGAGGAACAGGTCCATTCGATCTGCTGCATTTGAAGGAATGTGCCCCGGTGGGATTCCCTCGGAATCACTGATAAACTATCACAGGTCTCTTGCTGCCGGCGGTATCGGAATGACCACTGTTGCATATGTTTCTGTAACAAATGGGGGCCGTACATTCAGCCACCAGTCATGGATGAACAGGGATATTGTGTCTCAATTGAAAATACTCACTGATGCAGTACATAAGGAAGGGGCTCTGGCTTCAATACAGCTTGGTCACGCGGGAAACATGAGTGACAAAAAGGTTTCAGGTGAGCGGGTGATTGCACCGTCGGGATTATTAAATCTCTTTGGCCTTATCATTCCCAAGAAAATGACAGAGGATGATATAAATGGGATGATTAAATCTTACGGAAATGCCGTAATGCTGGCACGTGAAGCCGGTTTTGATGCCGTTGAGGTCCATGCAGGACATGGCTACCTGATAAGCCAGTTTTTATCTCCCCATACCAACCGAAGAAGTGATAAGTGGGGAGGTTCATTTGAAAATCGAGCAAGATTTTTAAAGGCCGTAATGGCCGAAGTGAAGAAAACTGCCCGTAATGATATTGCCGTTATTGTTAAAACAAACCTTGAGGATGGATTTAAGGGCGGGGTTGATAAAGATGAAAGCATAGAAGTTGCAAAGATCCTCGAATCTGAGGGAGCAGATGCACTTATCCTGAGCGGAGGCTTTGTGAGCAAAACCCCCTTCTACATGATGAGGGGTAAAAATCCTCATAAGGAGTTAATAAAAAATCAGAAGGATCTTCTGATTAAAATGGGGATGGTTTTATTTTCCCGAATTGTCCTTAAGGAATATCTATACGAGGAAGCATTTTTTCTTGAAGATGCTTTAAGGGTAAGAGATGCCGTTAAACTTCCCCTGATATATGTTGGCGGGCTTTTGTCCTCTGAAAAAATTGAAGAAGTGCTTCATAAGGGATTTGATTTCGTTGCCCTGGCCCGGGCCCTCGTTGTTGAGCCCGATTTTATAAATATTATTCATGAGGATAGAAATCATATCTCAAAATGCCGTGAATGCGGCCCCTGCAATAGTTGTGTAGCCACCATGTATGATGGAGAAATGAGGTGTACTTTTATAGAATGATTATGGCACATTTTATTTTTTAAACAATTAAAGAGCCATATATTCTTGACACAAATCTATGATATTTGCATATTGAAAACAGATAATTGAGATGAGGATTGATATTTGATGAGGAAGTTATCCAGAAATGACCCCTGCTGGTGCGGCAGCGGCAAGAAGTATAAAAAGTGTCACCTGGAATCTGATCTTAAAGCAGGTAAAATTCCGGGAAAAGCAATTCAGCCGGCACCGGGTGTCGTAATAAAGACTGAAGAGCAGATTGAAGGTATTAGAAAAAGCTGTCAGTTAACCAAGAAAATTCTGGATAAACTTACCAAAAAGATAAAACCCGGCATAACGACAAATGATATTAATGCCTGGGTACACAAAGAGACAATAAAAAATGGTGCAACCCCGGCTCCCCTTAACTATAATGGATTTCCTAAAAGTGTGTGTACTTCCGTTAATAATGTTATCTGTCATGGAATACCAAATGATGAAGTTTTAAAAGATGGGGATATTTTAAATGTTGATGTTACCTGTATCATTGATGGTTATTTTGGTGATGCAGGAAGGATGTATATGGTAGGAGACCCTCCTGATGAATCCAGGAAACTGATAAAGGTTGCAGAAGAATGTCTATATGCCGGCATTGACAAAGTAAAACCCTTCCATGATATTGGTGAGATAGGGTATGCCATTGAAAAACATGCAAATAAATTCGGATACTCTGTGGTAAGGGATTATGGAGGCCATGGAATTGGCATCCATTTCCATGAGGCCCCTCATATCCATCATTATGGAAGTAGGAAAAGGGGCATCTATATGCTGCCCAATATGGTGTTCACTATTGAACCTATGATAAATATAGGCAGGTATACTACCAGGCTCCTTGTTGATAACTGGACAGCCGTAACTGATGATGGTTCTTTATCTGCTCAGTGGGAGCATACTGTGAGGGTTAATGAAACGGGTGTTGAAATTTTAACTACTTAATTACATGGAGGAATTTATGAAAAAGAAAAAAATTGTTTGTATTTTCTTATTTCTTTTAATTTTCCTTTTGAATGCCTGTAATGACACTCCAAATCCTTTAACAACAGGAGAACATACAATTATCTCACAGGGTGTTGAAAGGGTTTTTTATTTAAAGCTTCCGGAAGATTATAGTTGTAGTGTAGATTATCCGATTATTTTTGCTTTTCATGGTATGGGCGGCAGTTATGATGCATTCCTTAACCAATATTATAATCTGCAAGATGCTGTGGGCGAGGAGGCAATACTTGTTTATCCCAATGCCCTTCCCGATGATAATGGCACAACCGTGTGGGATTACGGAACTGTTGACCTTCAATTCTTTGATGACCTTTATGAAAGACTTGAATCATCTCTATGCATTGATATAAAAAAAGTCTTTGCCGTTGGGCATAGCAATGGTGCGGTCTTTAGCCATTTGCTTGGATGGAAAAGGGGAAATGTTTTCAGGGCAATTGGCCCTGTTGCCGGCTTCCTGTTTGATATTCGTAGTGTCAAAGGCCGTGTTGCCGTAATACAGATTCATGGTATTACGGATGAATTTATTCCCTTTGAGGAGGGTTGGCGTACCCGGAACTACTGGGTAGAGATAAATGAATGCAACGGATCGGATAACAGTACAGGAGCTGATCCCTATTGTGTTGAGTATCAGGGTTGCAAGAGTGATTTTCCTGTTCAGTTTTGTGAACATGATCTTGAAAATGATGACAATTCAGGGCATGCCTGGCCTGAATTTGCCGGTAATGCAATATGGAACTTTTTCAAAAGCCTGCCGGATATTTTACCTTCATCAGAAGCTGGTAAGCTTGCTGAAGTAAATGGAACAATAGATTTTGAGGTTTATTATCCGGCTGAATTTAATGGAACTCTTCAATTAATGGCCTTAGGCTTATATCATAAGGGTGGCCCCTATGATACGATGCCAATTCTTTTAAACCTTGATATTCCATTTGGGAATGTCACTGCTGGTGAGAGTACAGTGTATGATGATATTAATATCAATCTATCCGGAGTAGCTTATGGTGAGTATGAAATAAATCTTACAGTCTGGTTAGAAGGAGCTTCCTGGATTCCAAGACCAGGGATAGATTACGTGGCATTTCAAGATATTAATATAACTGATAACACCACAATTGTATTAGATACACCATTTGCCATAGAATTAATGACAAAATAACTTTGAATTGACAAAATATTGACGTGATTGTTGTGTGAAATGCGAGAATATTATTATCTGAATAAAAATATTTGCTGTCATATCCTGATTTATTAAAGTTGGTTCAATGTAAAATTATATATCATACTCAAGTTCTTTGAGGAGATATTTAATTTCTTTCCCAAATTCTTTAGTAATGTTTAAAATTCTCTTCCGGTGAATTTCTTTTTTCCAGTTTCCCACGCTATGGGAAAAAATAGGACCTGTTCCTTTCATGGTGGCATTCTTAAGATAATTTTGTACCGGTGGATATAAATGAATGTTTGAGCCTGATAGTGTTTGTTTTCGTTCCACACCAAGGAATAATGCTATCTTGTCCAGTTCGGTTTTTGTTTGAACTACCAGTGATTCATATTTAAGTACATGAATAAAGGGATTATTTCTGTGTTCAATTGTTTCCCTTACGGCATTTAACCATCTGTCAGGCTTAACCCAGTATTTTGAGGGGTCATCGGGATGGCGCGATACCAGAACATCCCTTCCATCACGGATGATGTTGATAATCCTGTACTCCTGTTCAAGAAGGTTATTGAATGTAAAGTATCTTTGGTCATCAACATTAAACTGGGGACGCTTAATAACAATGTATTTTTTCAAAACTTTATTAAGGTCCTTGCCATTCAGTTTTGATGGCAATGTTTCCCTGAATTTATAGATTTTAACATCATCAAAGCATGACATAAGGCTATGAAGAAGCGTTGTACCGCTGCGGGCACACCCGGTAATTATCAATTTTTGTGTCGGCATAGTCCTAAAAACAATTAAATTTTAAATCAATCGGGTCAATAAAGAAATTAATTGTCATTTAAATATATTTTTAAGATTTAGTTTACTAAAAATTTATATATTTTAATGCTTCAATAATTTTAAAGGAAAGATATATTCATCCATTAAAAAACAATGAATTAATATTGACATAATAAGTGTTTATTAAGAAATGGGAGTCAATAAAAAATTTGACCCTGCAATTTTAGGAGGATTATTTATGGATCTTACCGGCTCTTATAACATTCCCGTAACCGAGATTACCAGAGAACCTTTTTTTAATATTGGCGGCCCAACCGGATTTATGAGATGGGGTATTTATATATTTGCATTCATTACAGCGATTTATATAGTATATGCTCTTGTTAAAAAAGTAAAAATCTGGAGAAAGGGGAAAGGAGAACTGCGTACTGATTATCCTGAAAAGAGAATAATGGCTGTTCTTAAATATGTAGTCTTTCAGGCCAAGGTTCTCAAAGAGAGCTATGCCGGAATAATGCATGCCAGCATCTTTTTTGGCTTTGTCGTTTTGTTTGTGGTTACACTTACTGTTATGGTTGAAGAGGATCTAACAGCTCTTTTTTTCCACTACCATTTTATAAACGGCAGTTTTTATTTAATAATGTCTTTAATTGCAGATTTCTTTGGTCTCATTGTACTGGCGGGCCTTATCATGGCATTAGTTAGAAGATATATCACAAGGCCAAGCCGTCTTGATACAAAATCTACTGATACATTTGCACTTGTACTTCTGTTATTTGTTGTAATAACCGGTTTTACTAATGAAGCATGGAGAATTGCCATAAGCGGTATGCCGGAATTTGAAAAATGGTCTTTCTTCGGATATCTTCTGGCAATACCATTTTCTTATATTGGCACGGGAGCATTGAAAGTAATGCACTATATCAGCTGGTGGGTCCATATGCTCAGTGCGTTCACAGCTGCAGGGTTAATATGTACGGGGAAACTGGGACATATTATGACATCCTCGCTAAATGTATATTATATGAACCTTAATGATCTGGATCCGGCGACAAAGTTTACTGCTCCGTTAATTGATCCAAAGGAATTTGAAATTGCCGAGACTTTTGGTGTGGCAAATGTAGAGGAATATACCTGGAAAGATCTTATGGACAGTGATGCATGTACAAGATGCGGGCGCTGTCAGGATAATTGTCCCGCATACCTTACGGAAAAACCTTTATCTCCCAAAAAGATTATAAATGATATAAAAGATAATATGGATGAAAGGATTCCGCAGCTCATGCTTGCTGATGATCCGACTACTGTAACTTCCACACCTTTGATGGAGGGGGCTATTAAATCAGATGAATTCTGGTCGTGCACAAACTGCGGTGCCTGTATGGAAGTATGCCCGGTAATGATTGAGCATGTGCCCAAAATGCTGGATCTCAGAAGATACAAGATCCTCATGGAAGGAACTATGGCTAATGAACTGCAAACAGCCTTTCAGAATATGGAGAATAACTATAATCCATATGGTTTTGCCTTTGCCGAAAGGGGAGACTGGATACCTGAGGATTTAAGTATAAAGACATTAGCAGAGGACTCAGAGGTTGATTACCTCTATTATGTTGGATGCGCATCATCTTATGATAAGAGAAACCAGAAAGTTGCAATTGCGCTTCTGCGTATTCTTAAAAAGGCCGGCTATAAAGTTGGGATCCTGGGCGGAGAAGAAGCCTGTTGCGGCGATTCAGCATTAAGGGCGGGAAATGAATACCTGTTCCATATGCTTATGACTCAAAACCTTGAGATGTTTAAGAATTATAATGTCAAAAAGATAATCACAACCTGCCCACACGGATATAATACGATCAAGAAAGAATATAAAAAGTTTGCCCAAATGGGCCTTGATTCCGGAGGCCAGCCATTGGAATACAATTTTGAAGTATTTCATCATACAGAAGTTATAGCAAAGCTCGTTAAAAACGGCCAGATAAAATTGAGTGAATCATTAGACGAGAAGGTAACATTGCATGATTCATGCTTTCTTGGCAGGTACAATGAAATATATAAAGAACCCAGGGATGTTATAAAATCAATACCCGGAACCCAATTTGTTGAAATGGAAAGAAACAATGATACAAGTTTTTGCTGCGGAGCCGGGGGAAGCAGGATGTGGATTGAAGAGCATTTAGGCACAAGGGTCAATCAATTCAGAACAAGAGATGCCCATGCCACAGGTGCATCCAAAATTTGTACGGCCTGCCCGTTCTGTCTTACAATGTTATCCGATGGCGCCAATGAGCTTGATATACAAAACCTTGAAAGCTATGATATTGCAGAACTGGTATATGATTCCATGGAGAAGTAGTTTGTAAAACTTGATCAACAAACTTAAGCCCCCGTTAAACGGGGTGGATATTAATATATATAATAAAGGAGTTTATTAATGGAAAATCAATTAGTCCAAAATATGTTTTGGATAGCACCGATTGCTTCTGTAATTGCGTTAATTTTTGCTTTTATTTTTTATAAGAGCATGATGAAGGCAAGCGAAGGAACGGAAAGGATGATTGAGATTGCCGGTCATGTTAAGGCTGGTGCGATAGCCTATATTAAACAGCAATATAAGGTTGTAGCTTTTGTCTTTCTAATTCTCATGGTAATCCTTGGAGTTCTTGCTTTCTTTGGTATTCAAAATCCATTTGTGCCAATTGCCTTTTTGACAGGCGGTTTTTTCTCAGGCCTCTGTGGTTACCTTGGAATGAGGACTGCCACAAATGCATCTGCCAGGACGGCCCAGGGTTCCAGTGAGAGCTTAAATAAAGGGCTCAAGGTTGCCTTTCGTTCCGGTGCAGTAATGGGCCTTATTGTTGTTGGTTTTGGTTTGCTGGATATATGTCTCTGGTATATTATCCTTGATAAGGCTGTTTATACGGTTGCCAATATGGGTTCTGGTTTAACATTTTTGGGTCTTGAAATTATTCCCAAAGGATGTACTGAATCTGAAAAGCTGGTTCACATTACCACTACAATGATAACATTTGGTATGGGTGCATCAACCCAGGCGCTTTTTGCACGTGTTGGCGGCGGTATTTTTACCAAGGCTGCAGACGTTGGTGCTGACCTCGTGGGTAAAGTGGAAGCAGGTATACCTGAAGATGATCCAAGAAACCCTGCTACTATAGCAGACAATGTTGGTGATAATGTCGGTGATGTTGCCGGAATGGGAGCAGACCTTTATGAATCTTATTGCGGTTCAATTCTTGCAACTGCTGCACTCGGTGCTGCAATACCCGTAGCAAGTGGAGGAGGAATCAAACTGGTTTTTGCTCCAATGATTGTTGCGGGAATAGGAATAATCCTGTCAATTTTAGGTATTTATGCTGTGCGAACAAAAGAAGATGCAAGCATGAAAAACCTTTTGAAATCTCTAAACCTGGGAGTCTGGGGGAGTTCAGCCTTGATTCTTATTGCACTGGTTGGAATGGTTTACTCGGGCATAATACAGTGGGGACATTTTGGCGCAGTTGTTGCCGGTCTCCTTTCAGGAATTATAATTGGACAGGCAACTGAGTACTATACCTCGGATGAATATAAGCCCACAAAGAGTATTGCCGAACAGGCTGAGATGGGAGCTGCAACAACATTGATTGAGGGAATCGCAACCGGTATGGCATCAACGGGTATTCCAGTTGTTACAATAATAATTGGAATTATGGTTGCCTTTGGAGTTTCAGGCGGTTTTCAGGACCTTTCAATGGGATTATACGGAATAGGTTTTGCAGCTGTGGGTATGCTCTCTACACTGGGTATAACACTTGCCACAGACGCATATGGACCAATTGCAGATAATGCTGGCGGAAATGCTGAAATGAGTGGACTGGACCCACAAGTTCGGGAAAGAACGGATGCGCTGGATATGCTTGGAAATACAACAGCTGCAACAGGTAAGGGATTTGCTATCGGCTCAGCCGCATTAACAGCAATGGCTTTGATGTCAGCTTACCTTGAAGAGATCAGGCTATGGTTGGGCAAATATGCTGCAAAAGCAGCAACGGGAATATGCAAGATAGGGAATGTTGCATTTTCCTATGTTGAGTCCGTTGATAAGCTTCCTGAGACAGGTAAGGTTCTTGTAGCTCAGCAAAAGCTCACATTAATTCCTGTTAAAACAGCCAGTCTTATCGACTTTGTTACAGCATACGAGATACACGTTATGAATCCTAAATTTCTCTGTGGTATTTTTATAGGTTCAATGATGGCATTTGTTTTCAGCTCTATGACAATGAAAGCTGTGGGAAGGGCTGCCGGAGCAATGATAAATGAAGTGAGAAGGCAGTTCAGAGAAATAAAGGGCATTCTTGATGGAACGGGAACACCCGATTATGCGAAATGTGTTGCAATATCAACAGCGGGAGCACAGAGGGAAATGGTAATTCCTTCAATCCTTGCAATTGTTGTTCCGGTAATTACGGGAATAATATTTAGTGTTGCAGGTATTATGGGACTCCTTGTTGGAACATTGACAACAGCTTTTACCCTTGCATGCATGCTCAACAATGCAGGTGGTGCATGGGACAATGCTAAGAAATTTATCGAAAAAGGAAATCATGGCGGAAAGGGCTCTGAAGCACATAAGGCCGGTGTCGTTGGTGATACAGTTGGTGATCCTTTCAAGGATACATCAGGTCCTTCGTTAAATATTTTAATAAAACTCATGTCAATGGTATCGATTGTATTTGCTGGTGTTGTAGTTTATATTTCAATAATGTAAACTGCCCCCCAATCCACATTTCCTTCGGGGATTGTGGTTAACATATATTTGATATAAGGAAGCGACATTTATAATGTCGCTTCCTTGTTATTCATACCCCCTCCTGTTTCGCTATGCTCAACCACCCCCCCCTTACAAAGGGGCAGGATGGGAGGGGGTTAAATTATTGTTGATTTTAATTAATGTTCCTGGCTATTAACTTGAGGAAAAAACTTATTTCAAAAAATCTATTAAATTAAACTGGATGTTTATTTGCTTTCTCCGATGAAGCCCGTTGTAATCATGAGTTGCGCAATGTAATAGAGGCTGATGTTGTATAGAGTGGAATGCGGTATGGGGTTCAGGAATTGGTTTACCGCAATAATGGTATCTGAAATCATAAATATTAATGCGCCCATGAGGATGATTAAATTTCCCGTAGATACAAAAAGTGCAGTAAGTGCCATAACTGAAATAACTAAAAGATAAAACATCACCGGTATTATTCTGTCTTTTCGTATGTCTCTTAGTATATATGCAAGGATACCTGAATAAATTAATATAGTGACGGCTGCGGGCAGTCTTTTTCGGGAGAACTTAAACTTCCGTATAAAAGCAATTATATAAAAGATGTGGGCTGTGAGAAAGAATATAAGCCCCGGGATAAAATAATTAACGCGGTCGATTTCAAGAGTAATATCGCCTGCAGCCGAAAAGAGCAGGCCCGTTAAAACAAGTTTTCCCTGGATACCCCTCACATTTTTTATTATTAGAATTGATAGTGAAAGTATGGGTATGACCTTAATAATAAAACTTCCCGGGTATTTATTAAAAAAAAACTGGAGCAATAGAAATAAAACTGAAAAAATAATGAAAACAAGGTAGAGCAAACGGTCCCTTGCATCAAGATTTTTTACTATTTCTGAAATTGTATTCATGCCGGCATTATTAAATATTTTTTAAAAGCAAGTCAACTATAAAAAGGTAATTTATTTTTTTGGTTTATTTATCTATATGGTTCAACATAATATTGCTTGACAGTAATTTAAACTTTCAGCAATTTTTCTGTAATTATAATTAACATTAAAGGATAGGAAATGGACAAAATATATATTTTTACAGACGGTGCATGCAGCGGTAATCCCGGCCCGGGAGGATGGGGTTCAGTTATTAAATATGATGATCATGAAGAGGAAATTTCCGGTGGAGAGAGCGATACGACGAATAACAGGATGGAAATGAAAGCTGTTATTGAAGCGTTAAAAATTGTACAGGGAAAATCCAAAATAACAATTACAACTGATTCTACATATGTGCATAAGGGGATTACACAGTGGATAAAAAAATGGGTGAGGAATAACTGGAAAACTGCTGATAAAAAACCCGTAAAAAATCAGGATTTATGGAAAGAGTTGCTTGAATTGACAAAGGATAAAGAGATTGAATGGCAATGGGTAAGAGGGCATACGGGGCATCCCGAAAATGAAAGATGTGATGAACTTGCCAGATGTGAAATTGGGAAGATCATCTGAACTTTTTCAGAATCCTCTCTTACGGAACTTTGAATAAAATCTAACCTTCAAATTGCTAATTTCTTCATTATTTAAAGAAAAAATTGAAAAATCTGCATTAATTTATACTATTAATTATGCCTTAATATAGCTCTATAACAGATTATTTTGTTACGGAAGTTAATTATTTTACCGAAATAATAAATAGGTATATAAACTTCAATATATTGAAAATAATTATTTATTGGTACTATGAAATATTTAAAAATAATATTAATTCTTATAATTCCTATAATTGGATTTAATATTTCCTATCCAAATAAGTGGAATACTGAAAACCTTCAAGTTTATATTCGTATGGACAAAAGAAATTTTTCATCCAATGAGGACGTTGTGCTTAAGGTTTGTATTAAAAATATATCTTCAAAAAATATATCTTTTAATATATATGAGAGCGGTAAAATAAAAAAAACCGATTTCACTACTTTTCAGCCCTATGTTTATGATATGTATGGACGTGATGCACAGTTAATTGTGCCTTATCGGTTACAGGGAAAAAGGACTGACCATGTATTGAGTAAAATGAAAAAAAGAAATATTATTTTAGGCCCTGAGGAAATTATTATACACAGGGTTAATCTTAATCAAATATATAAACTCAATGCGGGTTTAAAATATCGGGTAAAAAGTTTTTTCCTTCCTGATTTTGGAAAAAAAATAGTGATTAAAAGTATAAATGAGTTGAGTTTTAAGGTTAAGCGTGCTAAGAGGGATAGAAAGAAACAGGATAGGCTCGATATAAAAAGGGGCTTAACACCATCAGAAACGGTTCTTCTCGCACTTGATGCGGAGAAGGGTAAAGACTGGTCCAGGATGATTAAACACTATGATATTGAGAAGTATATAAACTCCTATCCTGATTATATCAGAATTTATAATTTGGCTGACAGGCTTGAAAAACAAAAAATTGAAAAGAAGTTTATAAACTATTTGTCAAGAAAGAGGTTTGATTATCTGCTGAATTTCAAAATAGTAAATGATGAAATTGACAAAAATAGAAGAGTGGCATATGTTGATGTTTTGGTTAAGAGATTTGGTGTAATAAGGCATGATAAATATAAATACAGATTTACTCTTGAAAAATATATTGGACATAAGGATCTATGGCTCATAACAGGTTATGAAGCAACAGTTTTGAGGTAATTTATCAATGACAGAAATACTATCACAAGATGAGATTGATGCGCTATTAACGGCCATATCAACTGGCGAGGTAGATGCAACAGACTACTCTGCTGCCAAAGAGCAGAAGAAAGTAAAGATCTATGATTTCAGACGTCCCGATAAGTTCTCAAAGGACCATATCAGGACTCTTCAGATGATGCATGAGACCTTTGCCCGTTTAACCACTACAGCCCTGTCAGCGCAGCTCAGAGCGCTTGTGAGCGTGCACGTTGCATCAGTTGACCAGTTAACATATGAAGAGTTCATAAGGTCCATTCCTAATCCCACAACCCTTGCAGTAATAAACATGGATCCGTTAAAGGGTTCTGCAGTCTTAGAAATTGACCCTTCAATTACATTTACAATTATTGATAAGCTTTTTGGCGGCCTGGGAGAGGCTTCAAAAATTAGCCGTGAACTTACAGATATTGAGCTATCCGTAATGGAAAGCATCATAGTAAGGATACTGGGCAACTTGAGGGAAGCCTGGTCAAATGTAATTGATTTAAGGCCAAGGCTGGGAAATATTGAGACCAATCCGCAATTTGCCCAGATAGTGCCGCCAAACGACATGGTAGTACTAATAACTCTTGAAACAAAGGTTGGTGACGTTGAAGGTATGACGAACCTCTGTATACCTTATATTTCCATTGAACCGATTATATCAAAATTATCAGCACAGTACATGTATTCAAGTATTAGAAAGGGCGCAACCGACGAAAACCTTTCCATCATTCAAAAGAGACTGGAACTTGTCTCTCTTCCCATTGTGGCAGAAATTGGCGAAGCCATCGTTTCCGTTCAGGAAGTCCTAAGGCTGGGCGTGGGAGACGTTGTAAAGCTTCCTGAGACAAAGATTGGTTCCGATATGATAGTTAAGATTGGCGGAAGGAAAAAATATAAATGCAGACCAGGTCTTGCTGCTAACAGGCTCTCTGTTAAGCTTGGTGAGAAGCTTGAAGATATTCCCGATGAACTTCTTACTACAAGCAGAAGGGACGATGAGTTTTCATAAGATATAATTAAATATAAAAATATAAAAGGCGGTTCTTTTGGGCCGCCTTTTTTTGTTTAAATCAGATTAATTTTTATTATCTTGATATTCTATTCAGGTACGGTAGAGGATCGACATACTCAGTTCCAATTTTAATTTGATAGTAGCATATATAGCGGGTTGTCCTGCCAGTCCTTCCAACATATCCGATTATTTCGTTTTTGGATACTTTTTGATTAACTTTCACTGTTAACCGCTGGCAATGGGAGTAGGATGTTACGAATCCGTATTTGTGTTTTATTGAAACTGTTAACCCCAGGTCTGGATCCCAGCGAATATTTTTTACGACACCAGGCGCGGTTACTCTAACTTCGGCTCCTGGATAAGCTTCAATATCAATGCCCTTATAGAATTCCGGTTTGAATGTATAGGGACAGCTTCTTTGCCCGTATCTTGAAATGATATATCCTTCAATTGGCCAGACTGATGGGGTATTCTCAATTATTTTTTTACGAAAATTAAGAAATTTCTTTATTTTTAAGATTAGTTTTTTAGTTGTCTTTAATTCACGCTCAACTTCCTGGATATTCAATATTTCAATGGGCGGCGGTATTTCATTTCCGTTTTTCATTTCAGGGTTAGTGGTATTGGGTACTCCCCCCTTTGCCCATAATGAATCAATATTGCTTCCCGGTGTTAATGAATATAAGTGAGTTATTTCAGGCTTGAATTTCTGGAAAATCAAATATAGCTTACTGATTTCTTCTTTGTATTTTTTTATCTGTATCCTGGAATTATTTCCATATTTTTTTAATTTTGATACCTCCTTGATCGTGGAGGAGTGATTTATTATTAAAACCGATGTTATGGTTACAACAACAATTGTGATGCTCACTAAAAATGAAATTGCAAAAATTGAAATATGAAAATTGACAATCCGTTTCTCAGAATGGGGGATAAACATGATTGTCAGTCTTTCCCTTCCCTTTACCAGAAACCTTTTCCACAGTTCATTACACCTTTCAGCAAAACCCCCAAAATGATCAGCAATAAAACCTTGAACATTCTGCTGAAGGTCATTAAGATTAGAATCTTTAAAAGGATTTAAGCCCATATTACTCTTTGATTATACCTGTCTCAAAATCTATAACAGTTTTTGGAATAAAATTATTTTTTAAGAATATTTACAAATTAATATAATTGTATATTGCAATAAAAGTGTAAAAAAAAACCAAAATATATAATTAATTATCGGTAAGTTTGTGTCAAGTTTATTTTGGATTGCCGAATTTTCAAGAAAAAATGGAAATTATTTGATAAAATTGGAAGAAACTGACGCTTTGTCTTTAAATTGTTATCTTTTATTGATTAAATTATCATTTAGAAGAGACAGAAGCCCATAAAGTGATTTAATATATGGTATGCTTATTTTGAACTTTTTTGCAATGTAAACTGTATTACCTAAAATTGCTTCAACTTCCAGGGGTCTTTTGTTTTCGAAATCAAGGAGCATACTGGTTTTATATGGTTTCATTGTCATTGTATCATCAATATTTTTCTGAATGAATTCATCAGTTATCTCATGCCCGGAGGAGCGTGCAAGTTTTTGTACTTCTTTCATGACATTTATGGCAATATTTAGTGTTTCTTTGTTCTCAACAATTTCTTTTGTATTGACACCGCCTGCAAGCACTGAAATTGGATTGAAGGGAGCGTTCCAGATTAGCTTCCCCCAACGGGCGGTAATAATGTTTTTATCTACCTGGCAATCGATTCCGATTTTATTCAATAATCTAGATAATAGTTCAATTTTCGATGAAGTACCTAAAGGGTATTTTCCAATTACAATTCTCCCATAATCCATGTGGTGAATCATGCCATATTCAATACGGTTTGCACAAATAAAGGCCAGCGCACTGATTATTTCATTTTCGGGGAAAGCATTTGCCACAGGTTTTTCAATATCTATTCCATTCTGCAGAAGGACGATAGTTGTCTCCGGGTAAATTGCATCTTCAATAATGCCGGCAACATTTAAACCAGGTAAGACCTTTGTTGCTACTATCACGTAATCAGGTTTGCTTGAATAATCTGATGCCTGGCTTATAACCTCTTTGGGTATGAAATTGAAATCACCATCAACGCTTTTAATGCTAATCCCATTGCTTTTAACAATGTCATAATCGCTTCTGCAAAGAGTTGATACATGTGCACCGGAGGCCGCAAGTTTTCCGCCATAGTAGCTTCCGATTGCACCGGTACCGACAATGAGAATCTTGGGTGTTTTTTTCATATCAATTATTCATTTATTTTAAAATAAATTCAAGAATTATGTGATAACAAATTTTAACAAACAATAGCATTTAAATATCTTTTTGTCAATAAAATGATTTACATGGTTGCCGATAAGTGAAGTTATGTGATATGATGTTTGCAATTTTATTTGCAAATTCTTTAAAAATAAAACAATAAAATTAAATCAAAAAAAGTTGGTGAGCAACACAATACAGATATAAATTGGTATCGTTATGCAAATCAAAAAAGTTGACAATTATCAGTTTTATTATAGGCCTGATACAGCAGATGAAATTCAATTAAGAAATGACAACACTATGTTTCTTATCCCGGAATATGATTTAAAACAAAATGATACTATATTCGATATTGGTGCACATATTGGAACATTTACAGTTCCAACATCGAGTAAAGTTCCCAGGGGAAAAATATTCGCCATAGAGGCAAGAAAAGAGACCTTTGAGATTCTAAAAAAGAATGTTGAAATAAACAAAGTATCTAATGTATCTGTACATCATCTGGCTTTAACAGACTTTAAGGGAGAGACCAAACTTTATATCGCACCGCATCGTCAAAATTGGGGAGATTCGATAACAAATGTATCAGATGAGTATGAAATAGTTAAAGCCAACACTCTTACTAATTATATGGTGGAAAATAAGATAGAACATTGTAATTTCATGAAAATAAATTGTGAAGGTGCAGAATTTGAGATTATTTTAAGTTCACCAAAAGAAACCTTAAGAAAGATAAAATTAATGCTAATCTTATACCATTGTGATTTTAATAAGAATCATACGGAAAAAGAATTAATCAAATATCTGAAAAAATGTGGTTTTAAAACATCTATCAGGGATAGAAAAGAAAAAAGGGGGTGGATAATTGCCAGGAGGAAATAATAAAATTTATAAAGATTACTATGCTTCATATGGTGTTGAGGTTGTATCACCGCCATCACCTGTCCAATTTGTGTGGAAGAATTCACCGCGAGGTTTATCTAACCGCTCATAAGTGTGTGCGCCAAAATAGTCACGCTGTGCTTGTAACAAATTTGCAGGTAAACGTTCACGCCGATACCCATCATAAAAAGCCAATGCACTTGACATTGCTGGTAAAGGAATAGTCAACTCTACTGCCGCAGCCACTACCTTCCGCCATGCTGATTCTGCATTAATAATTTCATTTTTAAAATAATCATCTAATAACAGATTTCCTAAGACAGGATTGGCATCAAAGGCTGCTTTAATTTTGTCTAAAAATGACGCACGAATAATACACCCCTCACGCCAAAGTGAAGCAATTGTGCCATAATCCAACGTCCAACCATGTTCTAATGCGGCGGCCTTTAACAACATATATCCCTGGGCATAAGAAATAATTTTTGAGGCATATAGTGTATCATGGATTGCCAATATAAATGTTTCCTGGTCACCTTCATATTTCATATTTGTTCCACCCAACGCAAGCGCAGCATCACCACGCTCCACCTTTAAAGCAGAGAGGAATCGTGCAAACACAGCCTCGCCGATTAGAGTCAAAGGAGAATTGGTGTCTAAAGCTGCTGCCCCGGCCCACTTACCAGTGCCTTTTTGCCCTGCTGTATCTAAAATCGCATCCACCACGTACTCACCCTTTTCATCCTGATAGGCAAGTATATCTGCTGTTATTTCAATAAGGTATGAGTTTAATTTACCTTTGTTCCACTCAGCAAAAATTGTACTCATATCTTTATTTTGCATGCCAAGACCAGTTTTCATTAAATCATATGCCTCACATATCAACTGCATATCGCCATACTCAATACCATTATGCACCATTTTAACAAAATGTCCCGATCCTTCTGTGCCTAGCCATTCACAGCAAATTGTTCCATCAGCACCCTTTGCGGCAATTGATCGGTAAATATCCCGGATAGCTGGCCACGCCTTTATTGCCCCACCAGGCATAATCGAAGGACCGCGCCGTGCGCCAATTTCGCCACCGGAAATGCCCATGCCTACAAATAAAATCCCCTGTTCAGCTAAAGAATTCATTCGGCGTGTAGAATCAGAAAAGTGTGAATTACCCCCATCAATAATAATATCTTCTTCGTCCAATAAAGTTTTTAGTGAAGAAATAACCGTATCAACAGGGCTGCCAGCCTTAATCATCAACATAATTTTTCGGGGCCCCTCTAATAAGGTCACTAATTCTTCCAGGCTTTTTGCGCCAATAATTTCACGCCCTTGACCGGAGTTTCGTAAAAAAGTATCCACCACTTCCGGGTTACGGTCATATACAGCAACAATTAATCCATTGTCGCTCATATTCAACACCAAATTCTGACCCATCACCCCCAACCCAATCATGCCAATTTTAGCTTTAATATCTTTCATTAAATCCTCCAGTATTACGCTTCAGACGCTTACTTACTCCAGGCTCCATCATACTAAATTCAGTTAAGTTTATTTATCACTGTTCTCATTAAAAACAATTTCCTCAGCAAGTATGTCAATGCTTTTCGTAACATCCAGCACTAAAGCGTTTTTTGGTTCTTCAAGTGCGGCAAATTGACTACGAAGCATTTCCGGCTTCATATAGTGCCCTTTGCGTTGCCGCATGCGTGTATAAATCAAATTAAAATCTCCACGTAAATATACAAATCTTACGTTGTCAATTTCCCCTCGCAAAATTTGCCGATAAGAGTTCTTTAACGAAGAGCAAGCAATAACTAAAGAACGCCCATCTTGAAAATGTGTTAAAATAAGTTGGTGCAAGTTTTCAAGCCAGGGTTGGCGGTTAGCGTCATTCAAGGGGGATCCAGCTGCCATTTTCTCCACATTTTCTTGTGGATGGAAATCATCACCATCATAAAATGGCAAGCCCATCATTTTTGCAACTGCATGCCCTACGCTACTTTTCCCGCATCCTGAAACTCCCATAATGATGATTGCTTTTGGCATAATTACACCTGATTTTATAAATATTACCGGTTGGAACAGCGCAAATTCTGTATTGATCAGTGCCCGGATAAATTCAAATTTATTTTTGGCAAATTCTAGTTGAAATTTATGGGCTGTCAATGCATATTTTCAGTAAGCGAAAGTTCTAAGTAAAGAAAAAGTTTCTGGAAAACGTAAACCAAAGTAAGAAGATCCTTTAATTAAAAGAATTAATATAGCGCAGGCTTTCCCTGAATAATTCTTCTGCGGCTCAAATATCTGAGTAAATTTCTGATTAATAAACCAAGTAAGGGAAAATTTAATATGGCAACAAAAAAACGGTTACCCGCCCCTGGGATAATTACAGGCTTATTTACAGAGTTGATTTTTTTCAGGGATATTTCAACAACATCTTCCGGTGTCATCCATGCAAAATCTGGTATTTCGTTATAATTAAAATTTTTATATTCTTCCGTACTCATAAACTCTGTTTTTGTAAGCCCAGGGCAGATGGAATAAATTTTTACATTTGTTGCTGCCAGTTCATCACTTAATCCAGTGCAAAAAGTATTTAAAAATGACTTAGTCGCGGAATAGGTAACATATTCTGCTGTTGTGAGAAAAGCAGCAAGAGAAGATATGGCAATTATGATGCCACTATTATTTTTTATCATTTCAGGAAGTACAGCCCTGGTAAGGCGGGCAGGTGCCATTGTATGGAGATAAATCATTTTCTGTATTTTTTCAGCATCCAGATCAGCAAAGTGTCCCCTGGTTCCAAAGCCGGCACTGTTTATAAGAAGATGTATATTATGTTTTTGAATAATTTTACTCTCAAGTGAAGTAACACCACTATCGGAACTGAGGTCAGCCGAGAAAATTTTTATGTCAATATTGTATTTGGTCAGTTCACGGGCCAGTTTTTCCAGTTGCTCTTTTCGCCTGGCCACCAGAACCAGGTCATGGCCTTCCATTGCCAGGGAGCGGGCAAATGCCATGCCTATACCACTTGAAGCACCGGTAATAAGGGCATACGTATTTTTTTTTGTTTTCATTTCAGCGAGATCCTTTTTGAAGTTAATTATTTTAGTTTTTCTATTATTTTTTTCATCTTTGGATATAACATTTTACTGCTCATTTCAGGAAATAATCTGGAAATTATATCAATAATTAATGCGTCCTTACCAATGAGTATGCGTTTTTTACCCCTCATAATACCATTAATAATTGTATGAGCAGCATCTCCGGCAGATACACCCTTTTGCTTCATGAAGGCATTGTGTGATTTTACCGAATCAGAAAGAGAAAATTCAGGTATGTTTTTTATGATATTGGTTTTTACTACTCCGGGATGAACCTGTATGACAGAGATGGTTGTTTCCATCAGCTCCATCCTTAATGATTCAGTAAATCCCCTGATTGCAAATTTTGAGATGGAATAGGGTAGTGCGCCCAAGATTCCCGTAAGGCCAGCCAGGCTGGAAATATTAACTATTGAGGCATCATTGCTTTTTTTTAATAGAGGAAGAAGTGACAAGGTGCAATTAATAGTTCCCCACAGGTTTGTGTTTATTATGTTCTCAATTTCTTCAAAAGTGAGTATGTTAATATCAGAAGTTTTCCCCGCAATACCGGCATTGTTAATAAGAATATCAATATTGTTAAATTGATTAGCCATATTTTGAGTCCAGTTAAAGACTTTATCACGATTTTTAATGTCAATGAATTTAGAGTATACTTCACCACCGCTATTTTTAATTATATCGGTAGTTTCCATTAATGCATTGTTATTATAATCGCAAATAATTACAATAGCGTTTTTTTGAGCTAATTTAAAGGCCAGTTCTCTTCCAATTCCTGATGCTGCACCGGTAATAATAATTTTTTTCCCTTTTAAATGTTTCAATTATTCTCCCTCATGAATTTATTGTATATTTGTAAATCATACCAAATTATTTCAATACAAATTTTAGTTGAAATTTATGGGCATTCAGTGCTTATTTTCAGTAGGCGAAAGTTCCTGAAATAAAAGTCCTTTTGATAAATTTTATTAAATTATTTCAAATCCTGTAATACAATAGATTCGGGCTGTATTGTTAATTGTTTTTGAATTATAGAAGGAAGCTCATAATTGATTTTATGGTCTTAGAGTTGCGCTGGTTATTGAAAACAGCGCAACTCCAAAGTATTATTTAATGATTTGTATAGACTGGTTATAATTTATTTACAGTAATATCAATTGATCCCTGGTAATTTGATTCAATTTCAGTAATTGTAAATTTTACAGTACCCTCTTCGATTAAATAGTAATTTTGATCACCCATCCAGGACCAAACACCATCAGTGTCAAAAAAGTTATTACCTTCATTGACATCACTTATGTTTTTGCCTGGAACTGCAAGGCCTGTAGAATTGCATTCAACATTGTATGAGCCATTTGCAATGAGTCTTGTTTCATCACTTGCTGTAGGTATTGGTATAAATACAACTTGAGATCCCTCTATCGCAATAACAGGTTTTGACTTAATGTCAAAGCTGTTTTGGTAAGCTTCTCTTTCCTTAACAATAATATCGATAGTTTCAGCCTCATCAAATTGTAATGTAATATAATCAATTGTTTTATTTCCATTAACAGAAGTGATTGTATATGCACCGGGACTTGAAGTTTTAAGAGATATATTTTTAACGCATATTTTATTATATGATGGGCAGGAACCAGTGTTAGTAATAGTCGAATTTGATGAGGGTTCAATCATGTGAGTGATAATCATACTTTCTTCTGCTTCTATTGATTTTGCGAGGTCAACATCAATGGAATGGGTAATTTTTGTAGCTAATGTTGAGTCTATCAGGCTGGAATTGATATAATAATCGGTAGTTATAGAATATCTCAAGTTTCCCTCTTCCCCAAGAGATGAAGTTATATCCCCTGCACAGGAAATGAGAGTAATAGGGATAATAACGCTGATTATCATTTGCGTTTTTTTGAAAATACTTTTTAGATTCATAAAATCCTCCATAAATTATTTTTATCTCAAATGTTATAGCAATTTTAATGCCATAAATT
>JBHPHB010000007.1:0-37650 GCA_042569985.1 Spirochaetota bacterium | reverse complement strand
TTTTGATAATTCTGATGCAAAGCATCACTTAAATTTATCCTAAATGATACAGAAGGATATTATTTTAAAAGGCACTCTATCAGATTTTAGTGCTGTATCATTTAGGATAAATTTAAGTGATGCTTTGCATCAGAATTATCAAAAAATAGATGCCAAATCAAATGTAAGAATAAATATAGAAAATGGAAACATACAAATTTATTCGGGTAAATGTAAATTAATTAAACAGGCAAATGGAAGTTATAGAAATTTTGTTGTTGAACCTATTCAGCATCAAATTCAGAGATATGAACCTAAGGAATACCGAAGTACACGCCAGGAACTGGTACCTCTCCCAAATATTATTTTCAAACATCCCATTACCGGAAAAATTATTGATCTTAAGATTGTTGATATTTCCGGTTCGGGTTTTTCTGTGGAAGAATATGAGAACACTGCAGTATTGCTGCCGGGCATGATTATTCCAGAGCTGGAATTAAGTTTTGCCGGTAGTATCAGGATCAAATGCAGGGCCCAGGTTTTATATAGAAAAAAGTTACCTGAAGTTGAGGGGGAAAGCATCTTTAAAATTGGTTTTGCCATAATTGACATGGATGATGAGGGTCAGGTCTTACTATCAGCATTATTACACCAGGCAGAGAATAAGAATAGTTATGTATGCAACAAGGTAGACATGAATGCTCTATGGGATTTCTTTTTTGAAACCGGTTTTATTTATCCCAAAAAATATAAGTTTATTGAAGCAAACAAGGAAAAGATAAAAGAGACCTATGAAAAACTCTATACGAAAAATCTTAATATTGCCCGGCATTTTACTTACATTAATAACGGTATTATTCATGGACATTTGTCAATGCTTCGTTTTTATGAAAATACATGGATGATACACCATCATGCAGCCAGAAAATCTACACACATGAGTGCAGGGCTTTCTGTGATGAGCCAAATAGGACGTTTTATAAATGAATCATTCAGGCTTGACTCCAGCCACCTGGACTTTCTCTTTTGCTATTTCAGGCCCGAAAATGCCTTTCCCAATTATTTTTTTGGAGGAGTGGCAAGAAATTTAAATGATGCCAGGGGATGCTCAATAGATGAATTTGCCTACTGTCATTTTAAAAAAGGTAAAATGGATGGATTAAATCCGGAAGGACCCTGGAGCCTTGTTAAAACTGATGATGGAGATCTACAGGAACTAAAGGATTACTATAAAAATCAATCGGGCGGATTAATGATTGATGCATTTGATCTTGGCGGAAATAATATTGAATTAAATGATTTAAAAAATGAATATGATAAGATAGGTTTAAGTAGAGAGATAAATACATTTTCATTAAAACACAATGATAATCTTAAAGCAATTATAATCATAAATAAATCGGACATTGGCTTGAACCTTTCTGATTTAACCAACAGTTTTATGATTGTGATTCTTGATCCCGTCAAATTAAAAAAAGATATTCTCTATTCAATTATTGTAAATAATTTAGAAGAGTTTCACAATGATGAAATGCCCGTACTAATTTATCCAAACACATATGCTAATGATAACGCAATAGATATTGAGAAAATATATCGTTTATGGATTTTAAATACGCAGTATTTAGATCAGTATTTTAGAATTATTGATGAATTTAAGAAAGAGACAATACGAAACTAGTATCAGTAGAGATTTTTTTAATTTAAAGGAGTCCAATTAGTGAATAGTTACGAATACTTAATGGAAAGTGATGAAGAAGTTGCCCGTTTAGAATTAAAAACTAACAGGGAAGCAGTTGAAAAGCAGGCCTTATGGGCTGGCATCAAGCCTGGCATGAGGGTTGCCGATATAGGATGTGGTTCAGGTAAGACCACACATTTTTTACATGAATTAGTTCAGCCCAATGGGGAGGCTGTAGGTGTTGATTACTCAGAAACGAGAATTCAATATGCTAAAGAAAACTATGCTCAAAAAGGATTAGAATTTGTACGTGAGAATATTTATAATCCCCTGGATCATCTTGGTAAGTTTGATTTCATTTGGGTTCGGTTTTTTCTTGAATACCATCGCTCCAACAGCTTCGAATTAGTAAAAAATATTTCGAATATTTTGAAACCAGGGGGTATTCTCTGTCTTCTGGATATGGATAATAACTGTATGAACCACTTTGGCCTTTCGCCAAGGCTGGCAAAAGCTATCAGTGGTATGATTGATTCAATAGAAGACAAAAATGACTTTGACCCCTTCACAGGTAAAAAGCTTTATTCCTTTCTTTATGATTTGGATTATCTTGATATAGATGTGAACTTATTTCTCCATAATATAATTTTTGGAGAAATAAAACAAAAAGATGCATTTAACTGGATTAAAAAAGTTGATATGGCAGTTAAAAGGACTAGCTATGATTTTGATGAATACGGGGGAGATTCTGAAATGTTTTTAAAGGAATTTAAAAAATACATAATGAACCCCAGGAGATTTATTTATAATACATTAATATCCTGCAGAGGGCGTAAGCCGTAAGTATTGAAATAGTTTACCGTTTTAGCGAAAGAAAATATCCGAAATTTAATATGAATTCCGGATATTTTTTTGAATATTTTTGGAAAGAAGTAATGATTTTTTATATATAATTTAATATGCTGGAAGAATGCTGGTTAAAACATTGAGGTTCATAAGTTATGAGCAAGCTATTGCAACATTATCATTGTTACCATTTCTGAAAGACTTTAAGTAATAGCTGATAAACTGTTTAACAATTTCTTTGTCAAAATGCTTACCGGAATTATGCTTTAATAGATGAAATGCCCTGTCAAGGGGTATGGGATCGCGGTAATGACGTTTTGCAGTAATGGCTTCAAAAAAATCAGCAACGGCAATAATTTGGGAACCCATTGGAATTTGTTTTCCCTTCAGGCCATTGGGGTATCCGGTACCATCAATTTTTTCATGGTGTGATGATGCAACATCGGGAACCTGGCTATAAATTCCGTGAAAATTTATCTGTTCAAGAATCTCTTTTGTTTTTGTCGCATGTTTTTGGATGGCACCATATTCAGTTTTAGTAAGTTTTCCCTTTTTCTGTAAAAGGGAATCGGGTACACCAATTTTACCATAATCATGGAGAGAGGCTGCAACACTTATCATGTCAGTAAATTCTTTGGATGTTCCCATTTCATTACAGATTCCCACGGCATATCTGGTTACCTTTTCAGAGTGACCTGCTGTTAAGGGGTCGCGTGCATCAATACTGGCAACAAGCCCCTGTAGAATTGATCTAAACTGTAATATTCTGGATTCATTAAGTTCAGCATTTTTTATACTGATGCCAAGAACCTGTGCCACGCCCATGAGCTGGCTTAAGTCACTTTCAATTAATGCACGTTTTGATATTAAGTTGTCCACAACAAGTATACCTTTTGATTTGCCGTCACAAATAATGGGACAGCAAATGAAAGACCTGGTTTTCATCTTTCTTACAAATTCCAAACTTCGCCTGGACAGGTCTTCTTCAATAGAATCAATATCATTTATGAGGTATGGTTTTTGTTTTTTAAATGATACAACTAATGCTCCCTTTGATTTTGGATTATCAAGATGGAATTTGAAATTCTTAACATATCCAAGAAGCTTACCATCATAGCCATAGCCTGCCCGATAAGACAGGTAGTCGGTATTAATTTTTGTTAACAGGATCATACAGCGGTCATAATGCAGGCGGTTTTTTAATATTGACATTACATTTTCCAGTGCATCTTCTATGTCATTTTCCTGGCTTAATACCTGCCCAATTTCATTTAACATCAGTGCATCGTTATAGTTAATTTTCATCTGTTCCAGGAGTTTATCTTTTGAATCTTCAAGACTGGTCAGGCCTAATTTCAATTCCTTATTATCAAAGTGGTATATTATTAATGATAATGCCAATATTGCAATTAATGAAACTGGAAAAATGCCGATTAATGTGGCCAGTGGTTTAATAATAGCAAATACCAGGTTCGCCGGTACCAATACTAAAAGAAGAATGTTTCTAATTTTTCTGTAGAGAGATGAAAATGATTTTTCCCAGGAGATAATGTATCGGCATTTTTTTCCGCCTTTGAAAATACATTCAACATGTTCGATATTTGGCAGCCTGTTATTGAACAGCAAAACAATTGTTTCAAAAAAGCCAATTCTATTTTCACACTGGAAGGGCTCTTCTTTAACGCCAATTTTAGGTTCTACAGTAATTTCTGTTTTGTTACTATCAATTCTTTTTGAAGCAAAGGATGACGCTTTGGTGAAGTTTGCTGCAGTTTTACCAATTAATTCAAAGGCTTTATTTGGATTAACCATTCCAAGTACATATTGCCTCATAACTCCAATAGCATCTGGAGATGCTGCATACCTGCCTGCTTCAAGGGCAATATTTTTATTTTTAGTTTTCTGGACTACTTTTTCATAAAAGAGATTTATCTGCTTCTGGTTAAACCAGTGTTCCTGATCAGCTACCTCATATGATTTCATCGCGGCATAGCTGAGGATTTCATTAATATTTATATGGTTATAATATTTCTTTATAAATTTGATATAGGCATCGATTATGCGGCTATTATATAAAGGTATATTATCATTAATATATGACTTTTCTACATTCACTTTATATCCCGATAAATGCTCGAATTTTAATAATACATGTAGTCTTCTAGAATTTGTTAAACTTTTTTCTTTAATATTATAATCGGAATTTAAAATGGAAAAACTTTGATTTTTTTGATATAAAGCAGAATTTATTATTCAAGCATCCACTGGAGGGTTTCCTTTAGTGAAATTGATGGGCTCCAGTTTATATTTTTTTGCAGTTTTGAAGAATCTCCCACAATAGATTTTATTTCATTATTTCTCAATAATGATTCTTTTGTTTTAATCTTTATTGAATGATTTGTTAGTTTCTGAAGTATTTCAATAATATTTAAAATTTTTGTACTCTTTCCGCTGGATAAATTATAAATTTCACCATTTTTGAAATTTTCCATTACACCAATATATGCATTTACAACATCGCGAATATCAAGGAAATCCCTGATGACATTGGTGTTACCTAAATCAATTTCACTATCTCCTCTCTTAAATGCATTTACCAATTTTGGTACAATAAATTGATAATTTTGTCCCTTTCCAATATGATTAAAGGGCCGAATTATTGTTGTTGGAATATTATTTTCAATATTAAATGCACTGGCAATAATTTCACTTGCAGCTTTGCTTGCTCCATAATGGTTAACAGGACTAATGGGGAAACTTTCAGATATTGGTTCAGTTGAATTATTTCCGAAACCGTATACTTGCGATGAACTTATGAGAATAAATCTGGGTAATGTTTTGAGTTTTAATAGTGATGTAATTATATTAACAGTACCGGCTACGTTTACTTGAAATAATTTTTCCGGATTTTTATAATCAACGAAAGATATTGCAGCAAGGTGGAATATAACATGGGGATTTACTTTTAATAAGATTTTTTCTACAGATTTTAAATCTGTTATATCAATATTATAAATATTTTTCTTATTCCCGTTTATATCACAGCCATAAACGTCATGACCTTTATTTTGAAGGCAAGATGAAAGCTCTTTACCCACAAAACCATTAATACCTGTAATAAATATCTTCATAGCTATAAAATAATTATATTAACTTTTGACCCTCTGGAGATCCCGTTTTACCATTATTTCAACTAATTCCTGAAAAGAAACTTTCGGAGTCCATCCGGTAAGGCTGTTAATTTTTGAATAATCTCCAATTAATGTTTCAACATCCAGGGGCCTTAAATAATTTGGGTTTACCTTTACAATGGTTTTACCATTTTTTGTATTAATACCCCTTTCTTTGATCCCTTTCCCTTCCCATTTAATATCGATATTAACATAATTAAATGCGTATTCTATGAATTCTTTAACACTGAAATTTGAATTTGTAGCAACTACATAATCATCAGCTTTTGGCTCCTGAAGTATTAACCACATTGCTTCAACAAACTCCTTGGCATATCCCCAATCTCTTTTAGCATACATGTTACCAATTTCAAAAAATTCCTGTGTACCCGTTTTGATCCTTGCCACTGCATCACTGATTTTTCTTGTAACAAATTCTATTCCTCTTAAAGGAGATTCATGGTTAAAGAAAATTCCGGAGCAAGCAAAAATATTGAATGATTCCCTGTAATTGATTGTTATCCAATGACCATACAGTTTTGCTGCAGCATAAGGGCTTCTTGGATAAAAAGGGGTGTTTTCACTTTGAGGCGTTTCAAGAACTTTGCCAAACATTTCTGAGCTTGAAGCCTGGTAAAACTTTATATCAGGGTTTACTATACGAATAGATTCAAGCAGATTCGTTACTCCCAGGCCAGTTACCTTTCCTGTTAGGATTGGCTTCTCGAATGATACGGCAACAAAGCTTTGAGCAGCCAGATTATAAATCTCATCTGGTTTAATGTCAATGATAGTCCTTGTTAAATTTCCCGCATCAAGAAGGTCAAGTTCAACCAGGTTAATTTTTTCCTTAACATCAAGTTCTTCGATTCTCCAGAAATTGGGTGTACTCAATCTTCTATAACCACCATAAACCTGATAGCCTTTTTTTAGGAGAAATTCGGCGAGATATGCACCGTCCTGCCCAGTAATTCCAGTTATTAATGCCTTTTTACTCATGTGGTTTATTCTCCTTTTATTTTACACATCACTATTTATGCAATACTGATGAATTTAATAATATCCATATATAATAACTATTTATATCAATTTATTTGTCAAAGGATTTAACAAAGTATTATTAAAATATATTTATAACGGTTAAACAATTTTATACTAAATAATAATTGTAATCATAACTTTGTCTTGACTTTTTTATAATTAGAACTTTTCCTATTCTCGATTATTTTTTTAAAAATGTAAAAAATTTAATTATTAATAATATTTGCCGGCATTATGTATAATATATTTTGATAATATTGGAGGATTTATGAAGTATTTAGTTGTTGGTTCCGGAGGCAGAGAGCATGCAATAGCCTGGAGATTATTAAAAGATGGCAGTGCATCTGAAGTTTTTGTAACGCCTGGAAATGGAGGAATTGATGATAAATATAGACTTGATATATCTGTGGATGACTTTGAAGGTATATCTAAATTTTGTTTAGAAAATAAAATTGATATGGTTATAGTTGGTCCAGAAGCACCGCTTGCCGATGGAATAGTAGATTTTCTAGAAGAAAAGAATATCCCTGTTTTTGGGCCAACAAAAAAGGCTGCCATGCTGGAAGGTAGTAAACTTTTTGCAAAGATAATCATGAATAAATACAATGTACCCACATGTAAACATGAAGAATTTAATAACAAAGAGGATATAATAAAATTTATAAATGAGACTGACGATTTTCCAATAGTTATTAAACTTGATGGCCTGGCTGCAGGTAAAGGTGTTGGTATACCTGAGAACAGGGAAGAAGCTTTAGAGTTTGTAAACTCAACTGTTGACGATAATAAGACCGTTTTTGTTGAAGAATTCGTTGATGGAGAGGAGGCATCAGTTCTGGGAATTTCTGATGGCAAAACTATATTGTCATTTGTTGCGGCACAGGATCATAAAAGGATTTTTGAAGGAGATAAAGGCCCCAATACAGGGGGAATGGGTGCATATGCACCTGCTCCTGTGATGACTGATGAAAGGTTAAAAAGGGTACATGATGAAATTTTAAAACCAACAGTTGATGGAATGCAAAAGGAAGGAATCCCATTTAAAGGGATATTATATGCAGGAATCATAATAAAAAATGATGATATGCAGGTTTTAGAGTATAATGTCAGATTTGGGGATCCCGAAGTGCAGGTTATTTTGCCACTCCTTGAAGGAAAACTGGGGGATTTATTTCAAGGTGCATGTAGCGGTTCTCTTGATAAGATGAATATATCATTTGCAAAAGAGCATGCAATAACTGTTGTAATATCTTCGGGTGGTTATCCGGGCAATTATGAAAAGGGCAAGGAAGTTAACGGCCTGGATAATGTCAGTGATGATATAATTGTTTTTCATGCAGGTACTAAAAGAGAAGATGGAAAAGTGTATACCAATGGGGGAAGGGTATTAAATGTTACTGCCCTTGGGGATACTCTGATTGATGCAAAGAATAAGGTCTATAATAATATAGATAAGATTTCCTTTGATGGAGCATTTTACAGGAAGGATATAGCCTACAGGGCATTAAAGTAAAAGGTAGCAACTAAAAAGGTAAATAATATAATTAATGAAAAATATATTTTTATATATAACACTATTATTGCTTTTTACCGGAATTAGTCTATTGGGGAATAAGAAAAAAGATACCATATATAAAGACAGTTCTTCAGTTTGCATATATAATAATAGTGAAATTAAAAAGGATTCCATGCAGGGGAAAACACCCTATGGCATGAAAATCAGGGAGATTAAGAGGGAAATTCTAAAAGATAACTTTCACGTGGAGATTATATACTCAAAAATTCTTTCTGATGATCATGTTAATAAATATATCATGAGATTTTATAAGGAGTTTTTTCAGCAGGTTAGAGATTGGGTTTATTTGAATAAGGTACAAAAAGACAGGGTCAAGATAATTATTTCAAATTGCCGATTCAATAAAACCGGTTATTGTAAAAAATTAAAAAAGAAAAGAGTATCTCTTATATCCTGTAAAAATAATAAGAAAGACAAAGAATATATTTTTTATCATGTTGAAATTATGAAAGGGCAAAACCACATAAGTATCGCCAAGAAAGCGGTTAAGGCACTTTTTGGGAAATAGATTTAATTTGAATTATCTGAAGATTTAACTTTTAATATAAATTTGGATGATTTATTATGGATCAAACACATTCATCGGGCAGGTTAAAATTTGGTTTTTTAGAAATTATGTCCACCTGTAACAAATGCGGGTCTCCTGTATTTATAAATGGGCCTCTGTCTGTGGTCCTGTGCAATAGTTGCCAATCAGAAATGGCAATTCCTCATGATACTATTAAAGATTCTGTAATGAACATATTTGAAGGATGGGTTGAAAATGACTGGGGGGATCTCCAGGGATCGAAGAGTACAGTTATGTCATCAATTAATTACGAGGTGACAATGGCAAGGCAGGACCCATGTTGCCGTAAATGTAATACATATTTTACGGGGCCTAACCTGGAAGATCGTCCCGGCATTGAGTTATGGGAAATTGTATGTAGCGAATGCGGAGCGGAAATGCCCGTTACACGCCCCCCAAATTGGCTGGTGAATAAGTACCCCAAACTCAAAATTATAGTTAACGCAGAATCTGCTGAACCTGATGGAGAGCCGGAAAAACCAGCTTTTGAAGGTGTAGTTTTCAGCTGTCCCAAATGTGGCGGTACATTGGAAATTGATGGAATGGACCGTATTGTGCATTGCAAGTATTGTGACTCAAATGTATATTTGCCCGATGATCTCTGGCTTCGATTGCACCCCGCAAAGAAAGTTCAAAGATGGTATATCGGATTTACGGGATTTCCTGATAAGCTTGAAGCAAAAAAAGAGAGGGTAAAGAAAAAGCTGGCCGCAAAACAACGAAGGGAACAATTAAAGAAAGCAAAGGAGATGTGCAGGCAGGAGTTAATGGAGATCGATGTAAAGCTGGAAATTGTACAAAACCAGTTGAAAATAATAAAAAGGCCCTTTTGGTCAAGGGAGCCAAAATTTAAAGATGGGAAATATAGAAAGGAACAGCTTTCAAAATTAAATAGAGAAAAGAGCGGACTTATAAGATGTAAAAGTGTTCTTAAGAGAAATATTGGGGAACTTAAGAATGCATTACGAAAGTAAACCTCAGAATATTAAGGAAAATATATAATGCTTTTTTGATATTACCGGCATATCATAATAAATTTGTTTTTTCTCGGTTTAAAAAAATATCATTTGATGGCAAAAATGTCATCAAATTTTTTCTCCCTGCCTGGAGGGGGGATTGTTTTTTAGGAAGTTAGTGCATTTTACTGTGAGCACCATGTCTCATAACGGGTTTTATTGGAAGTAAAAAATATCTTTTGTTGACAAAAATATCCCTACGTACTACGATCTATTAAAATTTATACCAGGCCAATCGATTCAGATAATGTCTCGCTGGGAGTATAAAATAGGGGTCAATAAAGATTGAAAAAACAAATAAAAAAGACAATTCTCCTTGTGGAAGATGATGTACTCATAGCCATGGCAGAGAAAAAGTCTCTTGAAACATATGGCTATTCAATCATCATTACCCATACCGGCCAAGAGGCTATTGAGACTGTGAAGTCAACTCCGGAAATTAACCTTATCCTCATGGATATTGATCTTGGAAAGGGAATCGATGGGACACAAACAGCCGAAATAATTTTGAAAAATCATGATCTTCCCATTGTATTCTTATCAAGCCATACCGAACCTGAAATTGTTGAGAAAACAGAGAATATAACATCATATGGTTATGTGGTAAAGGATTCAAACCTTACGGTCCTTGATGCATCCATAAAAATGGCATTTAAACTTTTTGAAGCGGATAAGAAAATAAAAAAAAGTGATGATCGTTTCCGACTCATCAACAATGCCAGTTTCGACCAGATCTATAGCTATGATCTGGATAACCGTTTCACATCAGCTAATCAGCAACTCTGCGAGAATTTAAAACGCACAGAAGCAGAAATAATCGGTAAAACGTATTGGGAATTCGGTTTTCCCGAAGCCCAGTGCCTTGAGTGGGACGAACTGCACCGTCAGGTCTATGCCAATGGATCGCTGGTCAAAACCGTATCAACCCCAATGCCGGATGGTACAATTCAGTATTTCCAGGTAAACCTGTCTGTTTTACGGGACGACTCGGGAACTGTTATCGGCATCACTGGTGTTAACCGCAACATTACCGACCAAAAGCAGTTTGAATTGAAGTTGAAGGAAAACGAAGAAAAATACAGAATGCTTTTTGAGAGAGTTGGTGATTCAATATTCATATTTGACCCTGAGACTTTTAATATACTGGAAGCCAATAGTGCCACATCAAAAATGTATGGCTATGATAAAGATGAATTAATTGGCATGTCATGTCTGAGATTCAGTGCTGAAGTTGATAAGTCAAAGTCAAGTTCCCAAGAAGCGCGTAAAGAAGGGAAGGTAACTGTAGTCTACCGTCACCATAAAACAAAAAACGGTGATGACCTGTTTGTAGACCTTGATGCCTATAAAGGAATTGTTAATGAAAAAGAGGTTATGTTTGCAGTTAGCAAGAATGTCACAAGGCATAAAAAAGCGGAAGAGGAAATACATAGGCAGTTACAAGAAAAAGAAACTCTTCTCAAAGAAGTTCATCACCGCATAAAAAACAATATTGCTTCCATCGAAGGATTATTATCGCTGCAGTTACAATCTATTAGCAATCCCGAGGCTGTTTCTATACTTGAGGATACCATCATTCAGGTTCAGGGTATGCGTATCCTCTATGAAAAGCTATTGATAAGTAAAGATTTCCAGGAAGTTTCAATAAAAGATTACATTGAAGCCCTTATTGATGCGATTGTTACAGTGAATCATGAGAGTGGAAAAGTAACTGTTGAAAAACAGATTGAAGATTTTGATCTTAATACAAAAATAATCATTCCTGTTGGCATTATTATTAATGAGCTTATTACAAATGCTTTTAAATATGCATTCAGGGGAAGAGATAGTGGTCATATTTCAATTAGTTTTCATAAGATAAAGAATAATTTAAAACTTACCATCCAGGACAATGGGCATGGTGTTGATGAAAGAATTAATTTGAATAAATCGCCAGGATTTGGTCTTGAAATTGTTAAAATGCTGGCTGAACAATTAGGAGGCACATTTACCATTAAAGACCAAAATGGGACAATTTGTATTCTGGAATTTGAAATTTGATTCATCTTTCCAAACCCCTGTTAATGAGCAGGGGTTTTTAAAGTATGAAAATGTATTGACAATTACATATTATCTGTTATGAATGATGTGAAGTAAATGGTTAATTTTCAGCAGGGACAATGACTGGAAAATTGTGTTTTTTCTTTGGATGTTATCCACGGGAAAACACGGGAAATCCTAAATATCTAAATTCAAAGGAGAAGTAACATGAAAAAACTAGTTGTTCTATTTGTAATCTTGTTTGTATCAGTTTCTGTTATGTCATGTAAAAAAGATAAACATGGCCAAATGGGTTCATCAAATATTGTCGCTGTTGGCGATATACAGGTCAACTTTGACGTGATGGACAAGAAGGCCTATGATAGTATGATGAAAATGATGAATCAAAAACCAGTTGATGACTCAAAACACCATATTGTACTAACCGTATCGGACAAGGCAAAGAAGGCCCTTGTTAAAGGTGCAGTGGTGACTCTTGAAGTTTTCACGCCCGACAAAAAAAAGGTCATCGTCAAAGCAAATGTAATTGAAGGCGGCAACATGTATCATTACGCAGGTGCCATAAATATGAAGGCCGCAGGTGAATACCAGGTCAAGGCTAAAATCAAAGTGAAAGACAAAGTCATTGAGGCAGGTACTTCATTTAAAAAGTAGGTGCTCCATATTTTGAGTAGTATGGGTTTTCATTGTCCATACTACTTAAAACTGTTAGCAGCGCCGTCCATTCCCAGGCCGGGTTTGTATACCTGGGTTCCCGAGGTTTACCGGAAATTTTATATCATTAAAATATTTATAGAAACATTCTCGCAATATCCCCGGTCCCTTTTTTCCGAAATTTTTCTCCATTCCTACCACTGAAATGCGGGCAGTTCATTTTCATGTTAAACAGGAAATCTGCCTTTAAGGGTCAGTTCCTTTTACATGATTTATTTCCATTAAATTTTAACAATGCACCGTAGATACAAGAATTATGCTTGCATTTGAGCTTTTCAGGGGGATAATGACTGTATAATTGTGTTTTATTTTTTTTGGATGGTATCCACGGAAAAGCACGAAAAATTCTAAAAAACAATAGGAGTAATCCATTAAAAAAATAAAAATCGCCTGTATTGGAAACTATATCCCCCGGCAATGCGGTATTGCTACATTCACCAGGGACCTGGTTGAATCACTGATTTACAATAATAGTGAAAAAAGCATTGAAGCAGAGGCTTACGTGGTTGCCATGAACGACCACAATAATACCTATGATTACCCCGACATAGTGAAGTACCAGATTAGAGATGCCCAGCAGAAAGATTATCTGCAGGCAGTAAAATTCATTAATTTCAGCGATGCTGATGTCTGTATCTTACAGCACGAGTATGGCATCTTTGGCGGTAAAAACGGGATATACCTGCTTCCCCTCATAAGAAGACTGACAAAACCGCTTATCGCTATTCTCCATACAGTATTAAAAAATCCCTCTTATAATGAAAAGACAATTGTCCAGGAAATCAGCAAAAGGGCGGAAAAAATAGTAGTGATGAGCAAACGCGCAGTGGATTTCTTATGCGATAGTTACGGCATAGAACCGGAAAAAATTGCCATTGTGGAGCATGGGGTTCCCGATTTCAATTTTACAGATAGAGAGAGCTTCAAAAATAAGCTAAACCTTGCGGGCAAAAAATCCCTCTTTACCTTCGGACTTTTAAGCAGGGACAAGGGTATTGAAACGGTTATCAATGCCCTGCCGGAGGTAGTCCGCAAACACCCGGAAGTACTTTACATTGTTTTGGGGAAAACCCATCCCGGAGTAATAAAGGCATCGGGAGAGGAATACCGGAATTATTTAATATCCCTGGTTGAAAAAAATAACCTCAGAGACAACGTCTATTTCATTAACCGTTTCGCCACCAATGAAGAACTTTTCAGCTATTTAGCGGCATCAGATATTTATCTCATTCCCAATCTTAATAGAGCGCAGATTACCAGCGGAACTTTGGCCTATGCTGTTGGAGCAGGATCGGCAGTGGTTTCAACATCTTTCTGGCATGCCCAGGAGCTTTTGGCTGATGGCAGGGGGAGGTTGTTCAATCCCGGCGATTCCATTGAACTGGCTAAGATTTTGAATGAATTGCTAAGCAAACCTTCCCTGCTGGATGACATAAGAGTGAAGGCTTACCAGTATGGCCGAATGACAAGTTGGCCCGAAATTGGACGTCAGTATCTTGAGCTTATTTCTGAAGCCCTTGCAAACTGGTCCGGGCCTCCACCTGTTGAAGATGCCATTATTAATCCCCTGGCATTGCCCGATTTTGACATGTCCCATATTCAAAAATTGACCGACGATACGGGGATTATTCAACATGCAAAATACACAGTTCCCAATTTTAGTGAGGGCTACTGCCTGGATGATAATGCACGTGCTCTTTTAGTGTGCATCATGGCATACCGGCAAAAAGGCCTGGAAGAAGCGCATGAACTAATGAACGGGTATCTAAGTTTTATCGACTTCATGCAAAATGAAGACGGTACATTTAGAAATTTTTTGAGTTTCGGTAGAGAATATCTTGATGACATAGGATCGGAGGATTGTTTTGGCAGGACCATCTGGGCATTGGGTTACCTTATCCGGTTTGCGCCCAATAACGCTTACTTTAAACTGGTTATGGATATATTTTTAAAAGCCTATCCTCACTTCAAAGAAATAAAGACCCTGCGCGGCATAACCTATACCGTAATAGGTATTTCTCATTATCTTCATCATGCCCCGGCAGATACGGGTATGATTAAGGTACTTGAAGAGCTTACGGGCAAGATCATGGAAATGTATGCCGGGGCAAGAGATGCCGATTGGAATTGGTTCGAATCAAATATGACCTATGCAAATGGTATGATTCCACTGGCCCTTTTCCAATCCTATGAAATAACGGAAAATAAAAAGGTATTGAAAGTTGCCATGGAAACAATGGAATTCCTTGAGAAAATAACTTTCAGGCAGGGCTATCTTACACCGGTTGGCAGCGATTCATGGTATGAGAAAGGAGGGGAACCTTCCAGGTTCGCCCAGCAGGCCATTGATGCCATGGCCATGGTGCTGATGTATTATCAAGCCTATTATGTTACAGGGGATACCAGGTACGCCAGTTTAATGTCATCTTCATTCATGTGGTTCCTCGGTGAAAATGAGTTGGACATGCCCCTGTACGATTTTGAAACCCATGGATGCTGTGACGGCATTGAAAGTTATGGAGTAAACAATAACCAGGGGGCGGAGAGTACCCTGGCATACCATATTGCTCATTTGACAGTTCTCCTTGCGCACGAGTAGGATTATTTAGATGGCATTTGTAAAAAGATATGAAGGAAATCCGATTTTAACAAAAGAGGATATTCCTTACCCTGTGGCAACCGTACACAATGCCGGTGTATGCAAATATGAGGGCAGGTATATCATGATATTCCGCTCTCACCTGGATAACGGACGCTCAATATTGGGGATGGCCCAAAGTGATGACGGCTTTAATTTTAAGGCTGCAAAAACTCCTTTCATGACTCCGGCCGGGGATGGCATTTTTAAAGAGTACGAGGAGTACGGGATTGAAGACCCGCGAATTACTCTTATTGATGGCCAGTACCTCATCACCTACAGCGCCTATTCCAGGCACGGTGTACGCATAGGCCTGGCCAAAACCAGGGACTTTAAAAAAATCGAAAGGTTCTCTCTTATAACAGAAGCGGATTACCGCAATGTTGTTATTTTCCCTGAAAAATTCAATAACCTCTATGCGCGTCTTGACAGGCCCCATTCGGAAATCAGTCCATGGTCTATATGGATTTCCTATTCCCCGGATTTAAAATTCTGGGGGGAATCACGGTTGATAATGAAACCGGTCCAATATCACTGGGACGAAATGAAGATTGGTCCCGGGGCGCCTCCCTTTAAGACGGACAAGGGGTGGCTCAGTATCTATCACGGTGTTTTTCCCACAATGGACGGATCCGTTTACAGGCTCGGTGCAGCCCTGCACGACTTAAAGGACCCTTCCAGGATTATCGGTGTTGGTGACAGCTGGATATTGCAGCCTGAAGAGGAATACGAGGTTACCGGTTATGTTCATAATGTAGTGTTTTCCTGCGGAGCGGTCCCCGAGGATGATGGCACTGTAAAAATATTCTGGGGAGGAGCTGATAAGGTTATGTGTGTTGGAACTGCCGTAATAAGTGAACTGGTGGAACTCTGTTTGAAAAATTCCAGGCCGGCTTTATAAAATGAAGGTTGCAGTATTAGCTCCCATTTGCTGGAGAACTCCCCCCCGCCATTACGGCCCCTGGGAACAGGTCGCTTCAAACATAGCTGAAGGGCTGGTTCAACGGGGAATAGATGTGACACTTTTTGCTACGGGAAATTCTTTGACCAAGGGGAAACTGGAATATATATGTGAACAACCCTACGAGGAAGATAAAAGCCTGGAACCCAAGGTATGGGAATGTCTGCACATCGGTCATATGATGGAACGGGCAGAGAGGTTTGATGTTATTCATAATAATTACGATTTTTTACCTCTCTCTTATTCCCGTTTGATCAGCACACCCATGGTAACAACGATTCACGGATTTTCTTCGCCAAAAATTATCCCGGCTTTTAAAGAATACAATGATAATGGTTATTATGTATCCATAAGTAATTCCGACCGCTCTTCGGAACTGCAATACATTGCTACGGTCTATAATGGAATTAAGACGGAAGAATTTACATTGAATGAGCAGACAGGCCGTTACCTGCTTTTTTTTGGGAGGATTCATCATGACAAGGGTACCTTTGAGGCCATTGAAATTGCCAGAAAGGCCGGTATGAAACTGATTATTTCAGGAATTATACAGGACCAGGATTATTTCGCTGAGAAGGTTGAGCCTTTTTTAAATGATGATACAATAGTTTATGTTGGCTCCTCGGGGCCGGAAGAGAGAGATAAATTGCTTGGCGGAGCCTATGCGTTGCTGCATCCCATCAATTTTGAAGAACCCTTTGGTTTGAGTGTTGCCGAATCCATGCTTTGCGGAACACCGGTTATTGCCTTTAATAAAGGCTCCATGCCCGAATTGATAGTCCACGGGGAAACGGGCTTCCTGGTAAAGGGTATTGATGAGGCAGTGGATGCCCTGGATGATGTAAAAAATATTGACCGCAGGTATTGCCGGGAGTGGGCCATGAGCAAATTCAGCCGGGAGAAAATGGTAGAAGATTACCTGGAAGTATATAAAGAAATTTTGTAAACTTATCAGCAACACTTTTGGTTTGTAATTTTTTCGGTACAGGTACTACTAATTTTCTGTTCCGGAATCGCTATTTGTCACTCTTCTGTAATTATTTATTATTGGTGCTTGATATTATTATCATTTCTAAATAATTAATTATAGCCATATAGATCGTGACAAAGCTTAAGCCTCAACATAAAATTAGTAGTACCTGTACCTTATTATTGCACATAAGCTATTATTGTAACATCATATTTGACCATTATTGACCTTTAAATAATAACTTTCTTAGGGTATTTAGGCATACCACATGCCGACAAAACACAGACATTGAATATTACCCCAATTGAGCAATTTTGTAATTTTAACAACCAATGTTATTCTTATATTTATTATCTGTCAGTATGGACCGGGGTGGTCACTTCTCAGTAACATTATCTATTTTTTTGTGTTGCTTTCAATAATTCATCTAATAACTCATCCATAGGTATTGTAGCAAAAGTGGATGCTGTATCGGATATACCATAGGGAATAATCAATTCATTGTTATGCATGATGGAACCGCATGAATAAACAACATTGGGTACATAACCCTCCCGTTCATCTTCATTTGGAGCCAATAGGGGTTCTTTTAAATAACCAAGTACTTTTGTGGGATCTTCTAAATCGAGCAGAACAGCTCCAATACAATACTTTCTCATAGGCCCCACGCCATGAGTAAGTACAAGCCAGCCTTTATCTGTTTCAATTGGTGATCCGCAATTCCCCGTTTGAATATATTCCCAGGGATGCATTGGACTTTCAATTTTTTGACAGTGCTGCCAGAGATTGATATTATCTGAATACATGATATAGTTATTAACTCCGTCATATCGGGAGAGCATAACAAATTTTCCATTTATCTTTCGTGGAAAGAGCGCCATACCCTTGTTTTTGGCGTATATGCCATTGAGGGGTTTCACTTTAAAATGATAAAAATCCTTTGTTTGGAGAAATTTTGGCAGGATGGTATAGCCGTCATAAGCTGTATATGTGGCGCAGTAAGTTACACTGCCATCATCATCTGTAAACCTGACAAACCTTGCATCCTCAATGCCGTTTCTTTCGGTGTAAGAAATTGGAAAGATAACACGTTCGGAAATTGCGGTATCCAGTGAAAATTCAATCTCGTAATGGGAATCAGCCAGCCAATTTATGGCTTCCATTACCTTTTTTTCGTAACCCGTGAGGTCTGGATTTCTCATTGCTTCTTCAATGCAGGCACTTAATTTTTCGTAAATAAACTTATCTTCCAGTTTATCCATTATTAATTTAATTATTTTATCTATAATTTTTTGAGCAGGTTCTTTTTCATTGCCATTAATATATTGATAAATATTCATTTCCTGAAGTTTTTGAAAGAAAGCGTTTTTGTCATAGACATGAGGATTGACAGCTTCCGGCACGTCAACGAGCTTGCTTATGGATTTGAAATCTATATTGTTATCTTTATCGATTATACCTTCCCTGAATACTATTGATGAGATATGGCCTTCCCCGGTGGCGCGGAAACTTATGATTACTCTTTTCTGGTTTTTTTCCCTCAAATCGGTTTGGTCAGGATGTTCAACAATTGAGGGGTTGAAAAAGGCGGCAGATTCGATGGAGTATTCCATTGTGAAGAACGCACCGATAAGTAATTTTATCTTCTTTGACTCTGATTTGGGATCTGAAGCCAAATTTTGAAGTAAAATCTTTAACTTTTGGATTTTCTTTTTCAAAGTGGGAACCATGGATTCAAAATCCATGTCATCAACTATCTGCCTTACCCGGGTGAAGTTATTTTCAAATATTTTCGAGATATTGCGGTGGCGTTTTGAAAAATTTCTCAATACATTGTTGAGAGTGATATTAACTTCTTCATGGGAGAGTCCCAGTATTCTGTCAAAAATGGACCAGATCCTTTCATCCCCCTGGGGTAAATTGAATCGGGAAATTATCCTTGTGGGATCAGGATTAAAACTGATATCTTTTCTTTTAATAGTTATTGGCATGTTCTAAAATCTCCAGGTAATGTAGCAATATGTAAAAAAAACTAAATCTCTTTATGCATTTACGGGTTATTTAAAATATATTCACAGGGATATTTATCCGGGCAAAATGAAATTTCATTTGAATAATAGATGTCCGTCATAACTTCATAGTTTTAAAATATAATTAATAATGGCTGGTATTTAATTTATTATATCAAGTTTTTTCTTATATGTTTACGGATAAGCGCACGCGTCTTCTTTCCTCCGCCTCAGTGTTGCGGTGTTTTTCCACATGAGTTTCCCGAATTTTACTCTTTCTCTTTAATTAATGTTGATGATTATTATTTTTGTGAAAATTATCACATGTCAAAAATTATTTTATTCTTTGCCTTTTTAACCTTTTTCTGCTCCCGTTTTTCTTTTAAAGTCTTCTCTGGCATCTTCTTTGATTTTGTAGATCCTTTGTCTTTTTTTCCCATTCTTTTACCACCTTTAAGTTGCTTAATACTGTATAAGGTACTCCTGTTTCCGGCTAAAGTCAAATTTAATAAAATGTTTACGATACTATCTTTGGTTAATGTGTAATAATTGTTGGGCAATTTATTAACATTTTCCATGAGCTTGATAATAGGGAAGGGCGGGTTAACAGAACCTGCCTTTTTTATGAAGCTTTAGAATAGAACATTAGAGTATTTATAATCCCCTGTTGGGTATTTAGATGGGCACTGTTTATCAAACTGCATTAAAACCCCAGTGAATGGAAAGTGTTTTTTTCTTAATTTATTTTCTCTACCTGAACAAGTCCCTTAATTTTAAGATTCAAATGCGGTGAAAATAATCTCTTGACATAATTTACTAAATGCTGAGTATACATTTTTTATTGAATTTTCAGGACAAACCCTTCTTATAAGTCCTGATTGATTACCATTATATTTTATGGAGCACCATTGACATGAGAATTAAAGCCATTTTTATCTCTATTGTTTTTGTTTTTTAGATAGTATGGGTGTGACTCCTCAATTTTTGTCGTGTGCTAGCCAGTAAATACTGGTCAGGGACACATTACTAATTTTAAAATAGTAAAAAAAAATAATTGGAGGTAATCACACCCATGAATAAAAGAATTGCATATTTAGGTTTAGATGTCCACAAAAATTCTATCACAATGGCGCTTTTTGTTGAACAGCAAAAAGAAGAAGAATTTACAAAGAAGATCGCCAACAACCCTAATTACCTATTGAAATTAATAAAAAATTTATCAAAAGAATATCATCTGCGTATATGTTACGAAGCCAGTGGTTGCGGCTATACAATTTTCCGGAAACTACAAAAACACGGATATGATTGTATTGTCGTGGCGCCATCATTGATACCCACTGACAACAAAAAAGTAAAAACTGATAAAATTGACGCAAGAAAACTTGCTGTTTATTTACGTTCCGGACTTCTTACTGCCATCAAAGTACCGGATGAACAGCAGGAACGGGACCGTGACCTCATTCGCTTCAGAGTTTTTCAAACTAATGAACTGGTAAGAATTAAACAGGCGATATGTGCCTTTCTGATGAGAAAAGGAATCGATTATTCCGGGCAGCAACCCTTCACTCAAAAATTTATGGATTTTGTTGGCACACTTAAAATACCTTATGATGACCGGTTAATGCTTAACCGGCTTATGGGCCATTATAATTACCAGAATACCCTGGTGAATGAATTGACTGACGATATTGAAAAACTATCACAGACTGATAGATATAAAGAGCAATGTGCCATTCTCTGCGGTTTCAGGGGCATACAGACTATAACTGCAATGACACTGTTAACCCGTGCCGTGGAAAAAGTCCATCCAAAATGAAAAATGATTGATTTTAAGTACATATCCTCTTAATTAACTCCAGTTTTGGAGGATGTATGTTTAAGTTGCTATCTTTTATCATGAAAATAATATTTAACCTCATAAAATCAAAGAAGTCTCTACTTATCAAAATAGCTCTATTGGAAAAGGAAGTTGAAATCCTGAATCGTCAGCGAAAATTTAATTTGAATTTAAAATTATCTGATAGAGTAATATTCTCAATTATAAGTATCATAGGTGATATTAAGAAAATCATTTCAATTGTGAAACCTGAAACTGTTATAAGATGGCAACGAAATCTGATAAAGAAATTCTGGACTTTCAATTCTAAACCAAAAAGGAATGGAAGACCTCCTATTCCTCATGAAATTAAACAGCTAATTCTTAAAATTAAGAATGATAATCTGTATTGGGGCGTGCGAAGAATTCAGGGAGAACTTTTAAAACTTCATGTTAAACTAGACTCAAAAACAATTTGGAATATTCTAAGAGATTTCAGGAAAAAAGGTAAAATTAAGAAATCACTAACCTGGAAGAAATTTCTGATGATGCAGGCAGAATCAATTTATGCCATGGATTTCTTCACCATTGATACAATATTAAATCAAAGATATTATATTCTCTTCATTATTCACCACAAAACAAGAGAGATTGTTCAATATGCAATTACAAGAAATCCAACAAGGGAATTTGTCAAACAACAGATAATAGAATTTGAGATCAGAGTAAAAGATAAAGTTTATATGATTAGGGACAGAGCCCCGCAGTTTTTCCTTGATTATGTAAATTATGGAATCATTGATGTATGTACTTCTGTTAAAGCTCCAAATATGAACTCAATTGCAGAGAGGTTTGTTGGATCTGTTAGAAGGGAAGCACTGAATTATTTTATTATTTTAAACAAAAAACAGTTGAAGAATATTTTGTCTGAGTATATTGAATATTATAATTCGTTAAGACCTCATCAGGGAATCGAGCAAAGAATTCCCCAAGGAAATACTTTTAAAAATGCAGGAGTTATTAAGAGGAAGAAGGTATTGGGAGGTATCCACTCACACTATTTCAGAGAGGTTGCATAGTGGATAGAGCTTATCCACTGGACGGGGCAAAATTCACGGGCCCGGAGGTGCGGCAGAAACATTGGGCATCAATCCCAGCACACTTCGAAACCGTATGAAGAAGCTGGGTGTTTCATTTTGATATTCATAGTCACCTTTATTGGACAGGCTGACGGCATGAGAAATTTTGATGTATCAACCAGCTGCTCCGGTAGTCTGTCTGTTTCTTAGAACTTTGATGTCCTTCACATCCGACATGTTTTTTAAACTGGTCTTGCTCTAAGATATCAAATGCGTATTCAAGTTTTTCTTTTATATCATTTTTCTTAGCTGGTTTGATACAATAATCTAAAACACCTTTATTCATTACATTAGAAATAATTTCAGGTTCATCATGTGAACTATGGACAATAATTAGACTTGTATAATTCAATGAGTTAAACCTGTCAATAAATTCATAACCATTCATAACCGGCATTTCCAGGTCAGTTATTATAACAGAAAAATGTTCCTCTTTTAAAGCCACCAATGCGTCTTTACCATTTGAAACACTTTTAACAGAATAACCGATTTGATTTAAATGAAGAGTAAGTATTGCGCCAATTATCATGTCATCTTCAACAACAAGTACTTTTTTATTCATTATTTACCTCCTTGAATATAAGCTATTAATTGTAATCATTAATTTATATAAAATGATACAGCTTCTTTTGCACAATTCACTTCTCCGAGTGACCACATTTTAATGCCTAAAAGTGAATTGATACTTCCCTTATAAATTATTGAACTAAATGCATCAACTACGTCACTGTCATAAAGTTTCCCTTTGCCCTCCCATATTTCATTAAAGGCAGCGTCAAAACCTAGAGAGGGCCGATAGGGCCTGTTTGAATACATTGCATCAAAGACATCAGCAACGGCAATGATCCGTGCATGAATAAATATTTTTTCCCCTGACAGGGCAAAGGGATAGCCAGATCCATCCATTCTTTCATGGTGTTGTATTGCTGCTTCAGCAACAGGAAAAGGAAGGTTGATTGACTTCAATATTCTCCATCCAATAGATGGATGAGTTTTAATAAGTTCATATTCATCATCAGTTAATACTGATGTCTTATTCAATATATCGCAGGGTATAGCAATTTTACCTATATCGTGGAACATTGCTGCCATTGTCAGAACCTGAATAAATTCATTTTCATGTCCAAGTTCTTCAGCAATAGCAATTGAAATACGTGTTACATTTTTCTGATGGAATGATGTATATGGTTCACATATTTCACAGGTAATAGACAATACATTGATTATTTTTTCAATTATATCATCACTTTCTCTGGTGAAACTGAACTTGTTTTCACTTTTCAAATTCATGATGCAATCTCCTTTTCTTTTATCAGAATTTCTCATTGACTTTAATTGATATACTTAATGTTAAGGGATAATTAACCTTTCGTCAATTCCCCTAAACCTTTATTATATTCTGAAGAAAAATGAAGAGGATTGTGGTGATTTGTCAGTATAAAATGTAGTAAATTTTACTAGTCTTAAATAGCCTGTAAATATGATATGCACAAAATATTTTATGAGAATGAAAAAAAAAAGATTGGGCATCTTTAAGTAACAGTGTTGTTTTTGAGAGAAATTGTAATAATAACTTTTTTATATTATTTGCTATTCAAAATAACCCATTGAATAGCATGCTTGGTAAGCTCAGCAGTATCTTTAAAATTCAGTTTTTCCTTAATTCTATTACGATGACTATCAACAGTGTTTGTACTTATATTAAGCTTTTCAGCAATCTCACGAGTACTATAACCATTTCCAAACATCTGAAAAATCTCAAATTCACGGTCACTTAATGATTCTATTGATAACCCATCATCAGAACCTGTGCCATGGATTGCCCTGTTTACGATACTCTTTTGCAGTTCATCACTGATATACAGTTCACCACTCATTACTGTCTCAATGGCTTTTATCAGGTGGAGTGATGCCACTTCTTTCATTATATATCCCTTTGCTCCAGCTTTCATGGCGCGCTGCCCATACACTAATTCACCATGCATTGACATAACCAAAACCTTAACATCTGAGAACCTTTCAGATATTGCTTTAGTAAAATCAAGGCCACTGCTGCTACCCTTGAGGGTAATATCAACAATTGCAACATCTATTTTCTCTTTGTTCAAAATACTGATAGCTTCATCAGCTGTTGATGCCATTGCAATAAGTTCAATATTTTCCGCTTCATTAGTAATTTCCTTAACTCCATCTCTAACGATAGAGTGATCATCAAGTACCATTACTCTGATTTTGTTTTCTTTTTTTACCATGGTTTTATGATATATAAAATAAATTCGAGATTATTATTGTATGGTTATTAACACAAAAAGTCAATACATAAATACTATTATACCATAAATATTTTAATTAGCATTCATTCTTTGAAACTCCACTCAACAATTATAATCACAGCTGTCACAAAATAGTGAGAAGGAATTATTTATACTCAAACCCATAATTTGGTGAACCCATTTAAACATTTCATATGGTCAGAAGAATTTTAACAGTAAATCCAGCATTAACTTTATTAATGTATTCAATATGAGCCCCAATAAGGTTAGCCCTGTATTGCATAATCCGAAGCCCCATTCCTTTATCTTTTGAATCCTGCTGAAGACCTTTGCCATTATCCCGAATAATCAAAGATAAGTCATTATTATCATGGGCCAGGGATATTTCAATAGTGCTTGTCCTGCCATGTTTTAAGGAATTATTAACTGCTTCGCGTGTAATATAGTAGAGATTTACAGCAACATGGTTGTCTTCAATGACAATTGGCGGATCGTATGATACTTTACAGGAAATCACATAGATCTTTTCAATTTGAGAGGCCATCTCCTCAATAGCATTGATAAAGCCCTTACCACCTATTTCAACGGGACTCAGCATTTTTGCAATCGTCCTGGTTTTCATTACAGCATTTCTAATTAAGTCATCGATTTTATCAAGTTTTTGTATTTCAGGATAGTCTGATTCAATAAGCTTCTGCTTCAAAGTCTGGATAAGAAAGGTCGCGCCTGTGAGGTCCTGCCCGAGGTCATCATGAAGGTCATGACCAATGCGCTGCCGCTCCATTTCAACTACTGTTGATAATTCTTTCTGCAGTTCTTTATTTTCAGTGATATCTTCCATTATAGAAAGAATACATTCCTTTCCCTTAATTTTTATTATTTCTGCAGAGAAAGACATGATTTTAGGTTCAGAATCTTTGATTTTAATCTGGAACTCATAGCCACGTATGCTTTCTCTATTTGCGATAAGCTGACCAATCATTTCTCTTCCAGTAGCATCAATATGAATATTAAGATCATCAAGAGTAAGACCAATTACCTCATTTCTGCTCAAACCGGTAATTTTTAAAAACTGATCATTTATATCCACCAATGTTACATTTTCAAAATCAAATATGATAAGAATATTGGGACTCGATTTAAATGCTCTGGAGAACTTCTCCTCTGAGAATCTGAGCTCCTCTTCGGCACTCTTTTTAGCAGTTATATTCTGAACTATGCTCATGATCATTTTTTTATTTCTCAAAGTATATGTTGCCAGCATGACTTCTGCAAAGAAATCTTCACCATTTGCCCTGCGGTGAATCCATTCAAATTGATTATTCCCTTTTTTAAAAGCTTCCTGAATTCGCATCCGAGCTGCAGAAAGAGAATCCATCCCATCGGGTTGGGTTGGAGAAGAAAGCTTTGATGGATGAAGGCCAAGTATATCCTCTTTATTAGTATAGCCAAAAAGTTCAAGGGCCGCGTTATTACAGTCAGTGAATTTCCATTCATCCAGCAGCAGCATAGCATAGGCAGACTGTTCAAAAATTGACCGGAAACGCTCTTCATTTTCTTTCAGGGCTTCCTCTGCTTTTATACGATCAGTGACATCTACAACCACTGTTTGTATACAATCTGCTTCATGGTCAATATATGCAGAAAAACTGACCCATACAGGAGAGCCATCTTTTCGTGTTCCCTGGGTATAAAAGTCTTTAACATAACCTTTATCATTCAGTTCGGATAACAGCTGTTTTCTGCTGTTCGGCGCCAAGTAGTTTTCTGAAGCAACATAATCACCCATACATTCTTCAGGGCTCTTGTATCCAAGGATCTGTGCCAGCCGCAAATTGCACTGAATCATTTTGCCATCTGAGATTCTCGTAGACCCCAAACCCACTTGAGTATTCTGAAATATTTTTTTGTATTGCTCTTCACTTTCCTTTAAAGCAGTCTCTATTTTCTTAAAATCTGTTATATCGGGAAAAACGACCATTGCGGCAATTATATTGCCATGCCTGTCACGTACCGGGGCTGAGCTTGCCAGTACCCAGCGTTCTTCCCCATCCTTCCTCCGGATAATTACCTCAACATTTCTTGTAGTTTTACCATATAGTGCAGCCTGTGAAAGGGGCAGGTCTTCAGCTTTAATTACAGTACCGTCAGGATAATATGTCTGCCAGTTTGCCGGATGAAGCTCAAATGGTATATTTGAAAGCTGGTAATTGGTTTCACCGCGAATATTAAGGGCCTCGGGATTTGCAATTAAAATGTTCCCATCTGGTACATCTGCAATCAATATACCGGCAGGGACCTGTTCGATTGCTGCATTTAAAAGGGCCTCGGTTCTGACAAGCTCAAGCTCAGCTTTTTTCTTCTCTGTGATATCCGAAAAAACACCCACAGCAAAGAGTTCCCCTTCCATGTCCTGTGTAGTATTGGCCCTGTCATGAAGCCATATCCACTCCCCATCCTTTCTCCTTATCCTGAAATTTATGTCATACATACCTTCACCGGTGAAAAGAGATTTATAAGAGCTTATAACTAAATCAACATCATCTGGATGTATGCGGTCAAGCCAAAGTTTCTTACCCTCTTTATAGATATCATACTGTGAATAACCAGAGACCTCCTTAATATTTGGGCTGATATAAATCGTTTCACCATCAATATTTGAATTCCAGAAAACAGAAGGAAGATTTTCAATTAAAAGACGATATCTCTCTTCACTTCCGCGAAGTGCCTCCTCAGCCATTTTCTGCTCTGTGATATCTAAAAAAGCCGAAAGAAGAAAGATATGTTCACCAAGCTCAATAAGTTGAGCATTATAACGAAGCGATAAAAGTTCTCCCCCTTTCGAACACATTTGTAACTCCAGGTTATTTACTACTTCATTATTTTTTAACAGTTCAAAGATGTGCTCCCTGTCGCTCTCATTATACCATAATCCCAGCTCAATAGAGGTATGGCCAATTACTTCATCTCTGGTATATCCCATTATTCGAGCAAACTCATCATTCGCCTCTATGATTTTACCATCTTCCTGGTTACTAACACAAATTCCAGCAGGTGCAGACATAAAGACTTTAGCATATTTCTCCTCAGATTTTCTGAGGGCTTCCTCTGCCCGTTTCCGTCCGGAAATATCAGCCAGGGTAAACTGTAAAAAGCGGTCACTCCCTGATTGAAAGCTCATAAGGTGAACATTGGCATCCCAGAGAGTGCCATCCGGTCGTTGATGCAGCCAGTCAAATATGACCTCTCCATCATTCTGGGCTTTTTCAATATAATACTGAGCTTTTTCGGGTGAGGCAGTACCGTCATACTGTTTTGAAGCGGACACATCCAGTGGTGTTTTCCCGATGGTATCTTCACGCGTCAAAAAACCATATATTACAGTTGCAGCGGGATTGCAGTCTATGAACTGGCTCGTCTTGCTATTCATTATCACCATTGGCACACGGGAACTTTCAAAAACACGCATCCTGAAGGCTTCCTGTTCTTTTATCATTCTACGAGACTCATAAAGCTTAAAAGCCATTTTAATAGATGCTACAAGAACAGTTTCGCCAGATTTTTTAACTATATATCCATATGAGGTAATTTTCTCAGTCTTATCGACAACTTCGGGCTCAGTGTGGCTTGAGAGGAACACTACGGGAATATCTCTGAGTTTAAGGATTTCCTGTGCTGCAACAGTACCATCAATTCCTTTCCCCAGGTTGATATCCATAAGGACCAGGTCAATATCCGGATTTGAACGAATCGTCTCAATGGCATTTTCACCGGTATATGCTACAATAACCTTGTATCCACTTTTTTCAATGATTTTTTTTTCTGATGCAGCAATGATCGCTTCGTCATCAACAAGTAGAATAATTTTCTGATCTGATTTATTCACACAATAATCCTTAATAACTAAAAATAGTATTATTGAGTTTCATAAAAATGTCAATTGATAAATGTATAAATTGATTATTGATGATGCAATTATTTTAAGCTCAATTGATATCCTTCAGATTTATTTTTTACACTCAAACCTTGAACATTTACCATTTTCAATTGTTCTGCAATCAACTGTAATACAAATTACTAAATTCCATTAATGATTTTCACCACAATTATCATAACATCTGTATTACTACATTAATACCATAAACCCCACATAAAAATAGTAAAATCCAAGAATTGACTAAAGCCGATTTTTGTTTATATTAAACACATTGAAACTTTATAAAACAAATTACCGAGGAGGTTTTTCATGAGAACATTTACTACTATTACAAAAGGCATAGAGGTTAATGGAGCAACTATAATGTCAGTTATTAAAGGCATGGGATGCTTCGCAAGTCAGGCAAAGAAAATTTTAGAAAATAACGGTCTTGCTGATGTTGAAGATTCAACTGAAAAATGGTATCCACAACAAAAATGGCTGGATGCATTTAAAGAGATATCTGAAAAAACAGGGAAAAGTACACTTTTCGAAATTGGTAAACAAATTCCGGAATCGGCTAAATTCCCACCTGAAGTTAGAACAGTAGAAGATGCCCTTAAATCTATTGATGTTGCGTATCATATGAATCACAGAAACACAAATGGACAACCACTTTTCAATCCACAAACAGGTACTATGTTGGAAGGCATCGGCCATTATGATTATGAAGAGAATGCTAATGAAAATAATAAAGCTTATGTTACATGTGACAATCCCTATCCTGATGATTTTGACAGGGGGATCATAACCGCAATAGCTCGCAAGTTCTCTGGTGGAATGGTTAAAGTTGAAGTGGCAAACGAAAACAATTCCCGGAAAAATGGCGGAAATAAAACAAAATACATTGTTTCATGGAACTGATGCAGTATTAAACAAACGGTTTATGCATAAACAAATGCCCGAGAGAAAATAAATTAACTCGGGCATTTGTCTTATTGCAGTAGTTTTAACATTAATTAAAAATGAAGATGATCTCTTTCTGAAAATATCAATAGGGCACCTCTAAAAACTACTTTTTCCATTACTCAAACAATGGAAAAAAGTGGTTTTTACCTATGTTTGTGCCCGCAAGGAGACATCAAATTTGAGTTTTTAGAAATTTCCAATATAAAAATAAATCAAGACTTTTATTCATCACTACCTTCGGCCGGCTTATAAATTTTTCCATTGACAAATCATATTGTTGATATTAAAATCCGAAGTAATAATTGTATTCTAATCAAATATTTTTTATCCTGGCACAATGTTTATATTTTTGACAGGCTAAAATGCAGGAATTCAATTTTAATGATTTTAATGCACTATAGAAGTTAGAAATCGACTTGTTAATATTGATACAAAAGAAGGTACTGAATGAGTTACAGTCTTACTTCAATAATATCAAAGGAATATGTCTTAATAAAGATAGAAGGAACGTGGCCAACTCAAAAAAATGATGTCAATGATTTAATTACCCAGATCTATGACATATGGGAGAAAGAAAAAAAGAAATATGCTCTTATAGATATTGAAAATATTCATGATACCCCATCAATAGTTTCTGATTATTATACAGCCAAGCTTTTTGTTGATGCAGGCTTTCGGAATATCAATAAAATTGCTGTTCTTGATAAAATTCAAAGACAAAAGGCTAATAGATTCTTTGAGACAACCTCAACAAACCAGGGCATGCAGTTACATTTCTTTTATTCAGGCAAAGAGGAAGCAATCAACTGGTTTGCCCAGGAGAATATATAAAAAATGATTGATGCAATAGGGTATATTGCGGGCCTTCTTGCAATGATCAGCTTCTTGCCCCAGGTAGTAAAGACATATCGAACAAAAAGTGCGCAGGATATTTCACTACCAATGCTTCAACTGACATTGACCACTAATATTCTTTATGTACTCTACGGAATTCTTTTGAAATTATACCCCATTGTCATCATGATCAGCATAATGTCATGTATTGTAATTATTCAGATTGTTCTTACAATAAAATATAGAAGCAATTCCTAAAACCTACAAATTTTAAAAAGACAACTGTGGATACGGGAATTTTACTTGCTTTAATGCTTTTCAGCTGGGATAATTGACCGATAATTGTGACTTTTCTTGGGATGATATCTTCAGAAATGCACGCAATTTCTTAAATAACTAATGTATAATATTTTCATCAATATCAAATTCTGGCACTTGTTTATCGGCTAGTATAAAACATCGAAAAGGGGTATAGAACAAATCGACAAGCTCAACTGTTTTTTGTGCCTGTGTTGTTTTGATCTCAGAATGTCCTTAATTTCGTTGAACATCAATTTTTCAATCTTTTCGAATTGTTTTTTAGGAAGTTAGTGCATTTTACTGTGAGCACCATGTCTCATAACGGGTTTTATTGGAAGTAAAAAATATCTTTTGTTGACAAAAATATCCCTACGTACTACGATCTATTAAAATTTGCGCCGGAAAAATGGGAAAAAATTTTTCGCCACACAATATTATAGCCCTCTTCTGAAATTCTAATTTCAAAAAAATATAATCTGTGAATAGAAAATTATTGAAATAAAGAAAATAAAATGAATATTAACTACGGGGATCTTATTTTTGGTCTGAAATAACCGCCAGATAAAAGATAGAATTTCTTAGTTTTAAATATAACTCGATCTGCGAAATGCGAGAAAATCAAATCCTTCACCATTGTTGTGTCGCAGTCCGGACATTTTTCGGGATTCTTCCGGAAGCAATGTTCAATTGCCTTTGCCCATTTAGACTGGTCAATTTTATCAAGTTTCTCATTTTTTGATTGAGCATAAATGCCATAGTAACGTATCATCTTTCTGTGATGGTCCGGAAGAAAATATAACATGCGAGCCATGAAATCATAAATATTCAATGTCATGTTTTTATAAAACTTTTTCCCCGTTTTTCGGTTCACCCAGCTTCGGTACCTGAAAGTCACAGTCATCTTTTCGTGGTCGACAGATACTATCTGGCTGTTATGGAAGTAACCGGAAGCGATATACTCAGCAGTACGAAATATAACATCATTTTCATTGCCGTTAATGGGTTGAAAATAAACATGAAAACCATTTGTATAACTTGATTTAATACTGGCTGATTCCTCTTTTGAAATTATGTTCTCTTTTTCAAGATGTCTGCAGAAAGTATTCATCCATATAAACCTGAATTTTTTGTAAGGAAAAAACGATATGTCTTTTACTTCACCTGTTTGCATATTTATTATTTCACGGGTTGCAACAATATGAACATGTGGATTATAATTAAGGCTGTTGCCGCATTTGTGAAGTGTTGCGATCATGCCCGGTTGGAATTCCTTTTCTTTATCACCTGCTATCTTTCTCAATTCCTTTGTATAGAGTTTTGATGAAAGTTTTATCATTTTTTCGGTGTGGTAATATCTGTTAAACAATAGTTTCGATACACCTCCGGGAATGGTTAATGTAATATGGAAATGATGAAGTGTTGTATTGATTATACCTGAAAGGTTAACCCAGCACCACTTTTGACATTTATACTTATAGAGCATCTTTTATACAATTCCTGTTTTGTTCTTCCATGCTGTTTTAATCGCTTTTCTCTCATGAGTGCATCTTCTTGAGATAAATAAGCTTCATAGTACTTTAATTCCCATGTGCCAATTTTTGCTTTAGTAGCTCTATTTTTATTTTGATTATGCTCAAGAAGCCTTCTTTTTAAATCATTTGTGTAACCAATATACTTATTTTTACTGACTGAATTCTGGATTAGATAAATATAGTACATATTTCCTCCTTATATATTTAAAAAAGTGGTGCTGGGTAAATTGACCATCCAAAAAGTCTTTTACGGTAGCAGGAAAGGCATAAACGGGATTTACATGCGACAGGCCAGGATGGCCTTAGTGTCGACGCGCGACAGGAGGTCGAAAAGCGTGTCGACTAAAAGGTACAATTAAGACAGTACCGCATTCAGGACAGGTATGACGACTGAAACCATTGCTGAACTTTCCGCACCGTATAAGTTTTCTAACTTCAATATATTTTCTGCTATCAAGTAGGCCATAGAAGGCAGAATATTTTTTGTCGTAAATATCATGAAAACCCTGCCAGTGATGGATCCAAATATCCTTATAAAAAGAATTGCGCTCCATGCCGGGAACATACTTAATTTCCTGCGGTGTTTCTGATGTTATGTACACATAATATGAACGATTGGTGAGGTATTATAATAAAAATTAATCAAAAATTATAACTGCTATCATATTATTCTTGATATTTTTCCTTTAAATACTATATAAAAGCTCTTTTGTTAAGAATTATATTTATATAAAGTATAGATAAACGATAAAATTGGATTTTACTATTTACAAAAAATAAAATTTTGTTTACAGTATATCTAATGATAAATGAATTAATATTTAATAAAGAGAACCACATGAGAACATGAAACAAAAAAATGAAAAAGCACACAACACACAACGCGCGTTATATTACAAAGGTAGTATTTATTAAAATAGGCAAATATGGTTAGAAAATACGACATAATAGTAGTTGGCGCAGGACACGCAGGTGTAGAAGCCGCACTGGCATCGGCACGCATGGGATTTCATACACTTATGTTAACAGGAAACCTTGATACCATTGCCCAGATGAGCTGCAATCCGGCAATCGGGGGCCTTGCAAAGGGCCACCTTGTAAAAGAGATTGATGCACTGGGTGGTGAGATGGCAAAGACCATTGATGCCACGGGAATTCACTTTAAGATGCTCAATAGAAGCAAGGGGCCTGCGGTATGGTCGCCAAGGGCGCAGGCAGATAAAAAAGAATACCAGTCCCGCATGAAGTATGTGCTTGAGAAGCAGGAGAACCTCGAACTTATTCAGGATATTGCAATAAAGATTTTGGTCGATGGCGGCAGGGTAAAAGGCGTAATAACAAAAAGAGAGCAGGAGCACCACGCAGGGGCAGTAATTGTTTGTACGGGTACATTTCTAAAAGGCCTTATCCATATTGGAAATTACCAGGAGAAATGCGGAAGGCTGGGAGATTTTTCTGCAGAAAAATTTTCAGATTCCTTGAGAGAGATTGGCTTTCCCGTGCTCAGGTTAAAAACCGGAACACCCCCCAGGATAAATGGAGATACGGTAGACTTGAGTAAATGTGAACCGCAATATCCTGATGAAAAACCTTACCCCTTTTCGTATTCAACAGCAAGTATTGAGCAGGAGCAGATAGAATGCTGGATTGCGTATACTAACGAAGAAACACACAGGGTAATTCGCGATAACCTTGACAGGTCACCTTTATACACGGGAGTAATCAATGGTATAGGCCCCAGGTATTGCCCCTCAATTGAGGACAAAGTTGTGAGGTTTTCGGATCGGCCCAGACACCAATTATTTCTTGAGCCCGAAGGGTATAATACAAAAGAGTTTTATGTTAATGGCTTTTCAAGCTCGTTGCCCGAAGATGTACAATTGGAAATGATTAAAACTATTCCCGGGCTGGAGAATGTTAAAGTAATGAGGCCGGCATATGCAGTGGAGTATGACTATGTCCCGCCAACTGAACTTAATGCTACTCTTGAAACAAAAAGGATATCTGGACTCTATCATGCGGGACAGATAAACGGAACTTCCGGATATGAGGAGGCGGCAGTACAGGGACTCGTGGCAGCGGTAAATGCGGGAAAAAAGATTCGCAAGGAAGACCCTTTTGTCCTCAAAAGGTCAGAGGCCTATGCGGGAGTACTCATTGATGATTTAGTCACAAAAGGGACCGAAGAACCATATAGAATGTTCACTTCAAGGGCCGAACACAGGCTTGTTTTAAGGCAGGATAACGCAGACAAAAGATTAATGAAATATGGCCATGAAAATCGCCTGGTTAGCAGGGAACTGTATGAATCAATGGTAGGAAAATATGAAAAAATAAATGAATATATGGAAGATTTAAAGAGCAGGTCTTTATCAATTGACGAGAGGGCATATAAGATTCTTTCAAGGAATAAAGAGGGCATTGATCTAAAAGGCAGGATGAACGTGGGAAAGTTATTAAAAAGACCTGAAATAAAATTAAAAGATATACTTGAGATATATAAAGAGGCCTTAGATGAAAATGTATCGGCGATCGTGGAAATGGAAATTAAATATGAAGGATATATTAAGAGGGATAATGACAGGATCAGGAAAATTAACAGGATGGAAGAGAAGGTTATACCCGAAAATATTGACTATAGTGTTATAAGCGGAATAAAAAACGAAGCAAGAGAAAAACTTGCCAGAATAAAACCGCGCACAATTGGACAGGCAACGCGCATATCAGGGGTTGATCCCACTACGATTTCAATTGTACTCGTCCATGTGGAATCGTTAAACAGAAAAAAATAGAAAAAATATTATCTACCGGGGTTCCACGTGGAACGACATAACGTCAGAGAGCTGTTTGAAGCTAACGGAATATTGATTGATAACTCAAGGGCATCAAGGCTTGAAGCTTATGCACGCATGGTATATGAAGAAAATACAAGATTTAACCTCACTGGCAAAAAGAGCTTCACCGAGGTAGTTGAGCACCTTGTAGTGCAAAGCATAACGCCAATCCTCGGGCTGAAAGTTCCACGTAGAACGCTGTTTGCTGATATCGGGACAGGGGCCGGCATACCGGGTGTGCCTATTGGAATACTCTATGATGATATGAATGGTGTTTTAATTGAGTCTAACTTGAAAAAAGTTAATTTTATTAAATCTGTGATTAAAGAGCTTGGCATAAGAAACCTGACAGTTCTTAATGAAAGAATTGAAGAAATAGGAAGAAATTCAGAATATAGAGAAAAATTTAATATTGTCTTTTCGCGGGCTCTGGGTAGTTTGTACATGGTATTGGAATTAAGTGCCCCATTGCTGGCAAATAGTGGTATCTCCTATGTATATAGCAATGAAGATATTGAAAATATTGATACAAACGTAGTATCACATGCTGTTAACCTGGGAATGGAGCCTTTTCGGGATGAGAAAAGTTCAGTTTATAATATTGGCAGTTATGGGCTTATTTTTAGAAAGGTAAAGGCAACTGACAGTAGGTATCCGCGTAGATTTGCGGTTATTAAAAGGGAATCTCAAAAATTTAATCGAATTGTTTAGTGTGAGAATAAAATATACCATGAAAAGTATAGTTCTTGTAATTATAATGTTTGCTGTTTCCACGGTGTATGGTGGTACCTTAAAAGACAAGATTTATAACGATAATAATTTGATAATTCCAGGTTTTGGCGCTGATGGAGTTTTGCTGAATGATGAAAATTTGAAAGTAATGCAGAATTTCTCATATTATAAATGTAAAATATCAAGTTATAAAAATAAAAAAGAAATCTTTAAAGATGTATTGAGGATAAAATGCAAATACAATATCTTTTTTGATAAAACTATTGCTTATAATAAAAGAAAAATAATTATTTTTAGTTATCGGAGAAGGGTAGTTGCAGTCATTGGCTTATCAAATAAAAGAATAACCAGTGATTCAGTTAATCTGAGTAAAGGAATTGAGTATTTTATCTTTAAATATGGCAACAGGGGTTTAGTTAAGATGGAAAAGGGCAGGCATAAAATTTATTTATACAATAAAATTGGAATTGCTCTTATTGATGATAACTCTGATGATTCAATTAATATGTATATAATCTTCAATTCATTTAAATGAATTGAAGAAACAGTTTTTCGGCTTAATCGTTAATTTTATATGCGTCTCTATCATTAATTCCATATTCATGGAAAATAATATCTTCAATATTTTCTCTACAGTTATCAATTTGCAGTTTAGGAGTATTTATTATCATTTGAGCGAGCTTTTTAAGTTTTTTCTGGTTTGCTTTGTTTATTACTTTTAGCGGCAAACGTTCAAGATTGCCTTTGAGAACCTTCACTGTGAAAAAACTCTTTTCATAGTAATATTGCATTACTTTTGAATTCAAAAGAGCCAGGGTTGTCTCAATATTTATATTGTTGAACTCAGGTAGAAAGCAATTCACATTATTTAATGTATAATATCCTGAATTATCCAATGCAAAAGTCAGTTTTTTGCCAATAAATTTGTAGATTATTTTTCTTCCTGATTTATATAGATTTTTTGGGGCTACTTGCTGCAAAACTTGCTGGTTATATTTAAAATAATGATTGCTGAAATCAATTTTATATTGTGAAATATCTTTGCCTACAATTATCGGATCGGGATATGATTTTGATTTCTTATTTAAGATAAATTTTGTATTATTTCCAGTGACTATCCCCAGAAAAAACCTTGATCTGTCTTTTAGGTATTGGCAATCATGATTTTCAATAGTTGATATTAAATCAACTGCTTTGCGGGAATAGTGTGTATTAAATATGTTTTCAAAAGTTTTGTGGTAGTATGCCTGGGGAATAAGGATTGCACGATTAAGATTGTGCTTTGTATCCTGTATTATTTTAACAATATTTTTAGACCTGATATTGTTGTTGCTTTCATCTTTAATTATTATTGAAATTGATGGCGCATAAACTCCATTGAATCTTTCTCCCCACATTGCTATATCTTTTATAACTGATTTGTTTAAAACAAAGACCCTGGAATCTCTATGTGCCTTTATGTTTAAATAGGCCTCTGGTATGAGGAAGGCAATTGTGCCGTTTTTGCTGATAAAATCATAAGACCTTTCAATAAAAAGAGAAAAAGTGTTAATTCCGGATTTAACAGATTCATAATTATCATCAAAATATGTTTTTTCTTTTTTAGTAAATTTACTGCACCATGGCGGATTGCCAATTATTAAATCAAATGTTTCATTTTTATTGATATGGGAGAAAAGATTACATTCGTCTTTATGGAGGAAGTCAAGGTTATAAATATTAACATCATCGGGTTTGCAGCCCGATATCCTGGACATATTAAATTTAGCTATGGACACTGCATTTTGATCAAGGTCAGCGCCAAAAATATTGGTCTTAATTATTTGCTGTGCTGCATCTTTCGGGTTTATATTATTCTGTTCGTATAGTTCTGACAGGGCTCGAAAAGCCTCGATAAGGAATTGCCCGGACCCGCATGCAGGATCCATTATTTTAAGTTTGCCAATATTGGTCTGTGAGTTTAAGGTTTTCTTTACCAGGTAGTTGACAATATCACCTGGAGTAAAGTATTGGCCCTTTTTCTTTTTACTGCTCCGGTGTTGTAACTGCTGATATATGTAACCAACAATATCTCCATCTGCAAGAATGTTCCAGTT
>JBHPHB010000006.1:0-38554 GCA_042569985.1 Spirochaetota bacterium | reverse complement strand
TTTTATATACAACTATATAATAAAATAAAATTATCACTTATCTAAATGAAAATCAAAAAACTAAAATTTTTAAAGAGCTGCACAAAAGTATCGGATTTCCCCGATTACACATACCCTGAATATGCCTTCCTGGGCAGATCAAATGTGGGCAAATCATCATTAATTAATATGATACTTGGCAGAAAAAAGTTAGTAAAAACCGGTTCAAAACCGGGGGTCACAAAGATGATTAACTTTTTTTTAATCAATGACGACACTTTGATTGCTGATATGCCGGGATTCGGCTATGCAAAACTTCCTGCGGCATTGAGAAAAACATTCATGCCTCTTATAAAAAGCTATATCAAAAATAGAAAGAACCTGAAACTTGCCTTCCTTCTTATTGATATTAGAAGAATACCCGGGGATTTTGAACAGCAAATCATATCCCTTTTGGCAGAGAACAGGATACCCACTGTTATTACAGTTACAAAGTGCGATAAACAATCTAAAAACCAAAAACTTATGAGCTCAAAAAAAATTGGGGAATTTCTTAATATCGATTCTGAATCGATATTCTTCACATCATCCAAAACCGGTGAAGGGAAAAAAGAACTGCTGAAGCTAATAGAAGAATTTAAAAATTAAAGTTGAGTCATCAGATACATTATTCTACTGGCCTTTTCTTTGGGCATTAGAGTTATGAGATATGATGTAATACTTACCCTGCCTGCAGTTTCCGCGTCTTCATCCATCTGTCTCAGGACATCAATAATTAAAGGCTCTTCCCAGTTTACCATTATCTTAACAGAATCCCCGGGAGGCATGTTATTGATTTTCTGGGCAAGTTTCTTAACATTTTGCTTATATCCGGAATACTTCTTTTTGGCATCGAGGAATTTCTTTTTTTCAAGTTCAATTCCTTTTTTCTTTTCTTCAAGCTTTTCAAGTTCCCTGCTGATATTCTTCTCTTTTTCTGTAATGAGGGCGTCTCTTTTATCAAGCTCTTCTATTCTTTCTAAGAGTTTCCCTTTCTGTTTTTCAAATTCCTCTCTTTCAATAAGGGATGGTTCATCGTCCTTAGCAGTAACAACAGATTTTGGCTCACTCTGAAAACCCTTTATACTACTGTAAATATCCAATAAACCAATCTGGTCCAGCCAGAACAATCCAAAACCTGTTATAAAAAAGATTAGAAGTGTTAAATATATGACTCTTGATTTTTCAGATATTCTCATAATATTTATTCTCCTTTTATTTGCTCATTACTATTCTGGAGATAACTCTTAATCACCTTATTAACATATTCTTTTGTTTCCCTGTATTTTGTCATTGCCCCATTATTATCGACTGCATGTTTCCCCGCATTATATGCAGATAAAGCCTTTTTATAGTCCCAGTTGTACCCCTCAAGAAGCTTCTTTAGTAAACCCACTCCTCCGCGAATATTGTCATCGGGCAAAAAGGGGTCCTTAACATTCATGTCTTTTATTACAGACGGCATAAGCTGCATTAATCCCTTTGCCCCCTTTCTTGAAACTGCATTGGGATTATATTTTGACTCAACATCAATTACTGCCTTTACCAGCGACGAAGGGATCTTATTCTTATTGGAATAATAATCGGCAATCCTGTTAATATAATCTACCCTGTTTTCGTCCTTATGAATTGTATTTTTTTTCTCAACAAGCTGACTTTTCAGAACCTTTTCATATTTGTTCTTATCCATATTTTTATTGGCATTCAACATTGCATTGGGCTTTACCAATCCAAAACGCTTTTTAATCTCACTAATCCTGCCCATTACTTTGTACATGTCTTTAATCATAATCTATCCTATTAATTTCTCTTCTACCCGGTGAATTGTCCTGTTGAAAAGGTTAATGTTCATGTCATCATTCTCTTTGGCGATCTCCCTGTTCAATTTAAAATTATATTCCTCAAGTTTCCTTTCCTTAAGTTTTTCAACTACCCTTCTCTCTTTTGATGCTTCAACAAGCCTTTTCCTTACCTTCTTTATTCCCGGCTCCATGCCCTGTATCTTTTCTTCTGACACGTCTATTGCTCTCAATGATATATCAACATACTTCTCATATATCAAATTCTCATTTACTGAATAATCTCCCAGCCTGAGTTTTTTCTGAAACTTTTTCTGATGATCCAGTATACTCCTTTTTAATTCTTCCTGTTTAACCTTTTCTCTATTTTGTAATGCCAATAAAGCAGCAAGCTCGTTTTGAACTTCCCTCTCCTTAGCAAGCCTCATATCTAAAAGCTTTTCCAGTTTAAATTCGAATTTCTTCAAAAAGATATCTCCAAACTAACAAATATAAAACTATACTTTATCATAATCACCTGATAATCCGCGTATAACCGGGAGCCCGGGTTGTTCTCCTTTCAGTTGCCGCAAAAGCCCTCTTTTCTGTCATCAACTCAATTAATTGATTCTGTATAGATTCAAAACCATCCTGTTCAAGAATTCCCTGCCTCAAAAAAGCATTAATTTCATCCATCATATCCATTGCCCTGTCAACGACAGGATTTGATCCCTTTGCATATGCGCCAAGATTAATTAAATCTTCAGCTTCTCTATATGACGCAATTAGCTCTCTCATCATATTTGCCGCGTCCTGATGCTCCTTAGAAACAACATCCTTCATGCACCTTGAAATTGATGCCAGTACATCTATTGCCGGATAGTGCCCCTTATAGGCAATACTCCTCTCAAGAACTATGTGTCCATCCAGAATGCTCCTTGCGGCATCTGAGATGGGCTCGTTCATATCATCTCCCTCAACAAGGACAGTATAAAATCCTGTAATGCTTCCTCCATTATCACCTGTACCCGCCCTTTCCATGAGCTTGGGCAGTAATGAAAAAACAGACGGAGTGTATCCCCTTGTTGCAGATGGCTCCCCTTTTGCAAGCCCCACCTCTCTCTGGGCCATGGCAAATCTTGTAACAGAGTCCATCAATAGGTTTACACTCTTCCCTTCATCCCTGAAATATTCTGCAACTGCATGCGCAAGGTATGCCCCTCTTATCTTAACCATTGGTGCCTGGTCTGATGTTGCTACAATAACCACTGACTTCTTAAGTCCTTCCATGCCGAGAACATTTTCTATGAACTCCCTTACCTCCCGGCCCCGCTCTCCAATCATTGCTATTACATTCACATCGGCATCAGTATATCGGGCAATCATTCCAAGAAGAATTGATTTACCCACGCCTGAACCGGAAAATATACCCATCCGCTGACCGCGTCCAACCGTAATGAGGCCGTCAATTGCCCTGATGCCAACTGAAAGCGGCTTATCAATAACTGAACGGTTTAATGGATTTCTTGGTTCTGCATCAACGGGGTATTTTTTATCGGCATAAATATCTCCCTTGCCGTCAATGGGCCTTCCTATACCATTAATTACTCTTCCCAGGAGACCTCTGCTCACGGGTACCATGAGTGAAGAGCCAGCTGAATAAACTTCTGTACCCGGTACAATGCCCTGCATATCACCGATGGGCATTAAAATAACCCTGTTATCCTTAAATCCCACAACTTCGGCATAGAGATATTCACTTTGAGAAATTTTTATCTTGCAAAGGTCCCCATATTTAACATCCGGCCCACTTGATTCAATAGTTAATCCCACAATTCTTTCTACTTTTCCTGTGGATTGCAGCACATCAATATCTTCCAAAATATTCTTGTATTTTGAAAGTACATCGACATGTTCATGTGGAAGAATTTTTATCATTATAATACTACCGGATTATGTCTCATATATTTATAAAAATTTGATTTATTATTAAATAAACCAAATAATCCACTCAAATTGCTCTATACCGGACTTGTGTTCCTGATTGCCTCTTCAATAACATCCAGTTGAGTCGAAATACGGGCATCAATTGCTCCAACATCAGTTTCAATAACACAACCGCCCCTTTCAACACGGGAATCTTCATATATATTTATCTTACGCAATGATTCCATCATCTTAATGAGCTCATCCTTATGGGCTGTAGTCATATCCAGGTCGGCAAAGTTGACCCTGATATCAATTCTATCCCTGTCTTTAACTCTCATTATTGCTTCTTTTATATTGTTGATTACAACTTCACGCCTTTCAACAATCTCATCTTTAATTACCTTTCTGGCAATCATGAGGATCATCTCTGTCATCATCTTCTCGGAAGACCTGATTATCTGATCTCTAATTTCAACGGCAGTTGATACAACAGTTCCGAGCCTGTCAATGAGCCTCAGTACCTCGGCCTGCCCTTCCTTATATCCTTCCTCTCTACCAGCCTCATATCCTTTTTTATATGCTTCATGCTCAATTTCAGAAACCTTTAATTCCGCCTCTTTAATCATCTTTTCTGCTTCAAATTTTCCACGTTCAATTTCCTGTTCCGAATCAAGCCTAAGGCGTTCCATCTCAACACGGATTTGTTCCCTTGCCTGCTGAAGTTCTTCGAAGGCAGCCTTCTTGCCGCTTTCCTCTATTTTTTCAACATCTTCCCTGGCCCTGCCAAGCATGTCATTAACTTCTTCTTCTGTCTCACGCCTGTATCTCTCTAATTCTGCCTCCATCTCTTCAATAGAAGGCCCCTGGTAAACATCAATGGGATTGCCGTCTTCATCGACTTCGAATTCCTTAAATTCTTCAGCATCTATAAGGTTCTTTTGATACTTGCTAGGCAGCTCAATCTGTTTTACGACATTTACCTGCCTAAATTGATTTGGTTTGAAAACTAATTTAGACAATTAACTCCTCCTCACCGGCACGGGCAACGATAATGTCTCCGGCATCTTCAAGTTTTCGTATTATATTAACAACTTTCTGCTGTGATTCTTCAACATCTCTCAACCTCAGCGGCCCCATAAAATCCATGTCCTCTCTAAGGAGCGCGGCTGCCCTTTTTGACATGTTCCTGAAAATTTTCTCCTGCACCTCGGCATCAACACCCTTCAGGGCCTTGGCAAGATCCTGCGTATCAACCTCCCTGAGAACCTTTTGAATTGAACGGTCATCAAGGAGTACAATATCTTCAAATACGAACATCCTTTTCTTAATCTCTTCTGCAAGTTCAGGGTCTTCCTCTTCAAGGGCCTCGATGATTATCTTTTCCGTTCCACGGTCTACATTGTTTAAAACCTCAACGATGGAATCAACGCCCCCGGCCGACGTAAAGTCTTCGCTTGCAAGTGTTGACAATTTCCTTTCAAGAACCCTTTCCACCTCTCTCAATACATCCGGTGATGTCCTGTCCATTTGTGCTATTCGCCTGGCAACATCTGCCTGCACCTGGTGATTTAAACCCGCAAGAATCTGTGCTCCCTTCTGAGGGTCAAGGTATGCAAGTATTAATGCAATTGTCTGCGGGTGTTCTCCCTGTATAAAGTTCAATAGATGGCTCGGGTCGGTTCTTCTTATAAAGTCAAAGGGCCTTACCTGGAGCGATGATGTAAGCCTGTTTACAATATCAATTGCCTTTTGAGTACCAAGGGCCCTTTCTAAAACGTCCCTGGCGTAATCGATGCCCCCGTTCTGAATAAACTCCTGGGCCATCATCATTTCCTGAAACTCCTGTAAAACTTTATCTCTCTGTTCAGGATCAACCTTGTCAAGCCTGGCAATCTCAAATGTCAGCTGTTCAATTTCGTCTTCACGGAGATGTTTAAATATCTCTGCTGAAACATCAGATCCAAGGGATACAAGAAAGACTGCTGCTTTCTGACGGCCCGATAGTTGTATTTTCTTTGATTGATGCATAATATTTCATTATCCGATTAGATAAATTTACTAAAAATCAGCACTTAAGGGTATCCCTTTTGAATTTAGAGAAATACCCTTATTTAATATATCGAAATTTGACAGAAATAATCAACAATTACTTACTTTTTTATTTAAAAATTATCTTCTTTATTAATTATATAATAATATTACCAATTATGTCAAACAATTTCTACTCTTCAGCAAGCCAGGTTCTAAGCAATTGAGCAACATCTTCGGGCCTGTTTTTCGCAAGATTGATTGCACTATCCTGAAGCTCAAGCCTGGCCCTTTCTTCAAGTGAAAGTTCCACATCAATACCTTCATTTTCGGCAACTCTTAAAGCTGCTTCTCTCATTCTCTGCTGTTCAAGGGCCAATCTTTCTTCTTTTGCCCTTCTCCTCTTCTCGATTTCCCTCTGAATTGTCCTATAAAGTATAAATCCCACAAATAAGGCTATTACCCCAACCAGGGCAGCAAGCAAGAGCTTTTTCATCTGCTCCCTCCGCCTGAATTCATCCCTGATTTTTTTCCATCTATCGGACTTATCAAAAAAGATGTTCTTCACTGCAATCTGGTCACCCCTTGCAGCATTATAGTGAATTGCAGCCTTAACAATATCTTCAGCATCCTTCAATTCTTTTGCAGTCAAAGGGACCTGAATAATCTTTTTATTTGGATCAAGGTCATAAGAACCGTCAGTTAATGTGGGCAGGTTCTGTTTACCATCAAGGTTTATAGATACAGATACCTTTTTAATTTTACATACAGATCTGATAATGGACATATTATTTTCATTGTAGACCCTGTTTTCAACGGTTTCCTTCTTTTTATACTTGGCATACTGGTCATCACTGGCCTTGTATCCCGGAGGTTTGTTTCCCTCTGTACCTGCAGGACCTTTGGGGTTCCAGCCATGTCCTTTAAAATCTTCCTCTGTCTTTTTCCTTGATACGATAAAGGAATCCTTTGTCTTTAACTCGGAATATGGTGTTTCCGGATTGTCGGGTGTTGTTATTATGGGTGTGATTATTTTTTTGTTTTCCCTTATCTTGTCCCAGTCAAACTCCATATTCAATCTCACAATATCTACCCTGTCAGGTGTAAATATTCTATCCAAACCCTTCTTGATGTCCATTAGCACCTTAATTCTTCTCTTCTCCTCTTCTTTGCGCCTGAATTCAAGTTGGGTATATTCCTTCTTAATACTGTCAATATCATCATCAAGTCTTGATATTTCCCTTCCCGTATTATCAAATACAGAAACATTTTCAGATTTAAGCCTGTTGCCAACAGCCCTGGCAACGAGGACCTGTATGCCCCTGATCTCTTTGGATTTTAGTTTTTCAAAACCGGGGGCAAAGTGTACTGTTACGGCTGCCGTGTAGGATTTATATTTATCAAAAAGATTTTCTTCGGGGAGTGCAATGCTTACATGTGCTGTTTTTATATTTTTCAGGGATTCGATAGTCTTTTTAATAGATCCCTGGAGGGCACGTTTATATTTTACATTGAGTTCCTTTTCTGTTTCAGTCCATTTTGATATATCAAAAATTTCCCATCCCGGGACTCCCTTTGGAAGTAAATTTTCCTGAGCAAGTTTTACGAGTATTAACCTTCTCTGGGGGGGGCGGACAAAAATTGAAGTACCCTTTGTGTCATAGAAAAAACCCATCTCATCAAGTTTCTTTGTGATCTCGCCAAACTCTTTCGATTGCATGTTTGAGAAGAGCATTGTATTTGACTCAGAACTTGAAACTGAGAAAAGTACCACAAATGCTATAATTACAACACCCGTTACTGCTCCAATTATAATTTTCTTCGTTTTATCAAGTTTAGCAATTATATCCTTAACCTGATTGATTAAACTTTGAATAAATTCTAACATTTGTCCCTCCCCAAGCCATGCTAAAAATCAGGCTCTAATGCGACATAATACACTATATTATGAATAAAAAAAATTGTCAATTATTTTACTAAAAAATCACTATTTTTTTTGTTTTGTTTATTTTTCATTTTATAGATTAATACTAAAAATTATATTATTTTGTCCTTTGCAACCCTTTAGGGAGGGCTTATAATAAATCCTTTTTCCCTGTCTCCTTTTATCCTTCCTTGATTTATCCCCCGTTATCCAACCGGAGGATTTAGCATGGGACTTTACCCTTTCTCACATATATCCAAATATAATCTTACTTTTGATATAATCAAATTATCTTAAATTTATCAGTTCTCTAAATGCCCTGATGGCTTCGTCTCTAAAAGACTTTGTCATCGTTAATGCCAATTCAGCCTTTTGTGCGGCTATCATAACTGTATGGACCTCTACAGATTCAGGCTCATATATCATCTTCTTTGTAAGACTGTCAGATTGTACCTGTAAATCGTTTACTTTACCAATTGCACCTGTGAGCATGCCCATAAATGAATTTGAAGTCATCTTTTTATCGAGGTCAAAAGCCTTTCTCTCACTGTAATGCAGTGGGTGTTTTGTTTTCATATTAACCAAATGGCCAATATTTGATGGAAATACTTTCATTACTGAACCCCCTTGATGTAATTTTGAGTCATCTCCACCTTGGATGTAATAAAAATATCATTTGAATAACTGGTACATCTTTCATGTTTACTCACATTCATCCTTCTGGACAAATTGTGTGTAGTATGTATCTCCATATCTCCTGCGTGTTCTCTAAACATCATTTTCCTCCTTTTATACTCCTAATCTTCCAATTTCCAGCGCTTTATTGTACATAAGCTTGGCATTATTTACCATCATTACATTTGCTTCATATGACCTGGATGCAGATATTAAATCTGTCATCTCGTTTACTACATTTACATTGGGCATTTCAACATAACCCTTCTTTGGGCCAATTTTTATCGCATCAGGATGGTGCGGATCATAAACAAGCCTGAATGGTGCTTTATCCTTCTCAATGTTTAATACACGAACACCCTTTCCGGACCCATGGTCAATTCTTCCCGGCACAAGGGAAGATTTATAAAAAGGCCGGATATTGACAGGCGCAAAAATCGCCCTTTTCCTCTGGTATGGCCCACCCTCGGGAGTCCTTGTGGTAGTTGCATTTGCAATATTACTACTTATAAGGTCCATCCTCAGCCTTTGAGCCGAAAGTCCCGTTGCCGATATGTTAAAACTACTGAACATTCCCATTATTTATCTCCAATTAAGACGGTTTCATTGCAATTTTTAGCAATTTGAAATTATGATTGAGCATGGTAACAAAGCCATTGTATCTCATCATATTCTTTGACGAATCAACTATTTCCTTCTCAATATCCACATTATTTCCGTCATTCCTGTATGTGGTATTATAATCAAGATTTACCCTGGACTGAACCTCTCTTATGTTTTTAGGCACGTAAAAGGGTATATGCTTCCGGTGATTCATTTTCGCGGGCAGCTTATTCACGGGATCATTGGCATCCTCAATTGCCCTTTTAAGATCACTTTCAAAGTTGACCTCGCTACGTTTAAAGTGCGGAACATCCACATTGGCAATATTATTTGCTATTACCCTCCTCCTGAGCGATTCAACATTGAGTGATTTCTCAAGAAGGTAGTTTGTAAGCATCATGTTGTTATTTTCAACCATATTCAAATCCTTTAAAAAAATTGATACTTTTCTCCTGGTAATATAATCGGTTTTTTAAAAAAAACGATAAGTCTTTTTTCCAAGAGACATAATTTTTTTTTGGATTTATGAATTTAAATAAATATATCGACATATAAGGTTATATGTCCGGCTTTTTGGGACGTTACTCTGAGCAAGACAATTTACTCTGAGCAAGTGGATTTATCTCAAATTAATACAAAAAGGGCTGCCCCGAAGAGCAGCCCTTTATAGTTTTTTCTATTAAAATATACAAATTAATTTACATCATATATTGTGCCAGTTGGATCTCCACTACTATGACCTAACAGATCCCAGCTTTCAGTAAAAGCTCCTTCATTTCCGTGACAATCACCACAACTCTGCCCTAAAGCATTTGTTCTCGTAATGCCGTGACTGATGGAGAAATAATCTGTTACCAATTGATAACCGGCGATCGTACTGTCACTATTATCATCTGGTGTAGGCAGTCCGTAAGTTTCCTCTTCGATAAGGTCAAGAAGAGTGTTATATGAAGTAAGTCCTGCATTAGCTGCACCCTGCAGGCTTCCCATCTTGAATATTGCTCCAAGTTTTTGAGGAAGGACATCTCCCGCTGCATTTACAGGTTGGTTAAATTCACCTTTCTTGAAAGGATAGATTTTACCATCACCACTGCTTCCAAGGGGATGAATTGGCCGCTGAGATTTGCCATTGAACCACATAAATGACATTTTGAAGTCAGCAGGATTTTTTACAACACCTACGCCAAACTTTTTCATATTTGCAGCATCAAAACAGGTTGAACCTGACGGATCACTTGTAACATCAACGCCGTCACATGTAACCTTTGAAAAATCCTTGGATACAACTCCGCCCTTTGTTGTTACGTGGCATGTCGTACAGGCCATCTTATCCATATGCCCTGTAGCAACACTAACTGAAGGATGGCTGTCAGCATTATGACAGGAAAGACAGAGTGACTGGTCCAGTTTATTATCATACGCAGTGAGGTCAGCATTGGGGCCTCGCTTAACCTTGTGGCTGCCGGCAGAATGACAGTCTGAACAGGTCATTCCCTGTGCGGCATGAACGTCCGTTGTTGCATCAAAACCAACACCACGCTTATGGCTGTACATAACTCCTTCAACAACTGTTGCGCCGCCGCCCATTTTTCCGTGACATTTTAAGCATGCAGCAGATGTTGTTTTACCAACACTCTGGGCTGCAGTTAACATACCGGAATAATCAAAAGTTCCGTTTTCATCCTGGGGCGCAAAGTAAAGTTTACTGTCAAATTTGGACGTATAAACTTTTCTTGAATAGTTAGATGAATGGCATACAAGGCAGTCAACATTGTTATATGTTGTTTCGTTTGCAGATGGTGCCGCACCGAATCCCTGTGTAGCAGTTGAAGGCATGAAACCCATACCTATGTGACACTGGCCGCACCCGCCTGGTACATCCACATGCTCGGTAGTAGCATTATCTCTTAAATTGCCCACCCAGTTAGTATAAGGAAGAGCTGTTGGGAATCCGCAGAGTTTCCAGAACTTACCCGTATAGAGCTGTTCGCTTCCAGTTCTTGTGGTAACATCCTGCGTATCATCATCCTCATCATAAAGATAATCCGCCGGTAATTGAGCCGTAAAGGTATAGTGAGTTGAACTCATTATATCCCCCATGATGTCGCCATCATCGTGACAGCCAAGACAAGTACTTGCACCCTCATAACTTGATAAAGTCGCATGGTCAAAGCTGCTGCCGCTGTCTTTACATGCAACAAAAAGGGTTACTACAGCTGCCAAAGTAAAAATAATCATTTTCTTCATTAAAGAATTCCTCCTAGTATATTTTTGCCGGTGTCATATAAAACCAGCATGTTTTTCAATTTTAAAATAAGAATGGAATTATTAGTAATAATCACCCGTTAGAACGAACAGTCATTCTACCCCCATTCCTTAAAAAGGGCATCCGCTAAATGCCTCCAGTTTACAGAACGAATGTTCATTCTACAAATACAAAATAATTTTGTTACAATTATTTGGCAATAATTTTATGGTTTTTTTTACAATTTTTTACAATTTTATACAAATAAAGGATTTTGTCTGCATTTGCTACTTTTTATCAATAATTGCATCCCAGCACATCTGAAAGGTTTCCTCAGCTTTGGGTAACAGAGGGTAATCAGTGATTTTCATAACCTTCTGCTGGATTATATATAATGGTATGCCAAGAAATGTTGAAGCTAAAATATCTGTTTGAACATTCTTGAAAATACCTTCCTTCTTACCCTGGTCTATCATTTCCTGAACAACAATATACATCTTTGAAGGAAAAGCAGGCTTAACAGGTTCATTAATCTCATTATGATTTAAGAAAAATACATAGTGTATCCGTACCTGCTCATTATCAGCAAGGTAATAAAGATGTTCAACTACACTTTTCATTTTATCCTTAAGGGTATTAACCTTATCAATCCTATCATTTAGCATTTGGATGCATGTTTTAGTTGTATTTTCATACAACTCACAGGCAAGGTGCTGTTTGCTTTCAAAATAGTGATAAATCGAACCTATGCTGACCCCGCTATCTTTTACAATGTCAGGAATTGTTGTATTAAAATACCCCTTGGTTACAAATAGATACCTTGCAGACTCAAGGATGAGGTCCAGGGTTTTTGAAGATGTCTCGTTTTTACCAGAAGCCATTGTAATAATTTGTACCTTATTTTACTATATGCAATAAAAAATCAAAAATAGGAAAGAGCATCAAATTTGTAAAGCAAGATAATTTTTTATAAATCATATTCAGCTGCTTTCTTTTTTAATATAAGTCCTTCAGCAAATTAAAACTTTATAGGTTCAAAATCTTCTATCTTTATTGAGGAAACATCATACTTATTATCTTTCAGGTAGTTCCTCAGTATAAAAAATGCCTCTCTTCCCGAAGGTATATCTACTTTTCTTTTAGGCTGTGAATAACTGACAATTTTATACCTGTAATATTCCGTTGGATCAGCGCCATTGAGGCAGCCCTTTAGCCTAAAGGCAAAGGCCCTTCTGCCAATAATAACATGAAGCCTGCCGAGGCTAAAAAAGGGAGGGGTTTTTTTGCTGTCATTAACGAGCATCCACCTGTTATTCTTAAACTTATAAAGCAGGTTCCCCGGTTTCATTGCAAAGATGGGCCTGGCCGGCGGGGGGTCTTTCTTTAACAGCGACACTCCATCCATCCATTCCGGTTTGGTCACGTCAAGATAGTCCAATACTGTAGGTGCTATATCAACTAACTGTGTATTTGATATAATGTCCCTGTTATACTTTTTATTTGGCAAAATAAATACCATGGGCACCCTCACGCCTATGGACCAGAATTTCCCGTGGTCTGAGTACAACACGATTACGGTATTCTTCTCTACACCCCGCTTTCTTAATGCAAGAACCAACTTTTCAAAAAATCCGTCAAATTCCCTTATGGCATCATCATAAAAATCTCTCATAAAGGTTTCATTCTGTTCCTGGTCTACGGAATAGTATCTTTTTTTAGGATAAAATTTACCCCCGTGAGTTCCCGTAAAATGAACATGAAGGAGATAGGGAGTTGTAGACTTGCTAATAAAATCTATTGCCCCTTTCAGTTTTTTTTCATCACCAAACCTGTCAATTTTTTTTCCCACCATAATATCATAAACATTTTTCATCTCGCTTATGCCAAGGAGATGAAAAATCCGGCTTTCAATTCTCCCGCTTACCTGCTCGAGAAAAAAAACCGAACCCTGGCCAAGAAGAGCATTCAAACTTTCATTCTTCCCCCATTTCAACTCCCTGAAATTTGAGTAATCAAAAGAGTACTTCAGGTTAAAATCGAATGGATCGGAATAATCCCTTTCACTAATGTGCGAACTCCTGTAACCATACATCCTCAGTATGCCCGGCAGGTGCTGATAGGAATGGATGCCCTTAAAAATGTCCGGTGAATTGAATACCCTTGTTTTGCCCGGCAGTTTGCCCGTGAGCAATGACCCCAGCGATCCCCCGGTAAATCCGGAATTGGAAAATGCGTTTCTGCATAGGATAGCTCCACTTTCTTTTATATATCTTTTTATAAATGGCGCATTATTCCTGTAATACCCGTATAATGATGCCCTTGAAGCACTCCATCCGTCTGCTCCAATTATAAGAATATTGGGCAATTTATTTTTTGATAATAAGTTTTTGCTGCTCACCTCAGGTGAGTTATGGGGTTTACTGATTATCATTGCAAAAACCACTGATGTTAAAATAAGTGTAATTGAAAAATACAATAACACCCTATCAAATATTTTTGACCTTGAAATTACATTTTTCATTAAGCTAAAAAGAATAAAAGAAAAAACCAGTAGTGTGCCTGCTGAATACAGGTATACAATATATCCCTTTGAAGAAACAATACCAAAGCTGAAAAGCGTGTAAGTAAAATTATCAAAAAGGATTAATGCCATGGCAGAAAGGACAATGGATTCAATAACCAGCAATATGAGGATTAATGCATTAACAGCGGCAGTTTTTTTAATGGCTGAACCAAGCAGCATCAGTAGAAAAAACATGGAAATTATTCCAGCCAAAAAGGGAATGGGTGTGATTAGTAAAACAGCCACCTGTTCAAAAGTATTGTAGGAAGATAGAAAAGAAGGTTTTGTAACAAAGAAAAGCCATTCCATGAATACATACAGGTAAACAGACAATACCATTGAATAGAATGTAAATTTCCAGCTTGCTTTTTTCCCAAAAAATTGTGACATTATAATAATTGACCACCTTTTAATGAAGGTATAATTTTAAAAAGAATTGAAAATTTGGCAATATAAAAATATTGTGAAATTTTTACACAAACAAAATCAAACATTGGAGATGGCAAAATCATTACAATATTCTTAATATTATCCATATTCATAATAGTTATCATCCTGGTGATATTCTTTGGCAATTACCTCATGGCTAGTTCACCTGTTCTGGGCAAACAAGTGCCAAAAGCTGAAAATAATGAAGTAAAATACAAAAAGGAACCCTGCATTTTATGCGGCTCACGGTTAAAAACTGGAGAAAACATAAAATCAGATGAATATAAGGGAGAAAAGGAAAGCATGGTACATGTATTCGGGTGCCCCAATTGCTACGGTCACCTGTCTTCACAAAAAAGGATTTGTCCCATATGCAAGGATAATATGCATGATAAAAGCTATCTCATTGGAAGGATGTGGAGAAAAAAGGGCGGGAAACTTCACCTGCATATCCTGGGATGTACAGAATGCAGCCCGGAAGCAGCTAAATTTCAGTAACTCTTATGAGCCCCTGATTTTTTTCACAACTGCGGCTATCATCAATATTCCCAAAAAACATTGAGTTATATAAAAAAAGAGGTCGCCAAACTTTGCATAAAAGGTATCATGGTTCAGAGAAAAGTCGATGTCTCCGGTGAAATAACCCTTTTTCAAAATTGGCATGGAAGCCTTAATCCTGCCATATGGGTCAATTATAGTACTATAACCTGTATTTCCCGCACGTATTAACCACAATCCATTTTCTATTGCCCTGAAAATGTATGCGGCAAAATGCTGCATATGCCCCTTGTATTTATCAGTCCATCCGTCATTGGTAATATCAATTAAATAATCAGCACCCATACGCTTGTATTTCCTGCATAGCCTGTAAAATATTCCTTCATAACAGATCAACGCACCGAACTTTTTGTCATAGAGGTCAAAGAGCAGGGGCTTGTCACCAGGTACAAAGTTTGAACCTCCAAGGCTGTTCGCAAGCCTTTGAACAGCCGGTACATACCTGCTGTATGGGACCCATTCACCAAAGGGGACAAGATTTATCTTTGCGTATGACTGAACCACTTCACCCTGGCCATTAATTAATACGGCATTATTTTGTGGGTTGAAATACCTCCCCCTTCCCAACCGTTCCTGATTTTCAAGTATACCTATCTCCCCGGTTAAAAGGGGTTTCCCGTTAACCTCTACAAAATTGAGGAGCTTTTTCAAAAATTTATTTATCCTGCCCTTTTCATATTTATATGATATATATTCCAGGGTGGCAGATTCAGACCATATTATAAAGTCGGGATTTTCAGACATAGATTGTTCTGTTAATGATAAAAGCTCATCAAGATATTTCATTTTATTACGGGTCCAGTTTCCCCAGGGAGATATACATGTCTGCACTATTGAAACACGAAGGTCCCGTTTCGTTTCTCTATTATTCATGGACAGAACCACAGAGCCATAAATAATTATTATAATGAGAACAAATAATGCCGTCATGAGCCTTTTGCCCTGGCCAAATTTTAAGGTTTCTTTAAAAGAAATCCCCTTTTGATTTCTAATATAAATAAAATCAGATATGAGATAGTTAAAAAGAATTAAGATGAACTCAATTCCCAGGATACCGATAAACGCGGACACCTGGATAAATGGTAAAAATGCATATTGCGAATAACCCAGGTACCAGGGAAAAGCCAGAAATCCTATGGACTGAATAAAACTTACTAAAATCCACACCGAGGGATAAACGAGGTATCTTACTCCCTCAAACTTCTTTGAAAAGAATTCGGCAATTAAAAAACGCATTGCAAAAAAGACAGTAAGTACAAGCATCAACCCCGATACGATAATAGTATAACCACCGGCTTTATCCCCGGCAAAATTTCCAATCCACTCATAAACAAGATAATTACCCAGGACTCCCGTAATAAATGAATACCAGTAAATATCTTTAAGGCTTTTACCGCGAAGAAAAATATACAGGGGAATAAAGGCAATCCATCCAAAAAAAGGAAAGCCCATAAAAATCGATACACCATAAACGGGGAATGAAAGAAACATTAAGTAGGCTGTTAAAATATAATAATTAGCCTTTAAGAATTCCAGAATCCTGCTGCGGCATTTTATTAAATAAAAAATTATGGCAATTATACCAATTATGAATAGAATCCAGGCTGAAACTGAATTGTTTCTCAGGTTTTTATACAGCCTCAATTCATCCACTTTGGGTAAATAAAAAGTAATCACCAGCAGCAAAGAGACAAAATCGATTTTTCTGTTTATTATTGTCTCATATATATTCCTATAAGAAATTTTTTTTATGGAAACAGCCAATTCCATGAAGTTTATGCTCTTAAAAAAACTCAAAAAACGTCTCATATAATTCCCTTTTCAATCATTTTGGCAAATTCGCCTTCATCAATTATTTTAACACCCAGTTTTTCACCCTTTGCCATCTTTGAACCCGGAGATTGGCCAGCCAGGACAAAATCTGTCTTTTTACTCACAGAGCCTGATACCCTTCCTCCATTATCAATTATAATAGATTCAGCTTCTTTTCGCGAGTAATTTTCAAGGGTACCCGTAACTACAAAGGTCTTTCCAGCAAAAGGGGTATCTTCCTCAGTGCCTGGAACTTCATCTTTAATTATAACGCCATTTTTTATCATGCCATTAATAAAAGATAAATTATTTTCCCAATGAAAAAAGTCATGTATAGACTGCGCAACCCCGGGGCCCACTTCATGGATATCCATCAAGTCTTCCACGGTCATCTTGTTCATTCTTTCCAGGCTTACCACATTCTTTGCAATGACCCTTGAAACATATTCACCCACATTCCTGATGCCAAGGCTTTTCAGAAAGTGAGATAAACTTATTTCCCTTCGGTTATTTATTGAATCAAGCATTTTATTGGCAAGTTTATCTCCCATCCTGTCAATCATCATGAGGTCTTCCTTGGTAAGACTGTAATAATCGGCAATGTTCTTTATTTTTCCAATATTATATAGCTGTATTACTTTTTCAGGGCCAAAATATTCAATATCCATGCCGTCTTTTGAAACAAAAAACTTCAGGTTCTCCAGCAAAATTGATTCACAATCTCTGTTAACACATCTCAGGTAAATATCCTCTTTTTGAAGCTTCTCATTACAGGCGGGACATTTTTCCGGCGGTAAAATATCCCCATCTTTTCCTTTACTCTCCTTGCCTTTTTCCAGAACATCCACAATTTTGGGAATTACATCGCCTGCCCTCTTTATTTTAACAGTATCGCCAAGCCTGACTCCCAGCCTCTCAACTTCCCTAAAGTTGTGAAGGGTTGCCCGTTTAACCACCACCCCTCCAATATTTATGGGACTCAAATTTGCAACGGGTGTAATAATACCAGTCCTCCCAACCTGCAGGTCAACTGATGTGAGTACCGTAACTGCTTCCTTTGCCGGAAATTTCCATGCAGTTGCCCACCTGGGGGCTTTACTGGTTGCACCCAGTTTTTCACGAAGATTAAAATCATCAACTTTAATGACAATGCCGTCAACATCAAAATCCAGTGTATGCCTGTTCTCAAGCCAAAAGTTATAGAAGGTCTTAACCCTGTCAATATTACCGACCTCAAAATAAAGGGGTACAGCAATGCTCAATTTTTTCAGATAGTTTATAAGCTCATCCTGATTATCTATGCTTACTTCACCGGATATTTGACCAGTACCATAAAAAACAATATCAAGTTCCCTTTCCTCAGTAACGGAAGGGTCAATTTGACGGAGCGAGCCCGATGCGGCATTCCTTGGATTGGCAAAAGGAGGTTCCCCTCTCTCAAGCCTGAGGGCATTTAGTTTTTCAAATTCACCATGCCTCATATAAACTTCTCCCCTCAGGGTTAAATATTCAGGAGAGGCATCTTCAAGTGTTAAAGGAATATTACCTATTGTTGAGATATTCCTGGTAACATCCTCACCCTTAATGCCATTACCCCGGGTTGATCCCTGCTTTAGCCTGCCCCTTTCATAAATAATCTCAACAGCCAGGCCATCATATTTTAATTCCACTGAATATTTAAGCTCTCCCTGAACATCCAGGTTTTTCATGCACCTTTTATCAAAATCAAGCAGATCTTCCTCTGAAAAAACATTCCCCAGGCTAAGCATGGGGGGATCATGATGCACTTCAGAAAAAGCCTCTGACACAAAACCACCCACCTGTGCCGAAGGCGAATCCTCACGTTTTAAACTGGGATATCTCCTTTCAATTTCAATAAGCTCCTGCATGAGAGAATCATATTGGGAATCATCAACAATGGGGTCATTGAGGTTATAATAGTGATAATTATACTTTTCAAGCAGTTCTGCAAGTTCATTATATTTTGCTTTAATATCATCATTTTTATTCGGCATTTTATTATCCCCGGCTTAAATCCACATCTTTACTTTTCTTATTAGAGATTTTTTTGCCTTTGCACATGCCAGAAAACCCTCTGTAATAACTGCTGCTGATTTTGTAAAATCAAGAGTGGGAATGTCCATTACCTTTGGTTCGATAAGTACATTTGGAGGCCCGTATTTAAGCATAAGCATGGTATTTACATATTCCATTATATCAACCGTTTGAGATATAATCTCAAAAATATTGGGTACTTCAAAATCATCCTTTTGTTTTTTCTTCTCCCTGCCCACTCCAAGCCAGTTTTCAACGGAATGAAGCCACCCCACATTTTTGTGTGGGATACCGCAGTCAATATCATCATGGTCCTCAATAATTTCAATATCGCTGGCATCTATTATTGATTTCCACCTCTCGTTTTTAAGCTTAATGTACTTCTTAAATTTTTTCTCATTCAGGCGGGGATGAAGGTTCACTGCAATGGTTATTCCGGCCCCCATGCTTTTTACAACATTTATGGGTAATGGGTTTGCAACACCCCCGTCAATGAGAAAGGTGCTTTTAAATCGCACAGGTACAAGTATGCCAGGCAGAGAAATACTGGCCCTAATTGCCTCAAGGATATTCCCGGAACGGAAAATTACCGACCTGCCGTTGTAGTAATCAGTTGCTACTATTGACATGGGTATTTTTAAATCCTCAATATTCGCATCGTTGGGAATATATCTTTTTAAAAAATCCACTATGCTTTTTCCTGCAATAAGCCCCGATCTGGGAAAAACAGGATCAAAAATAGACATCATATCTTTGCGGCTTATCTTGAGCAAATCCTCTTTAAATTTCTTAAGGCATCCCAGGCTGTAAATTGTCCCAATTATGGCTCCCATACTCGAGCCGGCAATCATATTTATGGGAATACCCATACTTTCTAAATATTCAATTACAGATATATGGGCTATACCTTTTGAACCGCCGCTTCCAAGCACAAGGCCCACAGTCCTGTTGCGAAAATATTTTAAGGGGTTAATCATTTACCATTTTCACTTTTTATATTGAGTTTTAGATGATTAAATTTAACAAATATAGTACTTATAGCACTATTACAAAAAAACCAGATGATTAACAAAACCTATTTAGTAATTTTTATATAATAATTTATTGGTCAATAAGATTTTGAATATGATTCACTAATAATTGTTTTAATTATAAAGCCATGGAACACACAAAAAATAAATTTCAAGCGGAAACAATTATGAACCCGTCAAATCTGAATTAAAAGAGTTAAATGTTTTCTGAAAAAAAAATTGAAATGCCCTGAATTCCTGTGTAAATTCAAAAATATACATAAATTAAAAAAAACCTTGACAGTGAAGTCTTGTTTTAAATAAGTTCATTTTAAGATCGCGCGGTGGAGCAGCTGGTAGCTCGTTGGGCTCATAACCCAAAGGTCGCAGGTTCAAATCCTGCCCGCGCTAAATAAGGCGGAGTAGCTCAGTAGGTTAGAGCACACGGCTCATATCCGTGGTGTGGGGGGTTCGAGTCCCTCCTCCGCTAATAAAGGACCCCTATAAATTTTATCCCCGTTTTATTACAAGGTATTATACCTCAAGTCTTGCTTGAGGTTGAAATTCTATGCTTACGAAGGCAGCATAGAATTGTCTGCGAAGCAGGCATACCTTTTAACAAACCGCCCCTATGCTTAGAGCATTTACCTGTACGGCAGCTTACCAAGGGGTGGTTTATTTCTCGTCCGGAGTGTATAAAGTAAAATTAAACTTACTAATTTTACTGTTATTTCTTTTAACATCAGTAAGGATAATCTGAAACTTTCCCGAGGGTAATCCATCAAATGTTCCGTAAATGATTGACTTCTCTTTATCAATATAATCTGACCTTGTTTTTATCTCAACCCAGATCATCTCTTTCTTCATTATAAGCACACCAATTTTACGGTGCCCAGATGAATCTTTAAGCTTAAAAATCCATTTTATCTTTTCACCTGCGGGAAACTCTGCTCCATCACTCTTTTTCATATACATACTGTCATGAAATGATTTAAAGGCAAATTCTCCCTCTAATTTTCCGCATGATATGCTTATTAGGGTACAAAATATTACTGTTATTATAATTTTAACTTTTAATGAAACCATTTAAACACCACTTGTTATTTTACATTCTTCACTCTGACATCTATCTTCTGAATTCTTTCTTCTATTTACTCTACCTTATATTGGTCCTTGTCAAGCTCAATAACCTTTTCACCGGGATCATCTTCCTCTTCAAAGAAATTTACACCTGACTGTTCATTGTAATTTTGGTCCCTTTCCTCTTCAAGATTACTTTTCACATTCCTGAATATATGCAATACAAGTTTTATAAAATTATAAATCAGAAAAATTACTAAAACAACAAATAAAAATTTTAACATTTACAGCTCCAAAATATATGACAAAGATTTCATAGTATCTTCTTCATTAAATATCCCCTGAAAGGGCTATTTAATTATTTCAACCATCTCTTTTACCGCGGCCGAAAGGCCCACGAATATTGACCTTGATATAATTGAATGCCCAATATTAAGCTCATCAAGACCGGGTGTTTTTAGAATCATGGGTGTATTTTCATAATTCAATCCATGCCCTGCGTTAACCCCTATGCCAATATCACAGGCTAAAGCAGCTGCATCATAAATCCTGTTTATTTCTCTATTTATTTCCGGTTCACTCCTGGAATTACAATATGTTCCAGTATGTATTTCAATGTAATCCGCACCGACTTCCCTGGACATATTTACAACATCTTTATCTGGCTCAATAAAAAGGGACATTATAATGCCAAGGTCATGGAATTCCTTAATTACTTGCTTAATTCTGTCAAAATTACCCTTAACATCAAGGCCGCCTTCGGTTGTAAGCTCTTCCCTTTTTTCCGGGACCAGTGTTATCTGATCGGGTACTACACTTTTTGCAATTCCAATTATATCATCGGATAGGGCCATTTCCAGGTTGTATTTACCCTTTACAATATCCTTTAATTTAACAACATCATCATCTATTATATGCCTCCTGTCCTCCCTGAGGTGCACTGTAATACCATGTGCACCGCTATCTTCGCAAATGGTTGCTCCAATAAGGGGATCTGGTTCAATCCCACCCCTTGCTTCCCTCACTGTTGCTATATGGTCAATATTTACACAAAGCTTAACCTGAGACATGTTACCCCCGTAAAATAATTATCATACTTTTATTAAGTATATAGTATTCAATGTAACTTTGCTATTGCTTTTTAATCCTTAAAATTACCCTCTCTGGTAATACAGAAACTATACTGGCATCAACATTATTCTTTATCACAATATTAACAGGGATTTCAGTATCAATAAAATCCTGCTTCTTCCTGCTGAAAAGCTTTTTAATTTTAATCTTTTTAATATCTATTGTGACATCAACATCATTTACTGAAATTTTACTGGCAGTAGTTTTTTTGATATAGAGCTTGATACTTGAATCCCTGAGAATATATCTATAATTGCTATCAATATTTTTTAATTTTACAGGCACATCCAATGTATAGAGGTCACCGAATTCAATTATTGGGATGACAACACTAACCGTTGTTGTACTAAAACTGACATCCCTAATATTTTTTATATTTAAGTCAAACTCCCTTTTGATTGTTTCCGATTTACCGGCCAGTGAAATCGTTTCAGTGTCAACATCCTCAATTTTGTCAATTACAGATTTTGGGCCGGTAACTGAAACCCACGACGGTTTCACTTTAACCTTGCCCACAAAACAACCCTTTTTAACATCACCCCTTGTCCTGAGGATAATTTTTATCTTCTTCCTGGCCTTCCTCTCCACACTGAGCCTTACCCTTTTATTTTTCAAAGAGATATCAACACCCTCGGGGACTCCGGTTTTTATAAGTTCCACCTTATAACTTCTGGCCTTCCCAACCCTGGCTTTTTTAAGGTCTACAATTACTTTTAAGTTTTTAGGCCTCACGTTATTCAAATATTCCTTCTTCCCTTCACAAATTACCTTTACGTTTTTATGTGAAACCCTGGAGACAATCAAATTAGAAGAAAGATTTTTATATGTCAGAGAAATTTTATATTCAATTTCAGAAGTGTTACTGCTTGATATATAGGCCCATAATATTACACCCAGCATAAGGCATATTGCCTTGGGGAGAATATCTCTCACCCTGGCATTCTTCATTGCTCTTTCAAAATAACTTTTCATGCCAGCTTATACTTCTCCTCATTAGCCGTTTTTGGATTCATAAAAAACAGTATCATGTTTTTCAAATCTGCAGCTTTAATCCTGGGATGGATTTTACCGTTAACCATAATAGAAATATTACCGGACTCTTCTGATGTTACCAAAACAAGGGCATCTGTTTCTTCCGCAATACCAAGTGCAGCACGGTGTCTTGCTCCATGATGTTTTCTTAGTTGCTTTGAATCGCTAAGGGGTAAATAGCAGGCTGCCGAAGCGATCCTACCAGCATGTATAATAATTGCCCCATCATGAAGCGGTGTAAATGGATAAAATATAGTCCTGATAATTTCCTCGGTTATATTCGAATCCACGGCAATACCAGATTCAACATAACTCTTCAATCCCGTATTTCTTTCAATTACAATTATGGAACCCACTTTCTCAGCAGCCATAGAAAAGATTGCGCTCACAAGCTCATCCAGGGGTAATATTTCCTTTGATTCCGATGCTATCCAGTTTCGCTGACCAAACTGGGTTATGAGCCTTCTAAGTTCGGGCTGGAATATAATGACTACAAGAATTACCAATGACGTGGCAAATTTATCCAAAAGCCAATTAAGAGTGTCCAGTTTTAGCAGCTTTGACAAAACAGCAAAAAATACAATAAGGAAGACACCCTTTAAAAGCTGAATGGCCCTTGTATTTGAAAGGAACCTGTAGCCCCAATAGAGCAAAAAGGAGACCAATATAATATCAATAATGATTCTGAAATAATCCCAGAAAACACCAAAGTAAATCATTAAATTATCAGTTAAAGCCTGCATTTTTTATGAAACCTTTTTTAACATTTTAAGTGTATCCATGGCCAATTTATGCTCTTTTACATCGTGGACCCTGATGATTTCAGCTCCGTTTAAAATTGAAATAATATTCAATGAAATTGTACCGGGCAACCTGTTAACATCATTTTCATATAAATTTCTTATCAATGACTTTCTTGACAGGCCAATTAAAACGGGATATCCCATCTTTGTTAAAGATACCAGGTTGTTAATTATGATATAATTATCCTCCAGAGACTTACCAAAACCTATGCCCGGATCGATAATAATCTTACTCTCATCAATACCGCTGTCTATTGCCTTCTTTACCGCATCCTCCAGGTAGTGGTATATTTCTCCCATTAGGTTATCATAAACTGGATTTTTCTGCATATCCTTTGGCGTGCCCTTAATATGCATCAAAATCAATCCGGCATTATGCTTTGCCACAACACCTGCCATTTCCTCATCAAAGGCCAAACCGCTAATATCATTTACAATTTTTGCACCGGCATTAAGGGCAGCCCTGGCAACGGCGGATTTGCTTGTATCAATTGATATTGGGATATCAATATCCTTTATCACGCTTTCAATGACAGGGCAAACCCTGTCAATTTCTAACTGCTCAGATATCGGTTCGGAACCGGGCCTTGTAGATTCGCCTCCAATATCAATATAGTCAGCCCCTTCATGTGCAATTTCGAAGGCCCTGTCAATTGCCTTATTCTTATCATAATAATTACCACCGTCATAAAATGAATCCGGGGTAACATTCAAGATTCCCATTATCTTTACTTTTTCTTTCAAACCAGATGCCTAACAACCTATTATGTTTTTCATATATTAACGAACCGTGTAATTTTCATTATCCCAACATGCCTAGAACATCAATTTTATTGAAAATGTATTATTGTAGCCATAATCAATCTTGTCAAATGAAAATGCATATGAAGCATTAATGTTTAAAAAGCGTACCGTAGTACCTGCTGAAAAATATGAATCGTTTATACCTAAATATATTGAAACATATTTCACAATTCTGTATTGAAACCCCACATTAACTTCATACCCATCCTGTTCAAGTTTTTTTATTACGCTTAAAGAAAGCTCAATACCGGTTTCTGTTGTTATTGCCGCCCCAAGCCTTAAAGTGGGATAAAACACATCAACTCTGCTTTCCACATTTTCCTGCTTGCTTGCGGGAGTTAAAAAGGAACCTAAATCCTGGGCAACAAATCCGACTTTCAGGAAAGGAAATAAATATGCCTGTATTCCAATATCGCTTCCAACCCCCAGGTAATCTGACGTATCAATTTTTTCATATAGCCCTTTTAATGAGACCCCAATTTGTGATATCCCAAAGGACCATCCATATGAAAAATATGAAACTCCCGCAACATAATGGGTATCACCAGTTTTTACACCGGAGGCATCCCTTGTTTCAATATTGGGGGACACTATTGTATATAGGCCTATTCCGAAAACGCCGCCCAGCATACCAAAGGCCACTCCGGTAAAACCTGCATACCTGTCAATATCGAGCATTGCTCCGGAAACACCTACCTGTAAAACTGACTTATCCACTTTTTCTTCTGTAAAATTTATGAGATCATCTTCGGGTATTTTATTTACCTTACCCTTTCTTACCTGGTCCTTTATTTCATCTATTGTTAATTTTTCCCTTCCCTTTAACTCACTCAATCCCGCCGGGTTCCAGTAAATTGCATATACATCATCAACTAAAACGTCCGCTGCCATTCCCATTGCCACATACCTTGCTCCCACCCAGCCGCTTCGGGTAAATGAACCCCTGCTGCCGGCATTTGAAGCAAAAAGGTCGGCGCTTATGAATAATACAAATGTAAATATAATTACAAATATAAACTTCAATAGCGCGTTAATAGAAAAATGTATTTTTTTTATTTTCATTAAAAATATTAACCCCAATCCTTTAGTAATTAACAAGGATTCTTATTACCTTCTTACCATAATCTCCTGAATTATCTTCTACGGTAACCCTGATCAAATATAATCCGGGCTTTACCCTCATGCCCCGTCTATTTCTACCGTTCCATGTAATAGATGAGGAAGCATTACTACTTGAAAATACTTTATCACCATTTATATCATAAATTGTAATACTTATTTTATCTGCGGCGGCAACTCTATCTTCAACAGTAAGTACCCCGTTTTTAGGATTAAAGGGTACGGGATAAGCCACTATGCTCTTTAAATCAAATGCAAAGATGCTCTCAACAAAAAATACCATTAAGAACAAGAACGATAATATTATTTTTTTCTTCATAATGACCTTTATATTTATTTTGTTTTTAATATTTATGCTTAACACATTTGTTACATTAATAACTTTCTTTAAAGAAAATCAAATAATAATTGTGCGGTCAACAAATATTTACCTAAATATACCAATCCCTCGCTACTATGACAAAAAATGCAGCACAATGGTTTCAATTATATCTGTTATTTATTCAGTTTTTCATGTGCCTCATCAATTATATAATCGACATCTAACATCATATTTTTTTTATCTTTTAAGGTATAATCACTTTTTTGTATTGTTGAAAAGTAAAGCAAGAATTCAATGTTCCCCGAGGGCCCTTTTATGGGAGAATAGGATAGTCCCCTGTAAACCAATCCCATGCCTGTAAGATTATCCAAAACCCGTTTAAGTATTATTTCATGGGTATCTTTTTTTCTTACAACACCCTTCTTGTGTTCATTTTTAGCAGCTTCAAATTGAGGTTTTATTAAAATTATACCATCCGCCGGACTGAAAACCTCCATAATGCCTGGAAATACTTTTTGCACGGAAATAAATGAAAGATCAACCGAAATAAAATCGATACCATCAAAATCAGTTTTTTTTAAATTCCGCACATTGGTCCTTTCCATTACGATAACCCTGTTATCGGTGCGTAGAGAGTAATCCAGCTGCCCGTATCCCACATCAATGGCATATACTTTAGATGCGCCTGCCTTGAGAAGGCAGTCTGTAAAACCTCCCGTGGAAGAACCAATATCGGCGGCAACCTTTCCCTTTATGTCTAAATCAAAGACCTTTAATGCATGATTTAGTTTCTCCCCACCCCTGCTGACAAATAATCCACGGGGCCTTGCCACATTAATTTCCTCCGCGCCCGTTATGAGCTTTGACGGCTCTCTCACGGTTTCACCATCAACTTTTACCCATCCCGATAAGATTTCTCTCTTTGCCTTTTCCCTGGATTGAGAAAGGCCTTTTTCGGCAAGGTATACATCAATTCGAGTGCGCTTTTTCTTTTCCATATTGAATTCAGTTAATTTATTATAATTAATAATAGTTTTTAAATATTTATTATTTAAGTCAAGTTATATTGTTCACCTGCACTTATGTTATCCAGTTAAAATACTGTCTTCCCCAATCACTTTTGCTTATCCTTTGCTCACTTAATGATAAATTTCTATTATCTTATATACCCTCTCTCCTTTTCAGCACATAATATACTTCTCCTTTTGTTGATATATAAATATTAAGTGATTAATGTATTATTAAAGATTAAACTTTTTTTATCGTTCCCCTTCCCTATTCGTTTATATTATGTGTACATAACATCAGAAATAAAACAGGATATTATGTATATCCCTGGTCTGGATCGTAATTCTTATTACAAGGGAATATGGATTCGTCACTGGCAGGGTTTTCAGGGTATTTACAACAAAAAATATTCTACCTTCTACGGCCAACTTGACAGTAGAAAATACATTGAAGTTGGAAAGCTTATTCGGTGCGGAAAGTTCAGCAATGGTTTCATCCGTCATACCTGCCCTGAATGCGGCACTATTCTAATCGTTCCTTTTAGTCGACACCCTTTTCGACCTCCAGTCGCGCGTCGACACTAAGGCCATCCTGGCCTGTCGCATGTAAATCCCGTCTCTGTCTTTCATGTTACCGTAAAAGACTCTTTGGTTGGTCAATAAATCTGTCAGGAATTATCAATACTTCACTACATCATTTCCATATCACTCTTACTTTACCGGGAGGTGTATCAAAACTATTATTTAATAGGAATTACGATCCTGCAAAAATGATAAAAGTGTCATCAAAGCTTTATACAAAAGAGATTAGAAAAATAGCAGGTGATAAAGAAAAAGAATTGCATCCGGGTATGATCGCAACACTTCACAAATGCGGTAACAGTCTAAATTTCAATCCTCATGTTCACATTGTCGCAACTCGTGAAATTATTAACATGAAAACAGGGGAGTTAAAGGACATTTCATTTATCCCATATAAAAAGTTCAGGTTCACCTGGATGAATACATTCTGCAAACATCTTGAAAAGGAGAACATTATTTCAAAAGAAGAATCAGCCAGTATAAAAACATCATATGGCAATGGCTTCCATGTTTATTTCCAGCCAATTAACGGTAATGAAAATGATGTCATATTCCGCACTGCCGAGTATATTGCTTCAGGTTATTTCCACAACAGCCAGATAGTATCTGTAGATCATGAGAAGATGACTGTGACTTTCAAGTACCGCAGTTGGCAGATCGAGTTATAACTAAAACTAAGAAATTTTATTTTTTATCAGGGGGCTACTTCAGACCAAGGATAAGATCTCCGTAGAAGACATTAATATTTTCTTTTCATTTGTTTCATTAGTTTTTTTGACAAATTATTTTTTTGAAATTTGAATTTCAAAAGCAGGTTATAATATTGTGTAGCGAAAATTTTTTTCATTTTCTCGGCGCAAATTTTAATAGATCATAGCAAGCAGGTATCTTTTTGTCAACAAAAGATATTTTTTGCTTCCAATAAAACCCATTATGCGGCATGGTGCTTGCAGAAATGGATACTAAATTCCTGAAAAAACAAAACAGGTAAAGGTCCGTCATATTCAGGTTTTTCGCGGTTAACAATGGATTGTTCTTTTTGTGGAGGTTGTGAGAGAATTACATCTCACTAATGCCTACGAAATAATAATCATCGTTGTAACTATTATCATACCCAGCACATATATTCCTAGCGACACTCTCAGATAGCGTAGGAGAATAATAATAAGTGTCGGAATAGGCACCAGTAACCGATCCATACACGTCCACAATTGTGCTCCCGCATACTCCAACAAGATTTTCAAGACCACACCCCTTCGCAAGAGAAAAAGTTTTCTCGTAATTTATCTCATCTTCACAGTATATATTGGCACCAGAGCCTTCCTCTTCATGCCAATTCTCTTTGCAAAGGATTTGTCCTGTTGTCAAATTTTTCAATGTACATGAGCCAAAAAAGGTTCTGCCTGATCGATATTCCGAATGAAACCATGTATCCATATTATTTTCATCATCATTTAAAATTGAATTTGAACCGCTCTCTTCATTACATGATAAAACAAACAGCAACAAAATCACTAGACTTATAAATTTCATATCCATCTCCTAAATTAAAGTACGCATAAGAGTTAAGCACATTTTCTTAATGTCCCTTAATGGTAACTCATCGTCATCTTTTCAAGAATATTTATCGGAAAATTTTAAATAGATCATAGCAAGCAGGTATCTTTTTGTCAACAAAAGATATTTTTTGCTTATAATAAAATCCATTATGAGACATGGTGCTTGCATAAATGGGTATTAACTTCCTAGAAAACCAATAACAAGCACATCAAAAATACATGGATGTATTTTTTCTTAGGCTGTGTAAACAGGATGTCTATCACAGCCGTACATATAACATCCATTACAAGTAAATCCAAAATAAGCGAGGCAGGGATGGCGAGAGGCGACCCTAGAGGCGCGGTTTTGGAAGAGGCACTCGCTCACTCTGTTCGCTCGTTTGTGGCCACTTTTTGGCCGGTCAAAAAGTAGTATAGTTTAATAGATTACCTATTTTAATTTATCAATTACTCTTTTACTTAGAGATTTCGCATCAATACCAAATTTTTCAAACAGTTCCGGTATACTTCCATGGGTAATATATTCATCGGGAAATCCGGCATTGAATAACAACTTATCTCTTAAATCTCTTTTAATATTGGAAATAATGTACTCGCCAATACCTCCTGACAGCACTCCGTTTTCCAGGGTTATAAAACCACCGGTTTCCCCGATTATTTTTTCAACACCGGTTAAATTAAGAGGTTTCAATGAGAGCAGATTCACCACGGATAGTTTATAACCTTTTTCCATCAATAATTTCTGTAATTGAAGCGCCACTTCAATCATATCACCCATTGTAAAAATGGCCAGGTCTTTTCCGTCTGTGAGCCTTTTAATTTTACCAAGCTTAAATTTCCCCGAGGATTTTAAGCTTAAACTTTCACTTTCAATACTGCCCCTGGGAAAACGAATAGCAATGGGTCCGTCATTATAATTTGACGCAAAATGTATCATATCCCTCAGTTCAAGGCCATTTGAAGGAGCCAGTAGCACAAAATTAGGTATATCCCGAATGAGGGAGATGTCAAACAGGCCATGATGCGTATCTCCGTCTGCTCCCACAACACCGGCCCTGTCGATTAAGAGCTTAATGGGCATATTCATTGCTCCAATATCATGGATAAGCTGATCCACCGCTCTCTGTAAAAAAGTTGAGTAGATTGAGATAAAGGGCTTCAGGCCGGATTTTGCAAGAGATCCCGCCATGGTTACACCATGCTGCTCTGCAATACCCACATCAAAAAATCTTCCGGGGAATTTTTTTTCAAATTCATAAAGGCCCGTGCCCAGTTTCATAGCTGCCGTTATGGCTATTATTTTTTTATCTTTCTTTGCAATTTCAACTAATGTTTTACCGGCAACTTCTGAATATGAAAGATACTTATTGCCATTCAATCCACTGCCGGTTGCCACATCAAAGGGACCGATTCCATGAAAACGGGGCGGGTCAATTTCCGCAGGCTTATACCCCTTGCCCTTTTGTGTAATAACATGAATTATCTTTGGATCAGAATTTATTTTCTTAACATTTTCAAATATATCAATCAACGATTCCATATCATGTCCGTCAATGGGGCCAAAATATCTCACCCCCATATCTTCAAAAAGCTGGCCCGGTATTAACAGGCCTTTGAAACTCTCGATTACAGAATATACAAACTTATAAATTGATTCCCCAAACCTGGGAATTTTTCTTGTAAGTTCAATACTTTTACTTCTAAACTTGTTATAAATGGATGTAGTAAGGATCCTGGTTAAATACCTCGATAGTGCTCCTACATTTTCCGAAATTGAATGCTCATTATCATTGAGAATAATTATGACATCCTTTTTTATATGACCAATATGGTTTAATGCCTCAAAAGCCATTCCTCCCGTTAATGACCCGTCACCAATAACCGCTATAACCTTGTTTTTCCTTTTACTCAAATCACGGCTAATGGCTTCTCCAAGGGCCAGAGAAAGGCTTGTGCTGCTATGACCGGTATTATAAGTATCATACCTGGATTCGTCAATCTTAGGAAAACCGCTGAGGCCCTTAAATTTTCTGATAGTATTAAATTTGCTTTTTCTGCCAGTAAGAATTTTATGCGCGTATGTCTGATGCCCAACATCCCAGATCAACTTATCGTGGGGAGTATTAAACACATAATGAAGTGCAATTGTTAATTCAACAACGCCCAATGACGAAGCAAGATGCCCACCGTTTTTCGAAATTACATCAATTATGTAGTCCCTCACATCACCTGAAAGCTCATCAAGTTCTTTAGTGGTCAATTTCCTTAAATCGGAAACGTTATTTATCTTATTGAGTATCATAATATCTATAAAGTATCTAAAAGAAAAGTTATGGCAAATTGAATTATGCCATTAAAATTGTCAATTTATTTGTCAATATTTTCACGGGCCATCTTATTTATTAAACTTGCCTGAAAACCTGCTCCAAAGCCATTATCAATATTTACAACTGAAAGCCCCGAAGCACAGCTGTTCAACATGGATAAAAGGGCTGCCAGGCCTCCATAACTGGTACCGTACCCTATACTTGTGGGTAAACCGATAACAGGACAGGAAACAAGCCCGCCCACTACACTTGCCAGTGCCCCTTCCATACCGGCAACAGCAATTACAACATTTGCTTTAAATAAATCATCACATGAATCCAGTAATCGGTGAATACCGGCAACACCTGCATCATAAATGCGTTTAACATTATTGCCAAGCAATTCTGCAGTAATGGCTGCTTCTTCTGCCACGGGAATATCAGAAGTTCCTCCACTGACAACGACAATATTACCCACCTTTTTAGTTTCCCTGGGTTTAATTATTACAATCCGTGCAATTTCGTGGTACTCACAGTCACCTGTTACCTTTTTAATAGAATTGAAAACTTCATGGCTTGCCCTTGTTGCAAGAATGTTATCATAATGCAGAGAAAGCTCCTTTACTATTCCCTCTATGTGCTCCAGGCTTTTCCCCTCACAATAAATAACCTCGGGTACTCCTGTACGGAGGCTTCTATGGCTGTCAACTTTTGCATAGCCCAGGTCCTTGAAGGGAAGCCCTTTTAATTCCTCCAAAACACTTTTAACATCCCGTTCCCCATCTTTAACCTGCTCAAGCAATTTTATAAGTTTATCATTATCCATGGAATTTACTCTCCCCTGATATAATCCAATTTATTTTTTTTATATTTAAATAATCAAATTTAATTTTATTCTGAAAAACTATTTTATAATGTTTAACGTAAGCATTTTACATGGTTAATCAATATCCCTGATTATGGAAACAATATTTACAAAATTATCAATACTGAGATTTTCCCCACGCTCCTTATTGGGAATCCCGGCAGCCTTTAAAATCTTTTCCGTGGTCATCTTATTAAAATCCAAATGAGGTGATTCAGTTAATGAATTTAGTATAATTTTTCTCCTGCCCCAGAAAGCAGATTTCACAACCCTCTTAAATAAAGCCAAATCCTCAGGGTTCTTCAGAAGTAGATTTTCTCTTCTAGCCAAACTCATAAAGGAGGATTCTATCTCGGGCCTGGGATAAAAAGCTTCATTACTCACATGAAACAATATTTTGGGTTTGTAATAAAACCCAAGTGTAACCGTGAGGCTGCCGTAACTCTTTGAACCGGGACCGGAGATAATCCTCTCTGCCATATCTCTCTGAAGCATAACATAAACTTCACCGGCATTAAAATTTTCCGCTATTTTAAATAGAATTTCAGAGGCACAATAATAAGGAAGATTTGATACTACTTTATTGAAACCACCATTAACTTCCTGTTTTAAAAAATCCCCGTGAATAAGTTTGAAATTATCTTTTTCATTAAACTCATATTCCAGGTATTTTGATATTCCATTATCAATTTCTACAGCTGTAACCGATGCTGCTTTGTCAATAAGAACATCAGTCAAAGCACCCAACCCTGGGCCTATTTCAAGTATTTCATCGTCTTTACCGGGAGAAATGGCGCAAATAATTTTATTTGTGACATCATCATTGACTAAAAAGCTTTGGCCCAGTCTTTTATTTGGAGAGAGACCAAAGCTTTTACAAACTCTATTTACCTTGCTTTTATCCATAATATTTTTTTCAGGTTACTGTTATTAGTAATGTAGATAAGAATTACCACAAAAAAAAATATTTATGGTACTTCAACAAGTCAATACTCAATTCTATTTTTTGATGATATTCTCAAAAACAAAAAAGCCATTAAAAGAGCAATGATCACCCATAGGATACCCCAGAAAGTTGAGCTTCCAAAATAAAACTTTCCCAGCATACTTGCGTCAGATGAAGGAATCTGCCTTGTCAAAAGATCGTCCTTTATATCAATTATTGCATAGAGTATACTGGTAAGTCCAATGACTTTCAGGATAAAGTCATTTACCTCCATATTGACAAACCACCCCAGGGCCACCATAACCAGGCTAAAAACAATCCCGTATATAAGCCCAAATGCATTCCGTATAAAAACCGCTGTTATTATAAGAATTATAACACCAATTATTATTGATATATATTTGTCAAATTTACTCCTGGATGCCATGACAAGGATCAAACCTCCCCAGAACATGCTCCCAAGATATCCGGCGCTCAAAATTATAAACCTCAGTCCTCCCAATGTATAACAGACACCCCCCTGGTTTGAACTTATTTCAATCTTAACTATACTTCCCCCGGTAATTACTGCTGCAATGCCATGGCTTATTTCATGAAGAAGAACAACAAAAATCTTGATTGGATAGACAACTATAGTATTCCAGAAAAGAATAATCAACAGGCATATTACAAGCAGCGAGATAAGGATTTTAATGTCAATTTTGCTTTTACTTTTCATTATTTTTTTTATTTCATTCCTGGAAATTAAATCTACCCAGTGTTTTATCAGTAAGGGGTATTATTAACTTCGCAACGGTCCTGTCAACATATGACTTGACGGTAAAATTTTCCCCTGGAATCCCAAGGCTCTTGAGCATTAAAGTTACAAGGATAAGACCAAGCCCTGCTCCCTCCTTATGGGGATCCACTTCATTTACTTTAAAATATTCGGCAATGTTCTCGCACTTACGGGCATCATTAAGTTTTCTCATAACATTTTCCTGTTCAATCTTTATCATTGGCACAGGGTTGATGACTGTTAAACACAAATCACTGCCCTTTGTTTCAAAGTGTATTTCCACCTTAAGATTACTTCTTTGTGCAAGTTCACCAAGATAGCTCGCTTCTTCCCTGCTCAATTCAAGCTTAAAAACCTGCAGGGCCGTGTAATAGTTTATTAAACTGCTCAGTTTATCAATTTCTTTATAATCTTCAAAAAATATATTTTTAAAGTTGGCCTTTACCGCATTAACAACAAGTTCCTTAAGGCAGGTGTATATTACCTCGCGAAGTTCCGGATATCCTTGCTTTTCCAGTATGAGTTTTAAGATTTCACGGATATCTTTTTCCATCTCCCTACTGACAGAATAGGCAAAAAGATCTATTCTCTTATTCTGAGATACAAGCTCTTGAAAATTATTACTCACTATAAATTACTTATTCCTATTATATAGTTCAAAAGTTTAATGTATTATTTTAAGATCAGTACCGCATTCACCACATTTCCCGTTATTTAAAGAATCAATTGTAGTTGAATACCCGGAACGTGAAATGACTTTTTTACTGCATGAAGGGCAAATTGTATTATTTCCGGCATCACCGGAAGGTATGTTACCGCAATATACAAAATTCAATTTCTTAAGTGCCTCTTCATATACTTTGTAGATAAATTTTATATCAGTTGCCGGTTTATTATAGTTATAATTTGGGAAATATCTTGAAATGTGCCAGGGGATGTCCCTGTCTACTGAAGAGATATAATTTATAATATCTTTCATTTCATCAAGATCATCATTTAAACCGGTGACTATGAGAGTGGTAATCTCAATTGAAATTCCCATGTTATGGGAAACTTCTATTGTATTCTTTACATCAGCCAGGTTTCCCTTTTGGATTTTTTTATATGTTTGTTCCCTGTAGGATTTCAGGTCAATATTCACTGCATCAACATATTGAATTAGTTCGCGCAGGGGTTCATCATTTATATACCCGTTTGTAACCAATACATTTTTCAAGCCCTTTTCCCTGCCAAGGGCTGCAGTATCAAGAATGTACTCAAACCATATAATTGGCTCAGAGTATGTATAGGCAATTCCCACTGATTTATTGTTAAGTGCAAGTTTTACAATCTTATCGTATGAATGAAATGATGTGTGCACATTGGAATCCTGTGATATATGCCAATTCTGGCAATATGGACATTTCATGTTGCAGCCCCTTGTACCAATTGATAATATCTGGCTGCCCGGGTAAAAATGGTAAAGAGGTTTCTTCTCAATCGGGTCCATGCTTATTGATGAAACTTCACCGTAGATTTCACTTATGAGCTTATTATCAATATTCCTCCTAACATTGCAGGTTCCGGTTTCACCGGGAGGGATTATACAATTGTGAGGACATAATTTACACTGGACCCTGTCATTTTCTATTGTAATATAATATTTAGCTTCATAGGATTTTGACATATGTATATCGTCATCCTGTCTCTTTTAGCGGGCTCTCCTGGGTTTTATTATCCTTTTTTGGTTTTCTCTCTTCAGGTTTAATCATCTCGCATTTACCTTCAAATACAACACCATCGGCAATCCTAAGTTTTGATGTCCTGATGTTTCCATAGAGTTTTCCATTGGGTTGAATTTCCAGTGAATTTGTTGCTTCGATATTGCCATAAACTGTACCCATAACTATTACAGATTTTGCTTTTATATTGGCCTTAACAACAGCCCCTTCATAAACAACAAGGAATCCACCTGATGAAATTTCTCCTTCAAATCGCCCATTGATCTGAAGAGATTTTTTAAATGACAGGTCGCCAACAAATTCCGTATCCTTTGCAAAAACAGTACTGACCATGCCATTGTCATAAACCGGATTTTTACTTACCTGAATTACTTTTTTAGCCATTATCCTTTCATATCCTTCTATTTAGTTTTCATAGTAAATACACCATCCCAATCTTCGGGAGGAGGTGATGCCTTAAAGTCATTTGACCTCTGAAGATAAAGTTTAGAAGGCCCGTCTTCGGGATCTATCTTCAAGGCCATTTCAAATTCCGCTATGGCCTCGTCCCATTTTCTCAGTTTATAGGCTTTTAAACCAGTGTCATAATGTTTTATAACCTCTTCCTTCTCTTTGGTTAACATATTACCTCCATATTTTTCTATTAATAAATATTTATAATATACTCTTTCAATAATTCCTGTTACCAAGAAAATGTGACAGTTTTTCCAGAATACCCCTGCACTCTGTTTCAGGGAACTGTCCGATTATTTTCATGGCTTTGTCAATATAATCATGAGCAACGCTATTGGCATATTCAACTGCCCCCATTTCAAGAATCAAGTCCTTTATAACTATCCAGTTATCAATATTCGGATTTAAAGCATATTCTTTCAATCTTTTTTGTTCATTAGAATCAGATTTTTCCAGCAAGTAGATAAAGGGCAATGTTATTTTACCATCAAGAAAATCATTACCGGCATCCTTTCCCGTAGTACTTTTTTCCTGGACTACATCGAGATTATCATCGATTATTTGAAATGCATAACCCAGGTTTTTACCAAACCAATATAACTGGTCGCATTCATTTTTATCAAACCCTGCCAGAATTGCACCCATCCTGGTACAACACCCCATATAATTTGCAGTTTTCAGTTCAATAATATTATAATAGTGTTCCCTGCTGATTGTATCAATATTTGAGAATTGCATTTGATACAATTCTCCCTTTACCATGTCCATAGTCCCAGATGCCATAACAGACAGCAACTCGGTGATCCCTTCGGCAATGGTAATATCCATTGCTACAGTGTACATGTAATCGCCGGCCAAAACCGCCACCTTGTTACCCCATTTCTGAGGTACGGCAACATCTCCTCTCCTCAATATTGACTGGTCGATAATATCATCGTGAATTAAAGTGGCTGCATGTATAATTTCCGCTGCAGCTCCCACTCTTTCCGCTCCATCTGCAATGTTCCCTTTTATTCCACTGGCCAGCAAAAGAAGTGATGCCCGGATCCTTTTACCTCCCCTGTCAAAAAGATACATTGCACTCTCATCAACCAGGGGGATCCCGGTCAATAATTTTTGTTTTATGATTTCATCAACCTCTTTTAGAGAATCATTAAGAGGATATAAAATTTCCTTTATATCAGTTTTATCTTGTTTCATTATTTAATCAAAAGTGCTTAATGTCTCTCTCTTTGAATCATAAATTTCAAACACCTTGTCAAGCATTGTTGTTTGAAAAAGTTTTAAAAGGTTATCATTTGCAATAACCAGTTTAATATCACCCTCCCTGTCTTTGATCTTCCTCTTCAGTGCTACCAGAACGCCAAGAGCTGAACTGCATATGTGTTTAACATTGATCATATCAACACATATATTGAGTCTCTTTTTTTCATAGCAGTCCTGGAGGACATCTTCCAATTCCTCAGAACCCTCCTGGTCAATGCGGCCTTCAAGAGTAATTATTTCGATATTGTCATCAGATTCCCTCTTCATTCTTTTTCTCCATAATTATTTATTTCAAATATTTTATAACGAATCCACTTTAGCCCGGGCAATCGTTAAAGAACAAATTTCCAATGCACCGGATTCAAGTAAAATTCGTGCGCACTCATTCATGGTTGCACCCGTTGTAAAAACATCATCAACTAATAATATTTTTTTTCCTATAATAAAAGACGGATCATTCACACAGTACTTATTCAGAACATTAATGAACCTGTCACGGTACCCCAGCCCTTTTTGAGAAATTGTATTTCGATTCTCCCTGAGTAGTTCATGATAGGGCAATCCCAGCATTGAGGATAAATCCTTTGAAATAAGTTCTGACTGGTTAAATCCTCTTTCCCATCTATTTGTACTACTCATGGGTACAGACGACAGCATGTCACAGTCAATCTTACTTTTTAATAATTCAGGATATGCTATTTTGCTCAGATGCCTGTATAACCTTCGCCTTTTGTTAAACTTAAGAACATGCAGCAGTTCCTTAATAAGGCCGGAATATTCTGCAACTGCAATATTCTTCTTTATATAAAATTCCCTGTCCGAGCATATTGTGCATTTGCCTTTTTCAATAATACCGGAACACCGTTCACACTTCTCTTCTATCAATTTTACACTGCTTAAACATTCATTGCAAACACTATTCTCTTCAAACTTAACCGGCTTTTTGCAATTTATACAAGCTGACGGAAACAGTAAATCTAAAATACCTGTGACTCGAATTATACTGGCAAATTTATTATTAAACTTCAATATATCAACCACAAGAATTATTTTCGATATTCGATGGAATCAGTTTCTCCGGCTTCCTCAAATCCCATTTTGCGGAACATGCAGCTGTCACATACTCCACAGGCAACTCCATTCTTATCAGGGT